>JAYZFQ010000052.1:0-9548 GCA_036336695.1 Myxococcota bacterium
CTCGAAGCCGTCGTGCGGCCCGCCATCGAAGGCTGGGCCTCGACGCGGACCAAGCTCGAAGCCTGCGCCGATATCTGCGGGCGGGGCGTCGCCGCCGGACCCTGCCTCGGACCCGAAGACATCATTTCGAACCCCCATGTCCAGAGCCACGACATGCTCGTCGAAGTCGAACGGCCTGATGGCGACGAGCCCTTGCTGGTGGTGGGCAACCCGATCAAGCTCTCGGAAACCCCGGAAGCGGAAACCACCCGCTGGCCCACGCTCGGGCAGCACACCGAGGCCATCCTGAACGAGGACCTTGGGATGAGCGCCGGCGAAATCGAAGGGCTCCTCTCCCGGGGCATCATCCGGGGCGGCCCGACCCCCTGAGAACGGACCCGTGACGACGACACACCCCTCGATCTGCCGCTTCTGTCACGCGCACTGCGCCATTCTCGTCGACGTCGAGGACGGGCGAGCGACGCGGGTCGTGGGCGATCCCGAGAACCCGATCTACCACGGTTATGTCTGCCCCAAGGGTCGGTCGCTGCCCGAGCAGCACGCGAACCCGGCCCGGTTGCTCCACTCGATGAAGCGCCAGGCCGACGGCACCCACGCCCCGGTCCCGCAGCAGCAGGCCATCGCCGAGGTCGCCTCCCGGGTCCAGGAAATTCTCGACCGGCACGGACCGCGCGCGGTCGCCCTGTATACCGGGACGTTTTCCTTTCCCTACCCGGCCGCGGCGCCGGTCGCCCTGGCGTGGATGGATGCAATCGGTTCCCCCATGCGTTTCACCAGCGCCACCATCGACCAGCCCGGAAAAATGGTGGCCCCCGCCCTGCACGGTTCGTGGGGTGCCGGCGCCCATGCCTGGGAAGGGGCCGACACCTGGATGCTCGTCGGCGCGAACCCCACGGTCTCGAAATCGATCGGCATCCCGGTCTACAACCCTGCCTGGCACCTCGACGACGCGGTCAAGCGCGGGATGCAACTCGTCGTCATCGATCCCCGCCGCAGCGACGTGGCGAAGCGCGCCGCCGTCCACCTCCAGGGAAAGCCGGGGGAGGATCCCACGATCCTGGCCGGCATCTTGCGCGTCGTGATCGAAGAAGGGCTCTACGACAAGGACTTCGTGGCAGAGAACGCTGCCGGCTTCGAGTCGCTGCGCCGGGCCGTCGCCCCGTTCACACCGGAAACCGTGGAGCGCAGGGCCGACGTCCCCCGAGACGCGTTGGTTCGCGCCGCGCGGGTGTTCGCCGGGGGGCGCCGAGGCTGCGCGAACGCCGGCACGGGGCCGAACATGTCCGGGCGCGGCAATCTCACCGAGTACCTCCTGATCTGCCTCAACACGCTCTGCGGCCGCTGGGTCCGCGCCGGCGAAAGGCTCCACAACCCGGGGGCACTCTTGCCCGAGGTCCAGGCCGTCGCCATGCCCCTGCCGCCGCGGCCGGGCTGGGGCTTCGGGGAAAAGCTCCGCGTGCGCGGCTTCGCCGACACCGCCGCGGGCCTCCCGACCGCAGCGCTTGCGGACGAGATCCTCCTCCCGGGGGACGGCCAGGTGAAGGCGCTCTTCTGCCTCGGAGGCAACCCCATGGCGGCGTGGCCGGATCAGTTGAAGACCCACGCGGCAATGCAGGCGCTCGAGTTGCTCGTCACCTTCGACATCAAGATGTCGGCAACGGCGAAGCTCGCGCACTACGTGGTGGCGCCCAAGCTTTCCTTGGAGCAACCGGGCATGTCGCTACCGGCCGAGACTCTGGTGCCCTACTCGATGGGGTACGGCGTTCCCTACGCCCAGTACGCGCCCAAACTCGTGGAGCCGCCGGCGGGGTCGGACCTGATCGAAGAATGGGAATTCTTCTACGGCATGGCGCAGCACATGCATCTCCCGCTCACGATCCAGTCTTCCTACTCCTGGGGACCCCAGAGCGAGGCGCCCGAGAGAACTGCGCTGGACATGGAACACCCGCCGAGCACCGATGCTCTCTTCGAAACACTCACCCGCGGCTCACGTGTTTCCCTGGAAGAGGTGAAGCGACACCCCCATGGCCAGGTCTTCGAAGCTCCCGCAAGTATCGTCGCCCCGAAGCCAGCGGACTGCGAAACCAAACTCGACCTCGCGAACCCCGTGATGCTCGAAGAACTGCGGGAAGTCGCTGGAGAACCCGACGAACGGTACCCGGACTTCGCGTTCCGTTTGCTCTGCCGGCGTCTTCTCGACGTGCACAACTCGGCGGGCCGCGACATCGCCCGGCTGACGCGCAGGTACCGCTACAACCCGGCCTTCATGCACCCCGAAGATCTGGACGCACTCGGAATCGCCCCTGGAGACGTGATCGAGATCGAGTCCGATCACGCGTCGATCCTCGGAGTCGCCGAGGCGGAGACCGGGCTGCGCCGCGGCGTGATCTCCATGCCCCATGCCTTCGGAGACGCACCCGGGAGGAAAAACGACTCCCGCGTCCGGGAGATCGGCAGCAACACGGGGCGGCTTTCGCCCGTGGACCGGGAGTACGACCCCTATACCGGGATTCCCCGCATGAGCACCATCCCGGTAAACGTTCGCCCGCACACTTCTCCGGCGGAGTGAGGCACGCCGGGAAGCTTGACCCCGGGGGGGGCTTCAGGGGATGATGCACCCACGCGCCCTGTAGCGGGCCCGCGGAGGACACCGTGGCCGAGCTCCTGCTCTGCCTGATGCTTCTCGCCGTTGGCGGGCTGGTCTGGAACCTGCGCGACAACGCCAACCCGGTCGTCCTGTGGGCCTGGGGCTGGATCATCATCGTCGTCGTCGCTGCCTTCATGCGTTTCGCCGGCGAAGTCACGTGGGTCCACGTTTCCGCTCAACTGATCTCGCCCCTGCTCCCCGCCTTCCTCCTCGCTGGGGCCCGGGCCTACACGGACCGGCCCACGCTGAACTGGATTTTGCCTGCGGGACTCGGGTTCGGCGTGTTGCGCTGGGTCGTCGGCTCCTTCTTCCCCGACCTGGGTCACATCATGAGCGCCGGTGCGGAACCCGCCGTGGAACTCGTCGCTGCGTTCCTCGTCATGGAAACCGCCCGGGACCGAGACGCCAAGCCGAGTCAGAAAATTCTCCCCCTTGCCTTCGTCGCCATCGCGATCCTCGACGGGGCGACCTCCCTCGCTTATTTCTGGAAGGACGCATTCCCCACATCGATGACCCTCGCATGGCCCCTCGTCGGCGTCACCGCCCTGGGGTTGCAGGTGACAGCCGGCGGGCATTACATCCGGCGGCGGCGGACCGCGCTCGAACACGAGAGCCGCCTGGCCCGCCAGGCCCTTCGCGAGAGCGAACAGCGCTTCGGAGTTCTCGCCGAGCAAGCCGGAGACCTCATCTTCGAGATCGACTCCGACTGGAACCTCACGTACATGACCGATTCCGTCGCCGCGGTGCTGGACTTTCGGCCTGAGGACATGGTGGGGCACAGCGCGGCGAACTGGATTCACGTCGACGACCAGGAGCGCGTTCTCGAAGCCCTCGGCGCCGCGATGAACAACAGGGAACAGGTCACCGCGCGGGCGCGCACACGCCGGCAAGACGGTTCTTGGCTCTGGCTGGAAGCGAACCTCCACGGGTTCGTTTCCGACGACGGCGACACGCGGATCGTCGGTGTTGCGCGCGACGTCACCGAGACCCACGAGCAACAGGAATCGCTTCAGCGTGCCCACGACACCCTCGAGCAGCGTGTCGAAGACCGGACGGACCAACTCCTCGCGGTCGTCCGCGACCTCGAGCGCGAGGTCGTCGCGCGCCGACTGGCGGAAGAAGAACTTCGCGCCAGCCGGGAACATTACCGCGCGGTCTCGGAACTGAGTTCAGATTTCAGTTTCGGCTTCCAGATCGCTCCCAGTGGCTCGTTCGAACTCGAGTGGGTCACCGAGGCGTTCACGCGCATTACGGGACACAGCCGGCGCGATATCGAGGAGACCGGCCTGAGCGCGCTCGGGGATCCTGAACACGTACGAACCGCGCTCGCCGCGATCGATTCCGCTCTCGTTGGCGGCCGAGAGGAGTTCGACGGCCGGATCCTTACGAAGGGCGACGAGGTGCGCTGGATCCATACGTGCCTGATCGCCGAACGGAGCGACGAGGACGGCGTCGTTCGCGTCGTGGGGGCCAGCAGCGACGTTACCGAACGCAAACTCGCCGAAGAAGAACGCCATCGACTCGAGGCGCATCTCGGCGAGGTCCAGCGTCTCGAAAGCCTCGGAGTGTTGGCTGGGGGAATCGCCCACGACTTCAACAACCTGCTGAGCGTGATCCTCGGAAACAGCTCGCTCGGCCTGACGGAAGCCGACGAGAATTCCGACCTGGCTCGGCGCTTCGCCCGCATCCGATCGGCGGCACAGCACGCGGCGGGGCTGACGGAGCAGATGCTGACTTATTCCGGCATGACTCCGTTCTCGCTCAAGCCGACCGATCTCTCCAGCGTCGCCCGAAACACGCTCGAACTCCTGGAGGCTTCGGTCGCCAAGGCCAACGTCCTCGAACTGGAACTCGCCAACAACCTGCCGCTGATCGAAGGCGACGACACGCAACTCCGGCAGATCATCGTGAACCTCGTCATGAATGCGACCGAAGCGCTTGGAAGCGGCCCGGGGAAGATCTTCCTCCGCACGGGTCATACGGAAATTCGCGAAAACCTGCTGCCGATCGGGACCCCCAAGGCGGCCTCGGGCGAATACGTCTTTCTCGAGGTCGAGGACTCGGGGGCAGGCATCGACGCAGCGACCCGGGACCGGATCTTCGAGCCCTTCTTCACCACGCGGCGAGCCGGACGAGGTCTCGGCCTCGCCGCGGTCCTCGGCATCGTGCAGGGGCACCGCGGCTTCATTACGGTGGACAGTGAACCAGGCGAGGGAACCACCTTTCGAGTGCTGTTTCCGCAGACCGAATCCCAGGAGACCGCGCCCGAACCCGGCTCCGAGCGGCGGGTGGGCCATGGCGTTCAAGCCACGGTGCTCATCGTCGACGACGAGGAATCGGTTCTCGAAATCGGTGCCGAATTCCTGAAACGGGCCGGTTTCGACGTGATCACCGCGCCCGGGGGCCGCGAGGCACTCGGCATCCTCGAGGACCGCGGGGAAGAGATCGAGGCCGTCGTGTTGGACCTGGTGATGCCCGAGATGGACGGTGAGCAGACCTTCCGAGAGATTCGACGCCTGCGCCCCGAGATGCCCGTCATCGTGACCAGTGGCTACAGCGAGGAGCGCACCGCGGAGCGGTTTTCCGGCGACCGCATCGAGGGCTTTCTGCGCAAGCCCTACGAGCCCGACGAGTTGACCGAAAAAGTGGAAGCCGCCCTGACCGCGTGAACCCGAGCCAACGCATCTACGCCATCGACTGGATGCGCGGGTTCGTCATGATCCTCATGGCGCTCGACCACGCGTCCGAAATGTGGAACGCCGGCCGTTTCAACGCGGATTCGGCGTACCTCTTGAATCCGGAAACGGGCGCGCCGGTGTGGATCGCCGGAACGGCGATTCCTGCCGTCGATTTCTTCACGCGCTGGGTCACCCACCTCTGTGCGCCGACCTTCCTGTTTCTCACGGGAACGTCCCTGGCCTTGAGCATCGAGAACCGGGCGCGGAGAGGGGAGTCTGCGAAGAGCCTCGACCGTCACCTGCTGATCCGAGCCCTCGTGATCCTCGGCCTGGAGGGGCTGTTGACCCTGCTCGCGAACTACGGCGCCCTGATCCTCCAGGTGCTCTTCGCGATCGGCGCCAGCCTGCTCTTGATGATCCCCCTGCGGCGCGTGGCGACCCCGTGGCTGTTGGCGGGGGGCTTGGTGTGGTTCGTCTTTGGCGAGCTCATCACCACATCGCTGATACCGATCGGCGAGCCAGTGCCCGCCCTTGCGGCGGTGACGCTTGCGCCCGTGTACGCGGACCAACTGATCGTGATCTACCCGGTCGTTCCGTGGCTGGCGATGCTCGTCTGCGGCTGGGCCTTCGGCCGTTACCTGATCGACCTGCCCGATGGAAACCCAGGGCGGATCCGAGCCGAAGGTGCCCTGCTCGGCTGGGGGCTCGGCGCCGTCGTGCTCTTCATCGCCATTCGCTGGCTCGATGCCTACGGGAACATGGGTCTCCACCGGGACGGCACGTCCCTGGTCCGCTGGCTCCACGTGAGCAAATACCCCCCGGCCCTTGCCTTCATCGCCCTCGAACTCGGACTGATGGCATTGATGCTCCTGGGCTTCTCCAACGTCGAGCGTCGCCTGCGCCGCCCGCCCTGGACCTGGAACCCGCTCCTCGTCTTTGGCCAGACGGCGCTCTTCTTCTACGTGCTGCACTTCCTCCTCCTCGGCGCGGCCGCCACGATCCTCACGGGTGGGATGCGCCAGGCGGGTCTTCCGGAGACCTACATCGCCACAGCGACAGTCCTCATCGTGCTCTATCCCGTGTGCGCGGCCTACCGCGCCTACAAGCGCAACCACCCGACGAGCTGGTCCCAGTATTTCTGACGCGTCACCCGAGTTCGGCGACGGCCGCTTCCTCGATGGCAGTGCCTTCGAAGAAGCGCGAATTCCCCCCGCCCCAGAGATGCACGGCATTCGAGAACGTGAACGCCCGGAAGTCCGCACGATCGATGAGCCCGTCATCCACGAGTTCCCACGCCTCGTTCAGCACGCCGCTCATGTCCGGAACGTCCCAGTGCCCGATGTCCGAACTGAAAACAGCACGCAGCCGAGCGCCCATCGGGTTGCGTGCGGTGTCGAAAGCGCTGGCGTTGACGGGATCGTCCGCCTCGCAGCCGAAATGGAAGCTGCGATCAAAGACGTCGCGAATGTCTTCGGCCCGCTCGATCCCCGCCGCCGAAAACTCGTCCACGGCAGCCTGGGGCTCACAGAGGACCCGGAGCCCCTCTTCGAGTTCGTCGAGGTGCTTCTTGAAGCGTTCCGAGCCATGACTCTTGAAAAGCGACTCGATCAGCGTGCGATCGAGGTTCACCGGGTCGTAATGCGGCAAGCCGACGGGGCCGCGCTTTTCCCAGTGGCCGACCAGGTCTGCAAATAGGCTGCACGCCCAACCGACGCCGCCTTCGAGAAAAGCGCACCGCAGCTCTGGGAAGCGCCGTGTCACGCCATCCAGGAAGAGCGCGCGGCAAATGGCCTCCCCTGCTGCGGCGAAGTTTCCGACGTGGTTGGCCACGTAGCTGTTCTGGGAAATCCGGCTGCCCCAACCCATCCCCGCCGAATGGAACGTGGGCGCAACTCCGAGCTCGACACACTTGCGCCACACGGGGTCGTAGTCATACGGACTCTCGGCACCGAAGGTGTCCAGCCAACGCGCGCCGCGGGGGAGCCCCTCGCCGAGCGGGCGCAGAACGTGGCCGGCGAGCAACGTGGCCCTGAGGCCGAGTTCCCCAGTGCAATATTCGAGTTCTTCGATGGCCTCGCTCGGGTCGTGCATCGGAATCACCGCCACCGGGCTGATGCGATCGGCGTACGGCGCAAACATTTCTGCGTTGCTCCGGTTGATCGCACGCGTCAGGCCGCGGCGAAGGTCTTCCTGGTCGATGCTCATCGGCATGAGGCCGAGGGTCGGGTAGGCCACGGCGAAGTCGATGCCCAGTTCGTCGAGGCGCTCGTAGAAGAGCTTCGGCAGCATGCCCGTCGCCCGATCGAGACTGTTGCGGGTGGGAAAGGCCCACCACGTCATCTTGAACATCCCCAGGGCACGCCGCGCTTCCTCGGGGAGTTCCCGCGCCTGCTCCGCCCCGGTCATGGAGGCGTCGAAGGCGTCGACGAGCGCCGGCCCGCCGACGTCCCGGATGTGATCTCGTACCGCCGGCATGAACTCGATCAGGTGACCATCTGCGTCGATCACGGGGTGATCCAGCTGGGCACGAACGGCGTTGGGAGGCGACATGCGAGTTTCCTTTCTCGATCGGCACAATCGGACGTGCAAAGCACGCTCTTCAGTGCATCAGGGTCCGCGGCGCGGAAATCCCAGTTCACCCAGCCGGCGCGCGATGTCCTCTCCGGCGCTGCTGACCCGGACAGCGCGGTCCACGGCTCGGATCTTTCCGTTTCGATCGATGTAGAACGTCCAGCGCTTCGCGTATTTCGCCCCCGGCCCGGCGACGCCATAGGCCTGGGCTGCAATGCCCGTTGAATCCGAGAGCAGGACCTGGTCGGCGCCCAGTGATTCGGCGAACGCCCGGTTCTGCTCGGGAGTATCGAGACTTACCATGAAAACCTCCGCCTCGAAATCGTCCAGGTTTTCAGCACTGTCACGCAGCGCCTCGAGTTCCCGCGTTCAGCCAGGGGTGAACGCCTTGGGGAACCACGCCAGCACCACGCCCCGCTTTCCGACGAACTGGGAAAGGGTGTAGGTCCGGCCATCGCTGCCCCGCAGCGTAAACTCGGGCGCCGGATCGCCGGGCGCGAGTTTCTCGCCGGCCGACGCCACGCCCCAACCCAGCGCGAAGAAGAGCGATAGCAGCAGACCCGCCGACCACCTGGCTCCCGAGCCCAGAACCGCCACGTCTCACTCCTCCCAGAGCGACAGCACGTGGCCGTCCGCGGGTGAGGTCCTGCCGTCCAGCGTTTCGAGATAGACCCGGCGCAACGCCTCGGGGCCTCGGCCGCGCTGTACGCGGAGCCAGCCATCGCTCGCCGTGCAGAAGCGTTTCCAGCCTTCGCCGAGCCGTTCCTGGAAGACCGCGCCCCCCCAGTCGTTGCTGCGTTTCACGATCTGCGCCGGCGCAAAGAAGAACTCGGGCTTGGGCCCCGGCAAGGCCTCCCCCGGCCCGCTCCGGTCCCAGTGCGTCGCCCCGACCACGCAGTTGTGCTTCAGGGCATCACCCAGGTGTCGGTGGAGTGTGCGCACCACGTCCGTGTTACCTGCCATGTCGACGAAGACAGTCGGCACGTCCGCAGGAAGCGCCGAGATCTCGGCGTAGGGCAACACCTGGTCGTAGAGCCCCAGGGAGTTCACGAAGTCCGCATTCCGAGGCGAGGTGAGCCCGACGACCCGAACCTCCCCCCGGCGCGATGCCTGGAACGCCAAGGCGATCGACGTCTTGCTCGAGGCACTCGACACGACGAGGGTCTCGGCTCCGAAGTGCGCGTTGTCCGCAAGGAAATCGTCGACGAGGAACGAAGTCATGAACAGCCCACGCAACAGGACGATCTGGAACTCGGTCTCCGACGTGTAGATCGGGTCTTCCGTGCTGCGCACGTACTGACGGTAGGCGGGGGCATGACCCGCTCGGTGCGGGGCAGCATCGATCAGGTTGCCGCCTGCAGCCTGGGCGTCGATGGCGAGGTGCGTCGACATCGGAAAGAAGCCGAAGAAACGTTCGCCCTCGGAAACGCCGTCCCGACGCGACCGGAGCACCTCGCCGTAGCCCATGACGGGGATGCGTCCACGACCCTCGGGAGCGGGAAAGAACGCCCAGTAATCGAGGGCGTCCCCGGCCAGGGCATAGGAAATATTGTTGGCGGTCAGGGCGAAGTGGTCGACCCGAAAGACCACCTGACCGGATTGCGGCTCGGGCGGCTCGGCAGCAATGAACTCGCATTCGCGCCACTGCTTGC
>JAYZFQ010000053.1:0-10294 GCA_036336695.1 Myxococcota bacterium
GCGGGTGCCCTCGAGCAGGGGCGAGGCTTCCGTTTCGGTGTACTGGTTGACGCCCACCACCACGTGGCTGCCGTCTTCGATGGCCTGGGCCCGCTTCGTCTGGCTCTCGACCAGCCGGCGTTTCATGTACGCGTTCTCGACGGCCGCAACCGCGCCGCCCTGGGCGAGGACTTCGTCGAGTTCGGCACGGGCCGCTTCGATGAGCGCCTGGGTCTGGGCCTCGACCACGTGGGAGCCGTCGAAGAGATCCTCGTACTCGAGCAGGTCGGTTTCGTAGGCGAGGATCTGCTGGATCCGGAGCGACCACTGCTGGTCCCACGGGCGGGGCAGGCCGAGGGCTTCGTTCCACGCCGGGAGCTGGAGCGCCCGGCAGCGGGCCTTCTTCGAGAACGTGACACCCAAGGCCTCGAGCACGATGCGGATCACGTTGTTTTCGGGCTGGGCCTCGGTGAGGCCGAGGCTGTTGACCTGGACGCCGTAGCGGAAGCGCCGGAGTTTTTCGTCCTGCACGCCGTAGCGCTCGCGCGTGATCTCATCCCAGAGTTCGGCCATGGCGCGGCCCTTGCAGATCTCTTCGACGAAGCGGATGCCCGAGTTCAGGAAGAACGAAATGCGTCCCACGACGCGCGGCAAGGCCTCGGCCGGCAGGTCTTCCCGCGCCTTGGCGCCGTCGAGCACGGCGATGGCCGTCGCCATGGCGTAGGCGATTTCCTGGACCGGCGTCGCGCCCGCTTCCTGCAGGTGGTAGGAGCAGACGTTGATCGGGTTCCACTTGGGCACGGCTTCGACGGTGTACGCCACCATGTCGCCGATGAGCCGCATCGACGGCTGGGGCGGGAACACGTAGGTGCCCCGGGACAGGTATTCCTTGATGATGTCGTTCTGGGTCGTGCCCTGGAGCGCGCGCGGGTCGACACCCTGTCGCTCGGCCGTGGCGATGTAGAGCGCGAGCAGCCACGCGGCGGTCGCGTTGATCGTCATCGAGGTGTTCATGCGGTCGAGGGGCAGTTGCTCGAAGAGCCGCTCCATGTCTTCGATGTGCCCAACCGGGACGCCGACCTTGCCGACTTCGCCCCGGGCGAGGGGATGGTCGGAGTCGACCCCGGTCTGGGTCGGCAGGTCGAAGGCCACCGAGAGCCCCGTCTGGCCCTTGGCGAGATTCGTCCGGTAGAGCGCGTTGCTCGCGCTCGCCGAGGAATGGCCCGAGTAGGTGCGGAAGACCCAGGGGCGGTCGCGTTCGCTCATCGAAGACTCGCTCGCAAGTGCTTGAGAAAGCTAACGAAACGGGCGGGGCGCGGCAATCCGGGCGCTGGGGGCCCGGCTCGGGGACACTTTGCCGTCGAAGATGTCCGAGTTCTTCTTCGCCCTGACGCCCGACGCGGTGCTCGGCGCCGTGGAAGCCGGCGGCTACGCGCCCACGGGCCACGTCACGCCCCTCGTGTGTCTCGAGAACCGGGTGTTCGATGTGCGCCTCGAATCGGGCGCGCACGTGGTGGTGAAGTTCTACCGCCCGGGCCGCTGGAGCCGGGACGCCATCCTGGAGGAGCACGGGTTCCTGGCCGATCTGCGGGCGGCCGAGATTCCGGTGTGTGCGCCCCTGGCGTTTTCCGACGGCGACACCCTGCGGAGCATCGAGGACATCCACTACGCCGTCTGGCCCCGCACGGGCGGGCGCGCGCCCGACGAGTTCAGCGACGAGCAGATCGACGTGGTCGGGCGCCTGCTGGCCCGGATCCACAACGTGGGCGAAACCGGCGCGGCGCCCCACCGCTCCCGGATCGATGCGCGCGTCGTGCGCGAGGCCCTGGCGGAACTCGAGGCGCGCTGCCTGCCGCCGGAGTGCGCGCGCCGCTACCGCGCGGCGGTGGAGGAAGTGGCGCGGCTCTATACAGACTGGAGCGCCGACGTGCCGCTCCATCGCATCCACGGCGACTGCCACGTGGGCAACCTGTTGCGCGGCGACGCCGGCTGGTTCTTCCTGGATTTTGACGACTTCGCCGTCGGGCCGGCGGTCCACGACGTCTGGATGTTGCTGCCGGGCCGCGACGCCGAGGGCGTGCGCCAGCGCGAGCGCCTGGTCGAGGCCTACCGCCAGTTCCGCCCCTTCGAGGCGCGCTGGTTGCGGCTCGTGGAACCGCTGCGCGCCTTCCGCTTCGTCTGGTACGCCGCCTGGATCGCCCGGCGCTGGGAAGACCCGGCCTTTCCCGATGCCTTCCCCCACTTCGGGAGCCCGCGCTACTGGGAGGACGAGACCCGCGATCTCGAAGAGCAGGTGGAGCGCCTGCTCCGCGGCAGTGGCGACGACGGCAGTGGCACGCCCGGGACCGGGGGCCCCGACGAACCGGAACTCACCAACGAAGACCTCTTCTGGGATCTCTAGTCGCTCAGTCGCCCGCGTCGTAGCCGAGGGCGCGCAGCTGCTCGCGCAGTTCTCCGGGAACCTCGGCCTGGGCGGCGGGCCCGCGCACCGGGTGGGCTTCCAGGTACGCCGCCAGGGCGTCTTCGAGCGGCGCCGGCGGCGCGTCGACCGCGGCATAGCCGGCGCTCGCGCCGCCGGGCGCAAGCGTCGCGGTGCGCGGCGGGAGCGCCGGGTTGTCCCGGCCCCAGGCACGGCCCCCGGGTGCGCCGGCGGCGCCCGGGTCGCGGTCGCGCGCATAGTAGTTGCGGCCCACGACGACAGCGGCCTGGCGGCTGGCTTCTACGTAGAGCGGGCGGCCGGTGTCGCCGGTGTCTCCGGCGTGGAGCGGCAGGGCGCGCCCGACGAAGCTTTCGGGAACCTCGGTCTCGGCGAGGCCGAGCAGGGTGGGCGCGACGTCGACGAGGCTCACCGGGTCGGTCACGGCGCCCCGGCCCCGGCTTCCCGGCGCCGGGCGGTAGAGCAGGGGGACGCGCACCTGGTCGAGGCCGGCGGAGTGGCCGTGGGCGAACCAGTAGCCGTCTTCGCCGAAGGCCTCGCCGTGGTCAGCCGTCACGAGGATCGCGGGGGGCGTGCCGAGAGCGTCGAGGCCCTCGACCAGTCGGCGCAGCTGCAGGTCGAGTTGCGCGATCTCCACGTGGTAGAGCTGGGTATAGGCTTCCGGCGAGTAGAGGCCGGGCAGGGCCTGGTAGCGGGGGATGCCCCCGCGGCCCGATTCGTCGTCGAGCACCGGGAGCCGCCCGCTGCCGGCGGGGTCGCGCATGGCGCGGATTCCCGGAGGAAGATAGGGACCGTGGGGGTCCTGGTAGTGCACCCAGAGGAACCACGGCTCGGGCGGGTGGCCCCCGGCCCAGGCGAGGGCGGCGTCGGTCGTTTCCTGGGCGTTGCGCTCGGCATAACCCGGGCGGTTGAGTTCCCGGCGTTGCATGCGGTGGTCGTAGACGTCGAAGCCCTGGTGCATGCCGCGCACGCGGTGGAGCATGGGGTTCGAAACGAACGCGGCCGTGGCGTAGCCGCTGTCGCGCAGCGCCTCGGCCACCGTGAGCGCCTCGTCGGCGAGCACGGTCTCGATGTTCTGTGTCACCCGGTGCTGGGGAACGTGCAGGGAGGTCAGCAGCGACGCCACGGAAGGCGAGGTCGACGGCGCAGTCGAGAGCGCCCACTCGAAGCGGGTGCCTGCGTCGGCGAGCCGGCACAGCTGTGTGCCGACGCCGGGCGGCCCGCCGTAGCACTGGAGGTGGTCCGCGCGCAGGGTGTCGATGGTGACGAGGAGCAGGTTGGGGCGCGAGTCGCCGCAGCCCGCGAGCAGCGCAACGAGCGCGAGGCCGAGAATGCGCGTCACGGGGCAAATCTAGCGCACGTCTTCTGTGCCAAACTGCGTGCATGCTGGAGACCCTGGATCACGTCGTCGTCGCCGTGGGAGACCTCGACGCCGCGTCGCGGGACACCGAGGAACTGCTCGGCCGGCCGGCCTCGTGGCGCGGTGAACATCCCGGCGCGGGCACGGCGAACGTGCTCTTCCGTTTCGAGAACACCACCCTCGAGTTGTTGGCGCCGCAGGGGGAGGGCCCCGTTGGCTCGGCGATCGCCGCGAAACTGGCGGCCAGCGGCGAGGGCATGGCCGCCCTCGCGTTCGGCACCCCCGATGCCGCGGCCTGCGCCGCGGCGTGGCGCGCGGCGGGCCTGGCGCCCCGGGGCCCGGAAGACGGGCTCGGGCGGGACACCGAGAGCGGTGCCATCCGCCGCTGGTCGAACGTCTACGCGGACCTCGCAGCTTCGCGGGGGGTTGTGCTCTTTGCCATCGAGCGCCGTTCGCCCGCGGACGTGGTGCCCCTGTGCGCGCCGCGGGCTCCCGTCGCATCGGCGCCGGCGGGACTCGACCACGCCGTCGTGTTCAGCGACGACGTCGACGCTTCGCGCGCGATCTATGGCGACCAGCTCGGCCTGCGCCTGGCGCTCGATCGCAGCTTCGAAAAACGGGGCGTCCGGATCCTCTTCTTCCGCGTCGGGGGCGTCACGATCGAAATCGCGGGGCCGCTTCCGGGCAAGGAGGGGGCGGGGGACGCCGACCGCTACGGGGGGCTGGCCTGGCGCGTCGACGACGCCGACGCCGCCCGGGCGCGCCTGGTCGGCGCGGGCTTCGACGTGTCCGAGGTCCGCCCGGGCGCGAAGCCGGGCACCCGGGTCTGCACCGTCCGCGGGCGGACCTGCGGCGTGCCCACCCTCTTGATCGGCCCCGACGCCGCAGTACCGGATCCGGCCGCCGGGTCCTAACCTCTGTCATGGCCGAAGCCCCGCGAGACGCCTTCCCCGACGATCTCGAAGCCGCGATCCTGGAACTCAAGGAGGAGCGCGACGCCGTCCTCCTCGCTCACTACTACCAGGAGTCCGAGGTGCAGGATCTCGCCGACTTCGTCGGCGACTCCCTGGCCCTCGCCCAGGCCGCGACCCGGGTGGACCGGGAAGTCATCGCGTTCTGCGGTGTCCACTTCATGGCCGAAACCGCGAAGATCCTGAATCCCGAGCGCACGGTGGTCGTGCCCGACCTCGCCGCGGGTTGCTCCCTCGCCGACGGCTGCCCGCCCGATGCGTTCCGCGAGTTCGTCGCCCAGCACCCGGGCGCGAAGGTCGTGACCTACATCAATACGACGGCGGAGATCAAGGCTCAGTCCGATCTGATCTGCACGTCGTCGAACGCCGTCAAGATGTTGGAACACTTCTCGGGCGAGCCGATCATCTTCGCGCCCGACCGTCACCTGGCGCGCTGGGTCGCGAAGGAAGCGAACCGGCCCGACCTCATTCCCTGGCAGGCCGCCTGCATCGTGCACGAGCAGTTCAGCGCGAAGCGCCTGGTGCAACTCAAGGTGCAGCACCCCGACGCGGAGGTCCTCGCGCACCCCGAGTGCGACGAAGCGGTACTCGACGAGGCCGACCTCATCGCCTCGACCACGGGGATCATCGCCCGCGCCGTGGCTTCGCCGGCAAAGACCCTGATCATTGCCACGGAAGACGGCGTCTTCCACCAGATCGCGCAGCAGGCGCCGGGCAAGCAGTTGATCCAGGCCCCCGGCATGGACGAGAGCTGCGCCTGCAACCAGTGTCCCTACATGCGCCTCAATACCCTCGAGAAGCTCTACCTCTGCCTGCGCGACCTGGCGCCCCAGGTGACCCTGCCCGAGGCCACGCGCCGCGCGGCCCTCGCCCCGCTCGAGAAGATGCTCGAACTCTCCGCCTAGCGGAGTTCGTCGGCGGAAAAACCGCAGGCCTCGGCGTATTCCGGATCCCGGCGCGCGATCAGCTTGGCCGAGTTGACCATGACGACGCACTGCTTGTAGGTCGCGTCGTCCTGCATCTTGCCGTCGATCATCACGCAGCCGCTGCCGTCGCCCATTTCCGCGATTACCCGGCGGGCCCAGGTCACTTCGTCCACCGGCGCGGTGAACACCTTGCGTGCGACTTCGATCTGGGCCGGGTGCAGCGACCACGCGCCGACGCAGCCGAGCAGGAACGACGCCCGGAACTGGTCTTCGCAGGCCGTCGTGTCGGCGATGTCGCCGAAGGGTCCGTAGTAGGGGTAGATGCCGTTGGCGGTGCAGGCGTCCACCATGCGGGCCAGGGTGTAGTGCCACGGGTCCTGCTGGGCGGTGATGCGGGGCGCGTCCGGGTCGTCGGGGTTCGGGTCGGTGCGCACCAGGTAGCCGGGGTGGCCGCCGCCCACGCGGGTCGTCTTCATGCGCCGGCTGGCCGCCAGGTCGGCCGGCCCGAAGGACAGGCCCTGCATGCGCGGACTCGCCGCGCAGATCTCCTCCACGTTCACGACGCCCAGGTGCGTTTCGAGGATGGCGTGGACGAGCAGCGGTTTCGCGAGTCCGGCCCGGGCCTCGAGTTGTGCGAGCAGCTGGTCCACGTAGTGGATGTCCCAGGGGCCCTCGACCTTGGGGACCATCACGACGTCGAGCCGGTCGCCGATTTCCGTGACGAGCTGGGTCAGGTCGTCGAGGACCCAGGGGCTGTCCAGGCTGTTGACCCGGGTCCAGAGCTGGCAGTCGCCGAACTCCGTGTCCCGGCCGATCTTCACCAGGCCTTCCCGGGCGGCGACTTTCTTGTCGGTGTCGATCGCGTCCTCCAGGTTTCCCAGGAGTACGTCGCACTTCTTCGCCAGCTCGGGGACCTTCGCCGCCATCTTCGGATTGCTGGGGTCGAAGAAGTGGATCATCCGCGAGGGCCGGAGCGGGATCTCCCGGAGCGGCTCGGGCGCGCCGATGGCCTTGGGCTTGAAGAAGTCCTTTGCGCTGCGCATGGCATTCCTCCCGGACTAGGACTCGTAGAGCTTAACGATCTCGACCTTGCCGGCGGGCACGGCTTCGAGGCACAGGTCGCAGAGTACGCACTCGTCGAGATTCTCGTCGAGAATCTCGACACCGGCATCCCCGGCCCGGAAGATGGCCACGGGGCAGACCTCCTCGAGCTTCTTGGCGACTGCGGGGTCTCGTGCCACGTCTGCGTCGATCTTGACGTCGATGAAAAGCGCCATGGTCAGGTTTTCTCCGCGAGGCGCTTCCGGATCAACTCCGGAATCTCTTCGATGCGTTCCGCCACCGAGATCCCGGCCGCCTCCATGCGGGCGATCTTTTCGGCCGTCGTGTCTTCCTTGCCCTCGACGATGGTCCCGGCGTGCCCGAAGCGCATGCCCTTCATCTGGTCCATGAAGCGCCCGGCCATGAAGGCGACGATGGGCAGCCGGCTCGCGTGCTCCTTCACCCACTCCGCCAGCTCGGCTTCCATGCGCCCACCCGGCTCGGAGTAGATGGCGATGGCTTCGGTCTGGGGGTCGGCCTCGTACAGGGGCATGAGTTCGGCGTAGGTGGTGCCGATGATGGCGTCGCCGCCGATCGATACGCAGGTCGATTGCCCGTAGCCCGCGGCCGTGAGCGTCGAAGCGATTTCGGTGGTCATGCCGCCCGAGCGGGACATCACGCCGATGTTGCCCGCTTTGTACGCCTGGCGCGTGTTCGCCGCGGGCCCCCCGATGCCGCCCATCTTCGCCTCGCCGGGCGAGATGAGTCCGAGGCAGTTGGGGCCGATGATCCGCGCGCCGCGCAGGTTGGCGAGTTCCACCATCTGCGCCACTTCCTTGCGCGGCACGTTTTCGGTCACGACGACGATCAGCTCGACCCCGTTCTCGATGGCTTCGAAGACGGCGTCCCGGGTGAAGCCCGGCGGAACGCAGACGACCGAGCCGGTGACTGAGCCTTGTTTGGCCACGACGTCGCGCACGCTGTCGTAGACCGGCACGCCGTACACGTCCCGGCCCGCCCGGCCGGGAGTGACGCCGCCCACGATCTTGGCGCCGTAGTCGAGGTTTTCGCGGGTCAGGTTCACGGCCTCGCGGCCGGTGATGCCCTGGACGATGAAGCGGGTGTCCTGGGAGATGAGGATGCTCACGAGGCCCTCCCCAGCTTGGCGACGGCGCGGCCCGCCGCCTCGTGCATGGAGACGCTGCGGTCGCAGTACTCGACCCCGTACTTCTCGAGGATCTTGAAGCCCTCGTCCTCCCACGCGCCGGGGATGCGGAAGATCGCGATCACTTCGGCGGGGTCCTTGCCCGCCTCGATGCACCCCTTCACCACGCCCCGGGCAACGATGTCGACGCGTGTGTTCGAGACGACGTTCATCATGACGGCGATTTTTTCCACCCCGGGCTTGGAAAGGATCAGCTTCGTCAGTTCGCAGGCCTTGTTCACCGAGGGGTTGCCGCCGATCTCGCAGTAGTTGGCCGGCCGCCCGCCGTGGTTGCGCACGGCGTCGAAGAGGGTGAGCGAGCCGCCGCCGGCGCCGATCACGAGCCCGAGGTTGCCGTCGAACTCCACCACGTTGCCCGCCACGCCCCGGTGGTCGGCGTCGTTCACCTTGCGGCCCGCGATCTCGAAGGCCGTGGGTTCGCGGGCCTGGCGTGTTTCGTCTTCTCCGATGCCGAGCTCCTCGAGCAGCGCGCGGTGCTTGTTGCGCGCTTCGGCTTCCAGGTCGACGTGGCCGTCGAGCACGATGAAGCGCCCATCCTCGAGGCGCGCGAGGGGATTGATCTCCGCCAGGGTCAGGTCGTACTCGAGGAAGATCTGCATCAGTTCGAAGACGATGGGGGTGAGCCGGTTCAGGTGGGCGCCGGAAACGCCGGTGGCACCGATGGCTTCCTTCGCGATGCGCGGCGTGAGGGGCAGGATGGCCGAGAAGTGCGTCTTCGAGACGTGCTCGGGGTGTTTCTCCGCGACTTCCTCGATGTCGATGCCGCCCATGTCGCTGAAGAGCAGCACGGGCTGTTTCTTCCGCCCGTCCCAGGTGACCGAGACGAAGTATTCCTGGGCGATCGGAGTCTTTTCCTCGACGAGCACCGAGCGCGCCTTCTGCCCGTTGACCTCGATGGGAAGAATGGCGTCGTAGAGGGCCGGGCACTCGTCGACGGTGTCAGCGAAGCGCACGGCGCCGGCCTTCATGCGGCCGCCGGAGAGCACCGGGCCCTTCAGGACGAGGGGGCCGGCGATCTCGACGGCGATCTCCCGGGCTTCTTCCGCGCTGGAAGCGACCCGGCCGCGGCCCAGGGGCATGCCGCGCTTGCGGAACAGCGCCTTCGATTCGTACTCGTAGAAGCGCATGCTCCTCCTCAGCCGCCGTAGTGGCTGCGGCGCTTCACGGCGATTTCCCGCTCGAGCTCGAAGATCGGTGTCTTCTTCCAGCCGTCGGGTGCGTCCTCGCCCGTGGCGCCGTCTTCCCGCACGAACTTGTGTCCCCGAAGCGTCGTTTCCAGGATGCCCAGGTCGTCCCGGCCGGGGTAGTCGCGTTTTCCATGCACGTCGGTCGCGGCGAACACGGTGTCGCCGGCAAAGAGGGGCGCCGTGTGTCGGCCCGTCGAATAGCGCAGGTCGCCGAGAGCGTTGTCTCCGACGTCCGGCGAAGAAAGCCCGAGGCACAAGGTGAAGGGAATGCCTCCGAACACGATCAGCTGGCCGCCCACGTACTGCTTCGGGTCGAGGTCGATCATGTACTGGTTGCAGTGCACCTGGCTCGTGTTGTCGAGTACCGCGGTCAGGCCCACGTGTTCGCTCGTCACGGTGCGCCCGCGGGAGTGTTCGATCCGGGTATCGGCTTCGAAGTCTTCGAAGTAGCTGGCGGCGCTCGACAGGTGCGCCAGCGCGCTGTAGTCGCGGGCCGGGTCGTGGGGGGGAAGCCAGAGATCGCAGTCGACAGTGTCCGGTGCCACTTCGCCGGGGTGGAGTTCGGCTGCGTCGTCGCGCTTGTAGACCTGAACCTTCCGTTGCCACGTCAGGACGACCGCCTCGTCGGAGCCGCCGAGGTTCTTGCGCGCCGTGGATTGGACGTGGACGATCCCGAGGTTGGGGCGGCTCGACGAGGGCCGCACGTTGAGCACCTTGGTTTCGACTTCCACCGTATCGCCCACGTAGAGCGGCGCGCCGAAGCGCATGTCCACGTACTCCAGGTTGGCGCGGGCATTCTCGGAGACGTCTTCGACGGTCTGGCTGAAGCAGACGAGCATGGCGAGGCCCGGCGGGCAGACGAGACCGTCGAAGCCGTAGGCCCGGGCGTAGCGCACGTTCTTCGCCAGGGGGTTCGACGTCATGGCGAACTCCGTGAACGTCGTGAACAGCCCCTCGGTCACCGTCTTCCCGCCCTTGTGGCGCAGCAGCTGCCCCGGCCGGAAATCCTCCAGGAAATTTCCGGTCTGCCGGCGGATCACGCGAGGGGGGGCGGGCACGGGAACTCCTTCCGGGAGGCCGGCCACTCTAGCGATTAGGACCCCGATTTGCCCGGGGGGATGGGGTTCTGGCGGGCGGGGCCGTTTCCCCCGGTGACGGCTTTCCCCGT
>JAYZFQ010000054.1:0-42420 GCA_036336695.1 Myxococcota bacterium
CTGGCCGTCTCACCCGACGCGCTGCGCGTACAGCAGGCGCCCGGCTGGCACCGCTACGAAAAGCTGCCCGTCTGCCTCGGTTGAATCCCCCGCGCGCTCAGCGCCGGGCGCTTTCGCTTGCCAGTGCCTCGGAAAGCGGCAGCTTCGTCACCTTGGGAAGCGGAGCCACCATCTCCCGCTCACCGACCCAGCGAAAGGTCATGAACCCGCGCGAGTGTCCCGCCGTTTCCAGGTAGTTCGGGTGATCGGCAGGCGCGTGGGCGACCAGAAAACGCACCTTGCCATCCGGGTCCACAGTCACGTCGTCATGGGTGCGCGAAGTCTTGCGCTTGCGGTAATCCACGGACTCGTGCCAGGGATTCTCGATTGCGAAGTTCCAGTAACGCACGTCGAGGGGCTCGACTTCGACGATCAGCGCCTCGTCCTCGTCGAAACCGTAGGTGCCGATCATGTAGAGATTGTCCGTTCCGCTGATGTCGGCGCCGAAGTCGTCGCTGTTGCTTCGCTTGAACTGGTTCGGCGGGGCGTCGATGGAAGGGGACACATACCGGTGGAGTCGCCCGATCCCGGCCATGGCCAGAAGCGTCGCACGAATTCCCCCTGCCACCTCCGAATCCTGCGAAGGCGGCAACGGAGCCAGGGGCGCGCGGCCGAGCGCCTCGATGTCGTAGGTAGCAAGTTTCTCGGTCACGCGGTCTCCGATGTATTGGCGCACGAGAATCGTGCCGTAACCAGGCACCGTCTGGATCCAAACGCCGGGAGCATCGGGTTTCTTGGCGGTCAGCCAGAGCGTGAAGTCCCCGTTGCTGTCGGCCTGGATCGAACGCTCGTTCGCGTATCCGATCAAGCGACTCCTTCCCGAAGGCTCACGCTTCAATACTGTAAAGGACAGGTGGTCCACCGTGCCGATGTTCCCGGTGATTTTGTAATCGATGCTGCCGTCCCAGACGACATTGTCGTACTCGGCGTCTGGATTGTCCCCACCGACTTTGCGCCGGAGCGTATCCATTCGCGCAAAATGCGGCGCCTGGGGGTAGCCATCGCCGCTCACGTCCTGGGACATCGCAATGGTTCGCAGCAAGAACCGCATGCCTTCGGACGCTTCCCGTTCGTTGGCCGAATCCGTCAGGATCATGTCGCGCATTTCCTGCAGGGTGACCAAAAATTGATCAAAGGCCCGAACACTTTCCAGGTTTGAAAAACGCTGAACCTGCCCGTCTTCTTCAGCAGCTACCGGCTGAACGAATGACAGGAACCCCAGGACGAGAACAACGCGAAACATGCAACCTCCTGTTCGGTGCAGAGCATCCTGCAGCCGGAGTGTCTCACGCGCGGGAGCAGAGGGATAGATTGTCTGTATGATCGCACCGTGAGTCCGGACCCCGAAAACCGGCCGGAGCCCGGGGGCCGCGCGCCCAGGACCACGCGACGCCGGGTCGCGGCCGTGCTCCTGGTGCTCGCCGGCATCGCGGGGTCGATTCACGCAACAAACCTGCTTTTGCTCGCTGACCGCTACGGTTGCGATCCGGTCAACTTCGCGTGCCGGGAAGGCCATGATCCGTTCGTGGCACCGGACACGGCCGGTTACCTCCAGGCCATGCTGGAGTTGCGGGAACGCGGCCTGTTCGGCGCGTCCATGCTCAAGCGGCCGCCGGGCTACCCCGCACTGCTGCTCGCGGCCGATTTCACGGGCGCGCCCCGCCACGTGCTCTGGCTCTCGCCGGTCTTCGCCGGCCTCGCCGCAGGAGCCATCGGATGGCTGGCGCTGCGTGCAAGCAGGCGGCTGGTGGTTGCGGTCGCCGCGGTGCTGGTCTTCTTCTGGTGGCCCAACGCGCTGCAACTCTCGCCGGTTCTCTTCACGGACGCCCTTCATGGGTTCGCAGCGGTATCCGCGCTGGCAGCAACCCTCTACTGGCGCGAATCGGAATCCGGCCCTGCGGCCTGGCTCGCCGGTGCATTGTGGCTTTTCGTGCAATCGCTGCGAGTGACGTTCTTCTGGCTCCCGGCGGTGTTGCCGCTCCTGCTGTTGAAGCGCGGTGCGTCGCCCTTCTACCGAACCGGTTCCGTGGCCCTCTGGGCCTCTGGGTTCCTCGTACCGGGATTCCTCCTGGTTTCGAACGCACAACATCACGGAGTCTTTGCGCTTTCGGAAATCCCGGCACGCAACCTGGCCTGCTACACCGTCCCGCGGATCCAGTCGGAACTCGGCGAGGGCGCATTCAAGACGCTGCGTCGCTCATGCACCCAACGCTATCGGCACCTGTCCCCCGCGGTGCGCATCGCGTCCCAGGAACGGGATGCCGCGGCTTTCCTGGGCGCGCACCCCGCCGCAGCTCTGGCCAGCTTCGCCAAAGAATGGGTCACCCAGCTGACGGTGCCGATGCGCCCGTACTACCACCTGGAACTGGCGAGTCTCTACCGTGCCTGGCCGACGCCGGGACGCTGGTTTCTCGCAATCTTCTGGTGTGGCGCGGCTGTGGGGCTGGCTGTGCGCTGGCGCACGGTCCCGCGAGAAGTCGTCTTCCTGGCAAGCCTCTTCGTGGGGATCATGGTTCCCGCCGCGACCAGCCACCTGGTGGAGGGCAGGCTGCGTTTCCCGCTGGACCTCGTGTTCCTTCCCGTCGTCTTCGCGCTACCGGCCGTCCTGTGGAGACGACGGAAACGGTAGCCGGGCCAATTGCCGCCACCCCGGCCGCCCGGGAAGCTCAGTTCAACGGATCGCAGAAGAACGCCGGCTGCTCGTCGGGAGTCTGCCCGTCGCTGGTATCGGTGCAGAAGTTCTTGATCTTTCCTCCCGGTCGCAGGAATTCAGCCTGTTGCTGAATGCCTGCGGGAATCGTGAGGCGTGGAATTCCGTGGGGATCGCAGATCCCGTTCGGGATCCTATTGGCCAAGAGGGGAATCACCGCATCGTAGGCGGGATCGAAGACGTCGTACCAACCGGTGGCATACATGGCAAACCCGTTGTCGATGCCCTCGGCGCCCGCGTCGACGTCGGGGATCTCTTCGAGTTCCGCTTGCAGCGAACCCTGGAGGCTCGGGATCCCCATCGACCGCACCATGATCTCGGTGGACTGGTTCGAGACCTGCTTGTCGAGCCAGGCACCGGTCACGAGCACTTTCTTGGGGGGTACCCCGGAGAGCGGAGGATCCACGAGACCCGTGACGTTGGAGACGAAAGCCGACGGGTCGGCCGGCGTCCAGATCTCTTGCAAGGCCTGAAACACCAGTTCGGTTTCCATCGGATCCGTCAGTCCCACGCCGCGGAGCAGATTCAAGAACAGTTCGAACTGGGTCGACCGCTCGATCAGAAACGCAAAGTTGACCCCCGGAACGTCCAGTTGATACCGCTCTGTGTAGGGGTCCACCGCCGCGACAACACCCCCGTGTATGCCGCCCAGGCTCACGCCGAAGTACGAGCCGATCTCCCCGACCGGCAGAACTCCCGAAGTCGGATCGGAGAGATCCGCCCAGAAGATGGGCATCCGGTTGAAGAAACCCGTGTGCATCATTTTCGAAAGCACGAGATGGTTCAGCTGTCCCGTGTGGAGCCGTGCCGGAAACGTCGGAAAGTTGTTGAAACGATTCGGACCGGGAAACCCGATGACCTGGGTCGCCAGGTAGAGCGCATCCGTCCCGAACTGGCCGCCGGACAATCCGATCCAGTCCGTGGCGAACGCCACATAGGGCGTATCGCCGGCGCCGACCACCGCGCCCCCATCCGCATAGCCTTCCACCATCTGACGGCCCGTCCCGAAGAGCCCGTGACCCAGCATGAGGGGATGACCGACTTCTTCACCACGCTTCACCGAGCAGGGAACCGCAATATCGAACGGGTAGGCGTGGGTCCCGTTGCGTACCGGCGTCCCATCGGGCGCATCATTCGGAAACGTCAAGCTGCCGAAATTGTCCGTATCGCCGGTGAGGTAGTAGGGGAACTCGAACGTACCCCCGACCCGGCGCCAGATGCGCTGACTCGGATCGCTGCAATCTCCGTACGCGCGGACATCGGTCACCTCAACGCCCGACCGGTCGTCCGGGGCGATCGAGTCGATGTAGGAGAACGCGTCATCTCGGAGATCCGGCAGGCGCGAAGTCAGCTGGTCGTGACTGCGCGTCACGAAGTCGAAGGCGGCAATCAGATTCCAGCGCGGGATTCCCGCCTGATGGAGCTCGGCAAAAATTCCCTCGAAATGCTCGCGCCTCGTTTCCACTTCGGGGATCGTCGTTGGGTGCTGGAACTTCAGGTTCCGAAAGACCGGTTCGGCGCCCACCTTCGCGCCTAGAGGGTCCACCAGGTTGCGCACGGCGACGATGTAACGGCGGCCCGCCTTCAACATCTTGCTCGGCCGCAAGATCAAGAGTTGACGCCCGGGATTGCCTTCCGCGTTCGCATCCAGTTCGACCCAGTGCAGGACCCGCTCGCCTGTCACCGTATCGAGCAGGACCGTGGGGCTGTCATGCTCCACAGAACGCCCATCTTGTGTGCGCACCCCGACGTACGGCGTCGCAGACGACTGTCCACAGCATCCGGGCGCGCGCAACGTCGCCGCACCCGAGGCTTCCAGGTCCACTCCAGCGGGAAAGTGCATCAGCACTTGCGCACCGATGGAGAACCCATCGAACTCGTTGACCGGCGCGGGATCGAGCGGCGGACCCGCAACGCCCGAAAGAAAGATGAACGGCAGCTTCAATCGGTACCCGGTTTCCGTGGCGTCTCCCACTTCTTCCATGAGCGCCGTCGAAGGCCAGGGCGTAAGGCAATGCGCCGCCATCAGGTTTTCGCATTGGCCGGGGCGGAACACCGAAAACAGCTCGAATACGGACATCGCGTGAATCGATGCCGTCGCCGTTCCGTTACCGAAGGTCCCCTTCGCGACCAACGTGTGGAAGCCTTCGGCGAGGCCCGGAATCACGGTTTCGAAGCCGCCGGGAACGGGCACGAGCGCAGCGGGATCGACCTGGATGCCGTCGACCTGCACTTCCACGTCGCTCAAGAAGCGACTTGCCCGCAATTCGACGCGCACATCCCCCGGAGCAGAGAGCTGCCAGGCCAGCGGACTCCGAAACTGCAGCAACGGCGTGCCGTACCCATAGCGACAGGGTCCAAGCGCCAGACAAAGCAACGCTGTCGTGACAGCGATCACGACCCAGCGAATTCGCGAAAGGAACTTCATCGACAACTACTCCCGTGAAGCATTCCCGTTCCCGCGCGCGGCTCCAGAGAGCGCCCGCGCTCCTACCGAGCGCGCGGTAAATAGAACGGCGATGAACAGCAGCAACGCTCCCAACGGAACGATCAACACCCCGGGTCCCGGATCTCCGTCGTAAATGACGATCCCGCCCAACAAGAAACCGCCCGGCAACATCAACGTCGCGGCCATGAGGCAGGGCGAGGCGAATCGGCGAGCGGAAAACCCCGGCGCGCCAACGGAAAGCACGGTGAGCCCGAACACTACATTGACCAGGGAAAGCAGGACGCCGTGGGCGTGGCCAAGCGTGAAAAGCAGCCGCCGCGTCTCGTTGGAGACATCGAGGTACCAACCCACCTTGAAGCCGTGCAAGCCCTCGAGTGCCGCGCCCACGCTGAGAAAGGCCAGGAGAGCCCACCAACCGAACCGGAGGTGCCGTCGGCCCAGCGAGAGGGGTGCGGAGGCGTCCGCCGATGTCTCATGCATCCCTGCCATCTTACTCTGCCAGGTAGACCGGCCGCATATCCCGATCCTGCGTCAAGCGCTCGTAGCTCTCCCAGTCTACCGACCCTCGCTGGTCGATGAGAACTTCGTCCCCGAATACGTCGGGACCCGAAGGCGGTTTCGCCGCCCACGTCTCCAGCAGCCGCTGAGCCGCTTCGACACGCTGCGGTTGGGGGCCGACGTAGTCATAGGCAACTTCTTCTACACGGCCCTGGTCTTGCAGGGATTGGTAGGCAATGAAACGAACGGCGTCATAGGGATCCAGGAGAAGTTCCGCGAGGTACGGCACAGTCCACTCGCTTCCCGACACTTCCAGCGCCGGCGCCCAGCCCATGGTCCACGCCGCGAGCGCACGCTGACTGGCGTCTCCCTGCAACGCCCACAGGACCGATGCCGCAATCTTCTTTTCGTCCGCACCGAGAGGTGGTGGCGGGGTCCCATACCACTCGCTCAGGAAATCGGAAGCCCACGCCAACGTCTCCTTCAAGTGACACTGGTTGCACGCGTTGGGCCGTCCCGTTTCCACGGTCTTCGCCACATCGGGGTTGTCGACCTGGTGACTTCGGTTCGCCTTCAGCAAACCGAAGACCGTGTATGGCATATGACAGTTGTAACAACGGCTGCCCGAGGAGGTAGCCGAGTGGTGGGTGTGCTCTTCAATCGCCTCCGCGTAGGAGGCATGGCACTGAAGGCAGGCCTGGTCACCCGACATGCCCGGCTTCAGCTGGTCGTTCGCCCATTCCTTCAGGGGGCGCGGATCATCAGCCGACTGGTGCATCGAATGACACGAGAGGCAAGACATCGCACCGGCCGTGTAACACGGCGTGCGAAGCAATCCCTGGAATTCACGCCCACGAATGCGGACCATCCCATCCGGCCAGAAATAGGGCGCCTCCCGCTCCAGGTTCCGTTCGATTTCTGCGGGGCTCAACCCCGCCTCTTCCCCAGCGCAGCACTCCACGATCTCGCGCGCTTCGCTCAGATTCTTCCCTGGCTCGAAGGCAAAACCCGCAAGTTGGGTCTGCTGCCACTCCTCGAGACTGCGCGGTTCCGTGATCCCGTGGCAGCGTGCGCAGAGGTGGGAAGCGAGTTCGACGGGGAGTTCCGCCGGATTCACGATCGTGGGATCGGGATCGTCTCCGAAATGCTGCCGGTAACGCCGCATCGGATCCGCGTTGGCGCGAACGTGATCCGCACCGGGTCCGTGGCACGATTCGCAGGCAATCCCGAATTCACCCACACGGGTATCGATCTCGTCCGGACCCAGCAGGCGGGGCTGGGCCTGGGTGGCATGGCAGTGCACACACGTGTTGTTCCAGCGGCCGCTCTCGTCTCGGGCCGTGTCGACAGGCGGGGCCAGGAATACGGCGGAGCGCGGGACCCAGCGGCCTTCTGGAATGCGGTAGACCACGGGCAGGGGATCCAGTTCCCGCGTGTTTCCGTTCGCCACCCAGTAGACCTGGTAGTGATGCGAGCCGGTCGTCATCAGGATCTGCTGCCACTCTCTCGCGGAGACCTCCGCAGCCCCCTCCCCGTCCGAAACTTCCCGCTCGACCCAGAACTCGTCTCCGCGGCGTTCCAGCGCGAGCCGCTCTCCGTGGGCCCACACGTCTCCCGCCTCGAAATCGCCGAGAACGGCCTCCGGCGTTGCCAGCTGCGTCATCGACCGGTGGTAGGAACCGAACCAGGTCGCATAGTTGTGGGGGTGGCAAGACCGACACGTTTTCGAGGACACGTAGCCGTCGGAAGGAACCTCGATGGGACGATTCTCCACGAGACTTTCGTCATGTACCGGCCGCGGGTACGCGAATACCGCCCACGCCAGCCCCCCCGCGGCACCGAGCCAGACGAGCACACCGGCGAGGCGGGCACTCCCGGGAGGCTGCCGCCTGAGCCACGCCACCAGGGGCAGAAGGGACGCCGCAAAAAGCCCGAGAACGAGCAGCGCTTCTAGCGCCATCGTTTGCCCCGAACTGCGCCCATGCCCATCGGAATCTCCTCCGGCCGTGAAGGGAAAGACCTAGCTCGTTCATTATGACTCAGCTGCGCTAGGCCATCCCCCAGGAGCGACTCTGGTAGCCTGTGGGGCCGATGCAGAGTGCCGACTCGCCCCGATCCACCCTTGCCCGGGCCGTTGCAGCGCGCATCGACGGCCTGTCCAGCGCGCTGAGCGAGCAGTGGCGGAATGCCCGGCCGATCGCCCATTTCGTCGTCGATGACCTCCTGCCGGATGCAACGGCACGCGCGATCTACGCCGCTCTTCCGGACATCGGTGGCCTGCTCCACCGCGCTTCGCTTCGGGAGCGGAAGAAGGCCGGCGTCGATTTGGAGGCCTACGAAGAACTCGTCTCCGACGCGTTGCTCTGTTTCCAGGAAGACGAGGTACTGGCGGCGATCGGGCGGGTCATCGGCAGCGATTCACTCCACGGCGATCCCACGCTCTACGCCTCTGGCGTCTCCGCGATGGAACAGGGTGACTTCGTCAACCCCCACATCGACAACTCCCACGACGGCGATCAGCAGCTCTACCGAGTGCTGAACCTGCTCTACTACACCACCCCGAATTGGTCCGTCGACAACGGCGGGAACCTGGAGCTCTGGGATCCCGGCGTGAAGAACCCTCACGTCGTCCCAGCTACTTTCAATCGGCTCGTGGTCATGGCCACGAACCAGGACAGCTGGCATTCGGTCAATCCCGTCCGCGTACCGCGGGCGCGCTGGTGCGTCTCCAACTACTACTTCGCCAGGCGCCCACTTCGCGAGAGTGACTACCGGCACGTCACGACCTTTACGGGTCGTCCCGAAGAACCGCTCAAGCGACTGGTGTTGGGACTGGACGCCAGGCTTCTCAACGCCGTGGGGAAGAGATTCCCCTTCCTCACGCGGCTGACGCGACACCGGCGCCGACCGGTCGGTTGAGATCAGCGCAGGAAAAGGTCCTGAGCCACGCTCTTGGCGCCGTAGGAATAGCGCCAGTAGCCCCGATTGATGATTTCCCGCGCGATGCCCGGCAGCCGCGCGAAGAAGTTTCCGGTCATCCCATCTCGGACCCGTGAGTGCTCGGTCTTGCCACGGATCAGGGCCAGACTGGCTTCCGACGCGCAGCCCGCGAAGGCGCCCGGCTCGCACAGACGCCCTTCCATCGCGCCGTACAATCGCTCCCCGTGCGAGAAGATCCCCGCCTCGATCTGCCACCGGGCCATCTGGATCTGGTCACGAAAGCTGAAGCGCCGATTCCCGATCTGGTTTTCCTCGTGCAGTCGGTATCGAATGAGTTCCCGGTCGAGAATATGAACCTGGGAAACCGCAGCGATCAGGGTGGCGATCCAGGCATCGGCGCAATCGTGGATTTCTGGAAACGGGAGGACCAGGTCCAGAAAGCGGGCACGAAACGCAAACGTGTTTCCCGACGCCACGACGTGATTGACAAAGACCTCCAGGGTCCGGCCGTCGCGAACGAGACGCTGCTCGGCCGGCGTAAACCACTGGGCCTCCCAGAGGTCGTACCCGAGCGGATCGGCATTCGCATCGCAGACCGCCCCGTTGCAGACGACACCCCCGGCATCCGGATGCGACTCCAGGTAATCCGCCATTTCCTCGATTTTTTCCGGAAGCCACACGTCGTCCTGATCGGACAAGAAAACCAGGTCTCCCCGGCACAGGGAAACCGCCTTTTCGAAGTTCGGCGTAGTGGTCAAAGTTTCGGGATTGCGCTCCAACCGGACCTCGAAAGGTGCCCGAGCAGCGAATCGTTCCACCAGTTCCGGCGTACCGTCGCTCGACCCGTCGTCACAGACCACCAGCTCGTCGGGCAAACGGCTCTGAGCGGCGAAACTCTCGAGTTGTTCCCCGATGTAACGCGAACCGTTGTACGCAGCGAGCGCGATGGAAACCGTGGCTTTCGGCATGATGACTACACCCGGAAATATCCGGCCACCCGGCCGAATCTGCCAGTCAGGGCGCGCACTGCCCACCCGCTTCACAGGCTGCTCGGACCCGGGACATCGCGGCCTCCGGAAAGGGATCGCCGAAACTGTAGTACCGGTAGAAAACCTGCTGGGCGACCGCCGCCTGTTCCACCGGAATCTCTGCACCCTCGGGATCGAAGAGAAGCACGAGGGTCTCCCAGACTTCGGGAGCCATGAACGGCTCGAATTCGGGCCGCTGGCGCATCGTCTTCAAGATCCGGGGCAACAGCTCTGAATCGGACCCCTCCGTTTCCCAGGCGGCGACCGCAACGACACAGGGCTCGCGACGATAGCGACAGATTTCTACGATCATTCGCGCCCGGTCCTCATCGGACAACGCGTACTTCGACCGATATTGCCCGATGAGGGACGTTCGTTTTCCGACCTCGATTCCCTCCGGACTCGTCAAATCGGGCAACGGCGCTATTTCACCGCGGTAGAACGCCAGCGCCGACTGGTGACTCAACACCGGCCGTCCCAGGGTGTGAATCCGCGGCGGCAACTCCGCCCCGGCGAGCACACCGAGCGGAGTCAGTTCGTGCACCAGCAACTGCGGGAGCCTGTGCAGTTTCAGTTCAGCAAATTGGCTCCGGTAGTCCTGGCGATTCCAGCGCTCCTCCACCGCGTCGAGATCGACGCGCGCGTCGTCGTCTTCGAAGCCCACGAGCATCAGGTCGGCACCCCGGCCGAACCAGATCGCGTTGCGGGGGAAGACGCTACGAAACGTCTCGAGCACGAGTGCCGTGGTGTCCTCGTCCATTTCGTAGGTATGGAACCACTGCACGAACACCCCACCCACCGAGAGCCGGCTTCGCACGGCTCGGAAGAACTCCTGGCTGTACAGCATTTCAACGCCCGTGACCCACGGATTGCTCGGCTCGGAAACGATGACGTCGTAGGTACCTTCGCTGCGCAGCAGCGCGCGATAGGCGTCGCTGTTCAGGATGCGCGTCTTGGGGTCCGCCATGACGCCGCCGTTGAGTTCTTCGAAGTGAGCTGCCGCTTCGGGGACCGCCGGCGAGATCTCGGCAACCACCACCTCGTCCATCGAATCGAGGGCAAGGAGACGACCGACAGTCATCCCCGTCCCGTAGCCGATCACGAAAGCGCGCCGGGGATCCTTGGCGAGCAAGGCCGGCACCAGCCCGAGAAGACCGGTCGTGACATCGTCCCCGGGAACCGTGCTGTCCGACTTCCCATTGTTGAGCAGGTTCACCGAAATCGTCTGCCCGCCGGCTTCGCGTCGGTGCACGGCAACCGAGATCGCCGGATCGTCGTCGTAGAAAGCGACATAGTCGTCGCCCCACCCGGACCGGTAGCTTTCGAAGAACGATCGGGGGCCAGCGGTGAGGTCGGAAACCGCGGTCCGCTTGCGGAAAAGACCCGCCGAGAGTTTTTCCGGCGACCATTCGGGCAGCGCGAACAGGATCGCCCCGCACACAATGGCCGCCGGAACAGCGATCCAGGCGGCTCGCGCCAGGACCCGGACGCTCAGCAACAGCGCGCCGACGAGGAGGGCGCATACCGCGATGCGGTACGAATGGTTGAGATCCAGCCAATGGAGAAGCGCGTAGCCTCCGACCAACGCACCCAGGAGAGAACCGGCGGTGTTCCAGCTGTAGAGTTTTCCGGCGACGTGGCCCAGGTCTCCCACCTCCCGGCGCAGGTGATGGAAGAGCAGCGGCAGCGTGGCTCCCGATATTCCCAGCGGCAGGACGAAGACACCGAGAATTCCTGCGAAGACCGCGAGATGGAACGGGTAGAAGCTCGACGCCTCGCTCGGGAAACTCGCGCGAACGCGATGCGCCCAATACGGCGCATCTTCAACGAAGGGGTAGAGGACGAGCAAGCAGACCACGAGCAGCCACTGTGAAATCGGCAAGATCGCGGCAGGAATGCGACGGAGGCCGGCAACCGCAAAGCTCCCCAGCGCAATGCTCAATACGAAGGTCGCTACCACCATCGCGAAGGTGAAATGGGACGCACCCAGAGAAACCGCCCCGACCCGGTTCATCACCACCTGGAGCGTCATCACCGCGAAACCAGACAGCAACGCAACAGCGGTGAACACGAGAAGACCTTCGGGACGACGAGGTGGCCCCGCCGTCTCGTCCCGGCGAGCGGGCAGCCCCTCGGTGCGGCCCAAGGCCAGGAGCGCCAGACCGGCGGCGAGGTTCACCCCGCCCATCGCCGCCACCGTGCCCTGGAGCCCAAGCCACGGCACCAGGACGAACGCCGCCGAGAGGGCGCCCGCGAAGGCGCCAGCCGTGTTCGTGGCGTAGACCAGCGCGTGGAGGCGAGTGGCGTCCTCGATGTCCCGAGACAGGCCCTGGGTCAGCAGGGGTACCGTCGCACCCATCAACACCGCTGGGGGGCCGATCAGGAGCGCACACAGACCGACGTCGATGCCGAAGGCCAGCAAGGAATTGGCAACCGGAAGCATCAACGAAAGCGCCTGCACAGCGTCGAAAGCCATCGGAAACGCAAACGCGTAGACACCGATCGCCATCTCGACGCAGCCATAGGTCACGAGCAACCGCGCCGAGCGGCCCCGCTCCAACGCGCTGTCCACCAACCGCCGTGCGATCCGGCCGAAGAGCGCATACCCCAGCGCAAGGGCGCCCAGGAAGATCGCGAGCACTGCGGCGGTCGCCTCGCTGTGGGATCCGAGCAGGACAGCGAGGTATTTCTGCCAAGCGACCTCGTAGACCAGCCCCGAGAATCCCGTGACAACCGTCAGCGCGAGGGCAACGACCCGGACCATTCCAAACCTCGGCCTTTCAGGAAGCACTCGGCCCTTCAGCATACCCACCGTGTCACGTCCACGTCAGCGATCGGCGGCTGCTGGAATTAGGCCCGGCGAAGTGCTGCACGGCGACGGTGCAAACTGCTGCGACGTGTCAGAGACTCCTGCGGTCAAGAACCAGACGGGGCGTACCAGATCGGCGACGTCCAGGCGCGCTCCTGAATCACCTGGGGTAGCGCCGGGTCGCTGCAGGCAGCGGGGCGCTCGCCCTCCGGAAATTCAAGACACTGCCAGGCGTTCCAGCGACAACTCGGGTTCTCGACGACCCGTGCGTAGTAGACCGCATGGGCATCCGGGTCGAACTCCGGGTCGGTCCACACGGCACAGAGTGAATCGGCACCCGGGCCGGTGGGCGTGCACGTGTCGAGATCCACCCCCGCGCCGTTGTCGGCCGAACCTGCCACGTCGTACACAGCCTGGTGAAATACGCCGTCCTCTCCCGACCAGCCCTTCACGACCTGGATCCGCTGAAGCTTCCCTCCCGGCCGCTCGGGGGTTCCGGGATCGCGCAACGCCGAAACGGCGAACACCGGCGCACCGGCCGCCGGCGGGGGCGACTGGAGATCGCCGCCCATGGGAACGCCGCCCGCGTAGCCCTGGGCCACGAAATCGGACGCGTCGCAGAGATCGGCGGCATAGCCCCACCCGCCGAAGAAGCGCGGCTTCATGCGCGGGCCGCTGGTCCCAAAGGTTTCACGGCGCTTCATCGCGCCGAAGAGACTGTCGCGAGAGTTTTCTTCGGCCCACACGCCGGCCAGGCCGCCAGGGTTGGACACCAGGCCGAACCGCCGCCCTACCGGCGCTTCCGCGAGAACCGTATCCCCGAGACGCGCCTCCTTCGACGCATCCTGATTGCCGCTCCAACCCGGAAAGCTCCACTCCTCGGTGTCGCCGGGGTTCGAATCGTGGGTATCCGTCGCGGCGACGATGCCCACCTTGATCGGGTTGACTCCAATGCGCTCGGCTTCGACCAGCCCCTCCACGAGCGCGTAACGCACGAAGTCGAGGCGAGACTGGCACCCTTGGTTCGCCAGCGCCCCCATCCCCGTGCCGTCCTCGCAGTCCTCGGGGGCGCCCCACATCTGGCGCAGCTTCTCGTACTCGCAGAGATCGTCGGTGCCCCCGGCAATCTTCCACATGCCGTTGCGACACTCGGAGTCCCCCTTGATCTGGCTGATCTCTACCAGCGGCTCGAGGGCGGCCCGCCGACGCGCGTGAACCCGCTGCTCGTCCAACGGGAGATCTTTGTAACCCAGTGCGAAGATGCGTCCGTTCGAAAGGTTCGAGTTGTGGGGCAGCGTCAGAGCGTCGCAGCCGGTCCCGGCATCGATGCACTGGAGTTCGAGTTGACGCCACAGGCCCTGCGCGTCCCGCTCATCCATCCAGGAAATCGGCAACTCGGGCACCGCCGCGTTCCGGAAGATGACGTTGCGGTGAACCTTCGAGAGCTGCGGGGTCGCCGTGTACTCATAAGCCTTGAACGTCGCAAAGCGGCACTCGGGCGACGTGTCGTTCCAGCGCTCGGCAGCGTCCTGGATGTCCTCCCAGACCGTTGCCCGCTCCTCGCGACAGCGTGCGCCATCCTCGCCGCATATCGACACGGAAAATGCCGTCGGATCCAGCATCGACGTCATCGGAAGCTCGCCGTCGGGAATGTCGAAGAACCCGACCATGCGGGCGCCGAGATCCCCGAGCGCCGACTCCGAAAGACCCGTACCCCGGAACACCCGGCACCCCGCCACGTCGTACACCGGCGAATCTTCCCGAGTACAGGCGCGAACAGGCCCCAGGTACGCGGCATGGTCCGTCACCGCAGCGAAGTCGAGCGGCCGCTCGATCTGGATGCTCCGCGTCTGGTTGCCGTCGGCATCGAGCGGCGGAAGGAGGATGGGCTCGCCCATCGCGAAGCGATAGGCATCGTCGGGCGTATCGCGCACATCCCAGGAGTAGGCGTCCATCGAGTAGCGCGTGTGCACATGGAGTTCGCCGAAGAAGGCGTTCCGCAGCGGGTCGTTCTCTCGGCAGCCGACCACTTCGGGCGCTGCGACTTCGACAGCCTCGACCGGAGCGTTCGTTGCAGGCTCGGTGGCGGCACCACACCCGGCGACCGAGCCAAGCACCCCGACAATTCCGATGATCCGCTTCACGGCTTGCCTCCCTCTCCGAAACCATCCCCTCGCTCGGGAACGGGTCCGAGCACGATCAATTCCTCGAGACCCTGTCGGAGCACGCGGGCCCAGGCGCGAAAGATACGCCGCAGGTACGTCCACTGAGCATCCGAGCCCCGAGCCGCAACCGTGCCGACCCCGAGGCTCGCGGCATGTGGATGGAGATCCGACCGCGTCAGGGTCTCACTGGAGCCGATCCGCTTGCGGTCCACCAGCCGACCCAGCGCGACCCCGCTCTCCGAATCCGAGACATCCAACAAAACCGTCAACTCCCCAGACCCGATACTGTACACCTTCGCGCCCGACTTCCCGGCGCGAGCGTCGAGAGCCAGATCCACGATGTGACTGCGAATACGCAACACGTCGGGGCCGGCGGCATCGGCGACCTCGAACGAAGGGCTCGCGCCGAGCTCCTCCTCGAGCATCTGCTGGAAAATGCGGCGGAACCGCCGCTCGTCGGCCGGGGAGAGCATTCCCGCCCCTTTCGAAGCATCGCCGTGCTCGTCCGCCGCGAAAAAGATCTGGACCGGCATGACGAGGAGCCGGCGATACCCGGCGAAGTTCGCGCCGGGACGCAAGTAGACCGCAGCCATCCGGCGGGATTTCAGGCGGTGGAGACCATCGTCCGTCACCGCCGCGCGGTCGCCCAGCTCGTACTGCACCGGCGGCCCGCTCGCCCCTGACGCACACCCGAGGGCAGCCGTCAGCAGGAGACATCGTGCCCAGTGCACGCAGGTCAACTGCCGGAACCGGTCAACCCTACCGGCGGAGCATTCACTGCAGCCTGCTTGCGCAGCTTCCGAATCGCACTCATGCTGGGACCGGCCCCACCCCCGACGAGCACGGCATCCAGGATGGGGACGGCCTCTGCATCCCTCCCGAACACGAGACGCCAGCGCGCACGAAGACGACTCGCCTCGATGAAGAGCGCGGCGCCCGGCGGAATCGCCGCAAGCTCAGGATCGAGTTGTGCGACCCCCTCCCAGTCGTGTCGAAACGCTCGGACCCTCGCCTCGGCGACGACGCGGGGCGCGCCGTCGAGAACATCCGGGACCCGGTCCCGCGCAACCAACGCAAGCCCCGCCTGGGCCTCCGCTTCGTCGCCCCCGGCTTCGAGACCCGAACGGAAGAGATCCTCCGCTTTGGTTTTCTTGCCGGCTGCGAAAGCAACCCAGCCGAGAGCGATGTCGCGATCTCCGCCCGACAGGGTTGCGGCCACCCGCCCGGCACGGCGCCGCCGGACTTCCGAGAGAACCCGCGCGAGGCTCACCGAACGCAACTGGGGAACGAGGTCGAGGAGGGCATCGTCGTCGCCGGCAAGGAGATTGACGGCCGGGCTCGTCAGCTTTTCATCGCGGGCGAGACGCGCTGAGCGCGAAGCGAGCAGGTTGTGGTCATCGGTGTTCAGCGGCGCGCCCGCTCCGAAGGCCGCCGCCCCCTCGGTGTCGAGCAGGAGGGTCGCGGCCAGTTCCTCTTCGGTGTAGAAGCCGTAGCGCGCCAAGGGTTCCGGTTCTTCCTCGAGCATCTGACGAATCCCCGGGAGCACCGGGAGCGGAGCGTCCGAGCCGACGAAGAGGAGCCCCCCGGCCTCGGGGTGCAACACCGCCACGTGGCGAAAGACCGAAGACAGGGTGGCCACCAGCGAACGCAAGAGGGGCTCATCGACGAAGGGCAAGCCCATCCACTGGGCAAACACGCCACCTGGGGCAAGGCGTGTCTTGACGAGTTCGAAGAATTCGCGCGTGTAGAGATGCGAGGCCCCCGCGGTCCACGGATGGGAAGCCTGCGCAACCACTCCGTCGTAATTCGCCTCCGAGAGCGTCAGGGCGCCCCGCGCGTCGTTGACGAAGATGCGGAGGCGGGGGTCGGCCAGCGGGTCCCGCAGACGGCGGGGTGCCGCGCGACGATTGGCTTCGACCACTTCTTCTTCGATCTCGATGACATCGATTTCACGAATCGAGGGCGGCACGGCCTCGAGCACCGAGCCTCCGCCCATGCCAACGACGAGAAGCCGTTCCGCGCCGGGACGCATCAGCGTCGTCACGAGGCCCATGAGGTCCGTCATTCGATGACTCCGGGGAGGCAACCCCTCGAGTTCGATGACTGCCTCGGGCAACCCGTTGGTGAAAAGCCGGTACCCCGTGTCCACGGCCGCAAGACGAACCGTGGCGCCGCGCCCCACGGCGAAGAATTCGCTGTCCGTACCCGCCTCTCTTCCGGAAAGCGCCGAGCGGTTGAGAATGCTCCACGGAACGGGCGGGGAGAAGAAAACCGACGCCAGCATCGCCGCGGCCAGACCGATGGCGATTCCCCGTCGCTGCGTCGCGAGGGCAGCGATCGCCGCGAGGCCGAAGTTGACGAACACGGCGAGCTGAATCGTTCCCGCGAAGCCGAGGCCCGGCAGGAAGAACAGCGCGGCACCCAGCGACCCCGCGATCGCGCCCACCGTATTCCAGGCCGTGACCCGCGCACTCGCTGCGGCTGCCGCGGCGGCGTCCGGGGCCGCAATTCGCACGGCAAACGGAAAGGTTGCGCCAATGGCAGTCGACAGCGGCACCAGAACGGCAGCAGATACGAGCGCGATGCGCCCCAGGTCGCCCGGCCCCGTGACCCCCAGGAGCGCGGCAAGATCCGGCAAACGATCGGCGGCAAGGAAGGTGAGCAGGCCGAGCACGCCCACGGCGGTCTCGGCAACGACGAAGCCAATCGCCGCCGCCGCGCTCCGGCGCGCGATCGGCGCCGCGATGGCGCCTCCCAGCGCGATCCCGGCCAGGAAACTCCCGAGCATCGTGGCGAACGCATAGACGCTGCCTCCGAGTTGATGCACCAGGAGCCGGATCCAGAGCACCTCGTAGACGAACGAAGCGGCGCCGGACAGCGCCATCACCGGCAGGACCCAGGAGAACCCTCCGGAACGCTGCGTGCGCTCGGGAGGGATGCCGCCTGGGGTCCGGCCGATGAACGCGGCAACGACGAACACGAGCAGGTTCATCCCGACGCCGACCCAGACGGTCATCCGAAGGCCGACTTCCGGCAGCAGCACGAAGCCAGCGGTCACGACCCCGGCAATCGCGCCCGCGGTGTTGATTGCGTACAGGGCACCCACGCGCGGACCGATCTGCGAATCGTGCTCGACACTCTGGCGTGCGAGCAGCGGGAGCGTCGCCCCCATGCAACTGGTCGGGATCATCAACAACAAGAACGCCGACGACAGCTGGAAGATGGTCGCAAACGCCGCGCCGTCGGGAGGCGGAGCCGGCGCTCCCCCGAACAGGGCGGCGTAGATCCAGTTCACGCCGGCGAGTCCGTAGGGCAGCGCCAGGGCGGCGAGGGCAATCACGAGCTCGAGCACCGCGTAGGCGAAGATCGGTCGCCGGATCCTGGGCGCAAAGCGCGCCGCCACCGCCGCACCCAGCGCGAGGCCCCCCATGTAGGCGGCGAGCACGGCCGCCATGGCGATTTCGGAAGTGCCAAAGAGAAATGCGAGTTCCCGCGTCCACGCCGTCTCGTAGAGCAGCGCCGCAAATCCGGACAGGAAGAAACAGACGAGAACGAGTAGGAAACGCACTCGGGTTGTGGTGGCCTCCAGCAGCGCGGGGAGCGGCCGGTAAGTATACGAAAGCCGCGTCTGGATCCCTGCGCCGGCGCCCTAGGCGGACGCCGAGCAGACTTCCCGCTGGAACTGGCAGCAGAGCAGCCTAGGCGCGACAGCGCTCCACGACGGACCCGCGGCGCAACAGTTCAGCGGTCCAGTCGACCTCTTGCCCCCCGCCGCTCGCAATCGCCCCGGCGATCTCCGCACACGCCCCGCGCGGCGGGGCGTCCGCAACATCGACGCGAAACGCGAGGGCGCCGTCCACGAGTTCCATGGTCCACGAGCGCCACCGGTCGTCCGCCAGGCGCTCCATCGCGGCGTCGATCGCGTCGAGCCGGCTCGCGTCGAAGGTTTCGCCCTGCGGATTCACAGCCACGGGTCCACACGCCAGCAGGAATCCGGCGCCGAGGAAGATCGCAAGCGGACGAAGGATCGAGCCCATGGCTCCTCTCTGGGTGCGGAACGCGTCGGTGGCGGGGGACGTCCGGTCGCCACGGACCGGAACGGGCGCATACCGTAGTCCCGCCGACCGGCACCGCAACCCCGCGGGGAAGGACGATCGGAAAGCGCGCCTGCTGGCCCGGGGTCGGCGAGACCTCTACGCTGGCGGCGAGAGGGGGTCCCGGGGCACAGCGCGACGTCCCACGACGACGAACTCGTTGTGGGGGAACACGCGGCCCGCAACCCGGGGGAACGGGAACGAGTAGCTCCTTTCCCGCTCGAGCCCATGTGCTGCGAGGAGCTCGTGAAGGCGCGCGAAGTCCATGTACTCGACATGAGTAGCGTCGGAACGGAAACCCGCTTCCTGGGGCGTGATGAGCACCACGCGGCCCCCGGGGCGGACGAAGCGCAGGTGTCCGCCGATGAACCCCACGGCCTCGTCGAACGGCATGTGCTCGAGAACGTGCGCGCAAAGGAGCGAATCGAACCGGTCCTCCCGCGCCTGCCCGGAGCCGATGAACTCCGCGGGCGTGTAGGCCTCGAGTCCTCGGGCCCGGGCGGCCGCCACGGCGCCCGGGTTGTGGTCGACGCCCACGCCGTGCCCGCCGAGATGGTCGAGGTTCCGCCCGATGCCGCAGCCCAGGTCCAGGGTGAACCCGAGCCCCAGGCGCCCCACGTTCCAGCGATAGGGCGCCTGAACGTCGAGCCAGCGCTTCCACCGGGCGCCCGACAGGCGCGCGAGCCGCTCGGCGTACGCGGCCCCCTGGGTCCCCTCCTCGAATTCGGAATCCGCCACAGCCTCCATTCTAGGGGGGCTTGCCAATGACCGGTGGGGGCGTTCGGCTCGTGCTGCGCCTCGCGGTCGCCACCGTGTTGCTCGTCCTGGCGTTTCGCCTGGCGCTTCCGGAGGGGCAGGAGAGCATTGCCGAAGCCCTGGCCTCGGCCTGGACTTCTTCCCTGCCCGTCGCCCTGGGCTGGTTCGGCGTCGCGGCGGGACTCTTCGGCCTGAGCTTCGGCGCAGCGGCCCGACGTTTCGAGATCCTGCTCTCCGCAGCCGGGCTCGCCCCGCGCTTCCTTCCCGTCCTCCGCGCCTACGTCGTCGCGAACTTTCTCACCCTCGTGCTCCCCAGTGCCATCGTTTCCGACGCCTATCGCGCCGTCGACGCGAAGCGGGACTCCGGCACCAGCGCCGAGCCGCTGGCGGTCCTGGCGGCCGAGCGGGTTCTGAGCCTGGCGGCACTCGGCGTCGTGGTCCTCGCGGCCGTGCCCTTCGCCCCGCTCGCCGACACGGACCGCGCGCGCGTCCTCCTCGCGCTGGCCGCCGTAGGAACCATCGTCGGCGCCGGTCTCGCATTGCTGCGTCCCCGGTACCACGGCCTTCTCCGCTGGCTGCTCTCGCCCTTCGTGAAGCTTTCGACCCGGCTTGCCGCAGGAATCGACGCAGCCCTCGCCGCCGCTTCCGAACTTTCGAAACGACCGGGAATCCTGGCCCGGGCCTTCGCCTGGAGCGTCATCGCCCAGTTGCTGCCGGTCTGTGCGGTAGCCGCCCTCGCCCAGCCCCTGGACACCGATCTGGGGCTCCACTGGTATTTCGTGGTGGTGCCCTTCATCTTCCTCATCGCCCTGATCCCGATCAGCTTGGGCGGAGCCGGTGTCCGGGAGTGGCTCTTCATCGAGTTCTTCGGAGCGCTCGGCATGCGTTCGGAAGTCGCCCTCTCGCTCTCCCTCTCAGCCTTCGCCGTGTCGCTCGCCTGGGGATTCGTCGGGCTGGCGCTCTTCGCCTGGGGGCGTCGGAAGCCCTCCCGGCCCGCACCCGGAAACCCCACCCCATGAGCCGTCGGCTCACCATCGCGATTCCCTTCTATGAGGGGCCCGACTACCTGAAAGCGGCCGTCGAGAGCGTGCGCGCCCAGGATCGCTCCGACTGGGATCTCCTGGTGGTCGACGACGGCCACTCCGACCAGGGGATCGAGCACTGGCTCCAGGGCCTGCAGGACCCGCGCATCGCCTACCGACGCAACCCGGAGAACCTGGGCATGGTCGCGACGTGGAATCGCTGCATCGACCAGGCCACGGGCGAACTCGTGACCCTGCTCCACGGGGACGACCTCCTCCAACCCGGCTACGCGTCCCTGGTGGTCGGCCTCGCCGGCGCGTACCCGGAGGCGGCAGCCGTCTGCTGCGACGCATCGATCATCGACGCAGGGGGCCGGCCGACGTTCTCCCTCGCCGATGCCGTAAAGCCCTTCTTCCGACCCGGCGGCCCGAACCCGCTGGTCATCCAGGGCGAGCCGGGGTTGCGGGCGATCATGCGGGGCAACTTCATCATGTGTCCCACCCTCTGCTACCGACGCGAAGCGCTCGGAAGCCGCCGTTTTTCTCCCGAATGGAAGCAAGTGCAGGACCTGGACTTCACCAGTCGTCTCCTGCTGGATGGGGACACCATCGTCTGCTCGCGAACCCGAGCCTACGCCTACCGTCGCCATGCACGCGGCGCCACGGCGCTTCAGTCCGAAAGCCGCCTGCGCTTCGACGAGGAGTACGCGCTATTCGATCGCGTCGCCGAGCAGGCCCGGTCACGCGGCTGGAAACGCGCCGCACGCGTCGCTCGGCGGAAGTCCACGATCCGACTCCACCTGGCGTACCGCACGCTCCGCGAGATCCTGCGCCTGCGCCCCCGCGCCGCAATGCGGTGGCTCCGCTACCTGTTGAAACAACGCTGACTGCACGGCCCCCAGGCCTCCGACGAGACCGCCGCAATGGCGACACGACGTGCCGGTGAGCGTGCTATCCACGCTAGGGGGCCGGGACGCGCGTGAAACGAACAGGCGATGATCGTTGGGGAGCGCGCTTCGCATGGATCTGGGGCGCCATCGGGGGGTTGGTCTGTGCGGCGACCGGCCGACTCGAGCCCAACCTCCTCGAAGAGGGCCTGCTCCTCCACGTCGCCGAGCGGATGGTCGCGGGCGATCGCCTCTACAGCGACATCGTACTCGTCACGGGCCCGGTACCCTACGCGATGGTTGCGGGCATCTTCGCGGCCTTCGGCGCGACGATCGAGGCCGCACGCAACGGCGTCGCCGTCCTCCAGGGGCTGGCGTGTGCCTCTGTCTACGTTTTGGCGCGCCGCAGCGACGCGGGACCCTGGGCCCACGCCTCGGCCGCCAGCCTGGCCTTCGCCCCGGTCCTGCTCTTCCCCCTCCTGACCATCGCGTTCTACACGACGATTGCGACGAGCCTCGCGTTCATCGCTGCGGGCCTCGCGCTGCGCGGAATCCGCTCGAGTGGCTGGGCCTTTGCAGCCGGTGTAGCCATCGCGCTCACCGCCTTGTCCAAGCAGACGGTCGGGGCGCTGCTCGCAGTGGCGCTCGTGGCGACGGTCGCAACCTGCGCGCCCGTCGGAGAGCGGCTGCGAAGAACCCTGGCGCTCTGCTCGGGTGGCGCCGCGGTGGCGGTGGCAACCCTCGGAACCTTCGCGGCCCTGGGAGACCTCGGTGTCTTCGTGACGTCGCTGCTCGCCACCCCCGAGAGTCGCGCCTTCGATTCACCACTCGTCAACCTGTGGCCCCCCGGGAGCCTGGCTCCGGAAATCCTCCGGAACCAGCTCGAGTATTACTACGTCCCCGAAGTCGTCTACAGCCTGTTGGAAGGGCGCACCGGTCCCCCCGCTTTCGCGGTCTTCCTGACCCAGTTCCTCTACGCGCTCCCCATGCTCCTGCCGTTCTTCACAGCGGTCCGACGCGCGTTCGCCCCCCTGCCCGCCGCGCTCTGGATCCTGGCGGGCGTGACCCTCGCCTGCGCCTCCAACCTCGTCCCGCGCCCGGACTCGGGTCACCTGGTGTTCGCGGCACCCGCCGCGCTGGCCTACGCCTTCTGTCTCCTGGGCAACTCGCTCGGGAAGCGGCGTGCCACACCCCGACGGATCGGCGCTGGCCTGGCGTTCGCGTCCGTTCTGCTCCTCGCCGGCTCCGCGGCGTGGGTCGGCGACCGGCTCGTGACGCTGGCCGGACCCCCGACCTTCGGCCCCCGAGTCCCCATGCGGCCGGTCAACCCGGCGCGGAAGAGCAGCACGATCCCGCGCGTCATCCACTACCTCCGCGAGCGGATCCGCCCCGGCGAAGCCATCTACGTGGCCCGTTCCGAGCCGCTGGTGTACTTCGCAACCCAGGGACGGAACCCCACCCGGTTCACCGGCGCCCTGCAGGTCTGGGGAAAGCGGGCGGAGCAACAAGACGAAATCCTGAGCGCCCTGGAAGACGTGCGCTTCGTGGTGATGTCCGACCTCGACGAAGCACTCCACACCGTCTTCCACGAAGAAACTCCACGGGTCCAGGAGGCCCTGGAGCGGGACTTCCGCGTGCCCCGGGACTTTACGGGGCTGGACCGGGCGAACGACTGGATGATCGTTCTCGAGCGCGGCCCGGACCGCGGGCCCACGCTGATCGACCTCGCAGACCCCGACCTGGAACCGCGCGCCTGGGTTCACGGTCCCGACGGAAAACGGCGAGCGATTCCACGTCGCTGGACCGAACGCCCGACCCGTCAGAACCGGCGCCCCATCGCCATGGCCCTGGGAGCCCGGGGCGGCGGTGTCGACTGGACACTCGATGTACCGCAAGACGCGCGCTTCCAGGCGTCTTTCGGATTCCAGAAGATCAGCGGGTTGAAGCAGCCGAAGGGCATGCGATTCGAGGTGAAGGTCTCCACCGGCGGAGCCTTCCGGAAGCTCGCCTCGCAGCGCGTCGTCTTCGACAACCCCCGCGGCAACGGACGCCGCTGGAATGACTTCGAAGTGGACCTGTCCCCGTACGGGGGAAAGACCGTCACCTTGCGCCTCGAAGCCGTCACCGCGAAACGGCCCAAAGCCGGGCGCGTCGCCTTCTGGGGCAGCCCCCGCATCGCCGGCCCGCCGGAATAACGCGGCGACTACAACCGGTTGTGCAGGGGCACGCGGGGGGCGCTCCCCATATCGTGGGCCAGGAAGGCCAGCACGAGCTGTGTACCCACGATGATCGGGAGGCTGGCCAACGCCACCTGCCCGCTGCTCGCGACCTGTCCGACTTCGATTCCCCGTTGCCAGGCATACGCACCCCACACGGTGCCCGCCGTGACCAGAGCGCTCCCGAGCAACAGGTTGACCGATGCGATGCTGAAACTGCGCAGGAAGTAGCTGTAGAAGATCCGCTTCAGGAAGTTGGCGGTGTGCTTCACGAAAAACGTCGGGAGCACGCGGAGCGGCGACAGGCTGCTCGGCTCGTCGGCGTACCGGGCTTCGATGGGAACCTCCAGGACGACGGCGCGGACCGTGTTGAGCCGGAACAGCATGTCCGACTCGAAGAAATAGCCATCGCTGATCTTCTCGAAGGGAAGCAACTCGAGGACCCGGGCATGGACGGCCGTATAGCCATTGTTCGGATCGAACACGTCCCAGTAACCACTTGCCAACTTGGAAAAGAAGGACAGGACCGCGTTTCCAACGAAACGGACCCAGGGCATGGACCGCACGTCCTCGACGTTGAAGAAGCGATTGCCCTTGGTGTAGTCCGCCTCTCCAGACAGGATCGGGCGCACGAAACGAGCCACCAGGGCGGGGTTCATCTGGCCGTCGCCGTCGATCTTCACCAGGACCTCGGCCCCGTCCTCCAGCGCCCGGCGATATCCCGTCTTCACCGCCGCGCCCACACCGAGATTCCGCTCGTGGAAGAGCACCGTGACCCGCGGATCCCGGCAGTTTTCCTCCACGTACAGGCCCGTCTTCTGGGGACATCCGTCGTCCACCACGTAGATCCGGTCGACCTCGGAACCGATCTTCTGGAGCACGCCCAGCACCTGGTCCCGCACCGCGTAACAGGGCACCACCGCCGCAATCCCGCGGTCGGCGAATTCGATTTCGGGGCGGGCACTTTCAGGCATAGCGAGAGCGTACCGCAGTCACGCGTGCGACTCAGTTGGGTCGATGCCGGTCCAGGGCATAGAAACCGTCGCGCAGTTCTCCGAAGATTTCGTCCACGAGCGGATGCCGACAGGGGGCTCCCGTCTCATCCGGAAGCAGGTTCTGCTCCGAGACGTAGGCCACGTAAGTGGTTTCTTCGTTTTCCGCGAGCACGTGGTAGTAGGGCTGCTCCTTCCGCGGCCTCACGTCTTCGGGAATCGAAAGCCACCACTCCTCGGTATTCGAGAACGTAGGGTCGACGTCGAACACGACCCCGCGGAACGGGTGCAGGCGATGGCGCACCACCTGGCCGATTCGAAACTTTCCGGCCCGGTTCACTTCTTCCACCGCGTAGAGAATGCGCAACCCAGGCCCCACGCGCCAAGCAGGGAAAACCCCTCCCTCCCGCGCACCTATTCGACGTAGCCGAGTTGCCGCAACCCCTCGCGTAGATCCGGCGCGATTTCGACCGGGTCCGCCTCTCCGGTGATCGGGAGTCCCGTGCCCTGGTGGATCGGGGCGCGCGGCGAGAGACCCGCTTCCCAGGACGCGATCGCCGCGTCCAGCGCCGCCACCTCACCGGGACGCAGCGTGCGGAGATTGTGTCGTTCCCCGGGATCTGCTGCGAGATCGAACAGGAAACCCGCCTCGTCCCCGAAGACGGCGTGCCCCTCGATGCGCTTGCTGTCGCCCTGGATCGCGACACGCCGCAGGGGCCGTTGTTCCTTGTGAGCGGGGCGCAAAATGGCGGGAAACACGCTGCGATCCGCGGGAAGGGCGGCCTCGCCCGCAAGAACCGGGGAGAGGTCCTTACCCGCAAGGCCCTCGGGCGGGGAGATCCCGGCCAGGGAAAGCAGCGTCGGCAACAGATCGAGGTGCCACGCCGGACCCGCGACGAGGACACCGCCACGCTCGCCGAAGAACTCGGGCCATGAAATCACGAGGGGTACGCGGAGGACCTCGTCGAAGGGCACGTACTCGTGCTTCGGAAGACCGTGTTCGTAGAAGCTCTCCCCGTGGTCGGCGGTGATGACGAACAGCGTGTCTTCCCACTGCCCCAACGACTCCAGGGTTTCGCGGATACGCGCCACCGCTTCGTCCACTTCACCGATACGCGCGTCGTAGCTCCGGACGATCGCCGCCAGGTCTCCCTCGGCTTCGGGCGCGGCGCGAAACGCTTCGTCGAGTACATCGCTGCCACAGGGCAGGAGCGTCCCGTGCGCCTCTGCGAGCTGGTTGTAGAGACTGCAGAGATAACGCTCGTCCGCAGGCAGGGCGTCGCGGCGTGCGGGTCCGTAGAGACGCTCCCCGGGATAGCGTCGCCGGAGGTCGTCGATCACCCCGTCGGGAGGCAGTGCCCGTTCGGGCGCTTCACTGCGATACCGCGCGAAACCGCCGTACGGGAAATGCGCGGCGTAGGTGTGGAGAAAGAGGAACCAGGGGGCGTCGTCCTGGTCCCGGATCCAATCGAGGACGTCCGGCAAGGCATCCCGCACCACGTCGACATGGGGATGCCGGCGATACGCCTCGAACCCCCGGGCGAAACCGAAACGCGCTTCGACGTAAGCGCCCTCGTGAAAGGCCCGGGTCCGATAACCCGATGCCGCGAGGAGTTCCGCCAGGGTCGGTACACCGGGAGCCAGGCGCGCGGCGTCGCGCGTCACCCCGTGTTCCTGGGGGTCGAGGCCGGTGAAGATCGACATATGCGACGGCAGCGTGTAGTTCGAGGCCGCGTAGAAACGCTCGGCGCGGGCGCCTTCCGCCGCCAGGCGCGCGATGGCTGGCGCAGTTTCCGCGTCGATCCGGTCGTCCCGCGCCGTGTCGACGCTCAGCAACACGATTCGGGCCGGCCGCAACGCCGAGGCTTCCGTGACCTCTGGAACGCTCGCGGGCACCGGCGCCTCCCAGATCCGCAGCGCGCGGGGCCCGAAACGCAACGTTCCCAGGACCGCGAAGAGCGCGAGCAGGACCAGCGCAACCGAGAGGCTGCGCCGGGACCATCCCGCGCGCAGGGCGCCAAGACCCGCGGTGCAGGCGAAGCCCGCGTACGCAAGAAGGAGCGGCTCAAAGGGCAGCCGGTACTTGGGAAACGCGTTGGCCACGACATGAACCAGAACCAACGGCGCCAGGATAAACAACGGAAGCGTCCGGCGCGCTGTGCCGGGAGCCGCTGCCGCGCCGAGCGCCGCGGCGAAGACGGCAAAAAGGGTGAACGCCCAGGTCACCACGAGCACGCCGCGAATCGCCGCGGCGGGAACGGAGCCGTAGGCCCCCTGGCGGAGCTTCGAGAGCGCATCGTCCACGGGACTCGAGAGCTCCCCGAGGTTGAGCACGAGCTTGCGCAGAAGCCAGGCGGGCTGTGCCTCCCCGATCAATGCCAGCGCTTCGGCGCGCGATACGTCCATCCGCTCGCCCTCGTCGGGAATCGACACATAACGACGTCGGAACTCGCGCACCGCAGGCCAGTCCCGCTCGAACCACGCGTCATCTGCGAGGGTGTTGCCCTCGCGCAAACCCATCCAGCCGACGGTCGAAACCGGAACGAGCCGGTCCAGTTCCACGTGGTTCCGAACGGTCCACGGCGCGACCGTGAAGAGGGTCGCGAGACCCAGCAAAGCCGCATGGAGCGCGGCCCGGGTCCGATCGGTCGACGTCGCCACCCACCAGAGACCCAGCGCCCCTGCGACCGGAAGCGCAAGCTCGCGGGTCAGGCCGGCGAGCCCGAAGCCCACTCCGGCAAGCACGGCGACCCCCCAGTGCGGGCGGCGCATCCAAGCCACGCCGAGCGCCAGGGAACCCGACAGCAGCGCGGTGAAGAGCGTTTCCGACCACAGGTAATGGCTCGCCGCGAGGAGCGCCGGGTGGACCGTCGCGAGAAGCGCAGCAAAGAAGGCCGCCCGCCCCCCGAAGAGCGCCCAGCCGAGCGCCGCCGCCGCCGCAACCACCACCACTCCGGCCACGACCTCCACGGCCACCAGCGGTGCGAGGAACGCGCGGTGGTGCGCCTCCATCTCCTCCGGCTGCCGGCGCGAGAGCTCGGCCAGGAGTTCGGGGTGTTCGGCGATCTCCTCGGTGTCCATGAACGGGGCGAGGAGCGCCGCCTGGCCCGGCGGCCACCGGGCGCGCATTCCATGGGGGCCGTAGACATGACCCTCGCCACGCGCCATTCGGGCCGCCGTCTCCGCGTAGTAGAGCTCGTCGCCCATTGGCGTCACGGGGAACACCCAGAAAGCGAGCAGCCCGCGAAGAAGACCCGCAACGAGGACGACCCCGACGACGCGCGACCCCCACCCGCGCGTCGCCACCCGGTTCGGCTGGGGCGACGTGGCTTCTGCGATCATTCGACGCGCTTTCCGGTGGGGAGGATACCGACTACGCTCGAAATCGGTGCGCGCGCTGCGATTCGACGGAGGCGGGGTCCGACTCGAAGACGTCGCCGAGCCGGGGCCGTCGGAAGACTGTGCCGTCGTCCGGGTTCATCTCGCGGGAATCTGCCGGACCGACCTCGAGATCGTCCGGGGCTACATGGGATTCCAGGGGACCCTCGGCCACGAATTCGTCGGAACCGTCGAAGCGGGGCCCGAGGGCTGGCGAGGCCAGCGGGTCGTGGGCGAGATCAACTTTGCCTGCCAGACCTGCGACCTGTGCGCCCAGGGACTCCAACGACACTGCCCGCACCGCAAGGTGATGGGCATCCTCAATGCCGACGGCGCGTTTGCCGACCGGGTCCGGGTCCCGACGTCGAACCTCCACGCGGTGCCCGCGGGCGTGACCGACGCACAGGCCGTCTTCGCCGAACCCCTGGCAGCCGCCTTCGAAATCCTGGAACAGGTCCGCATCGAAGCCGGGCAGGACTGCGTCGTGCTGGGAGACGGCAAGCTCGGACTCCTCGTCGCCCAGGTGCTTCACCACGCGGGCGCCCGGGTGCGCTGCATCGGGCGGCACCCGGACAAGCTCGCCCGGCTCGCCGGGCGCGACATCGAGACGGCACTCCTCGAAGACTGTGGCGACGTGCGTGCCTCGCTCGTCGTCGAGGCAACAGGAAGCGCCGAGGGCTTCCAGCGCGCCCTGGCCGCGGTCCGCCCGCGGGGCACCCTCGTGCTGAAGACCACGGTTTCCGAACGCCTGAACCTCGACCTGAGCCCCCTGGTGATCGACGAGATCCAGGTCGTGGGATCGCGCTGCGGACCGTTCGCTCCCGCGCTCCGCGCCCTGGAAACCGGTGCCGTGGATGTGATGCCGCTGATCGCCGAGCGCGTTCCCCTGAGCCGGGGGCCAGACGCCCTGGAGCGGGCCGGGATTCGCGGCACCCTGAAGGTCCTGCTCGAAACCGCCTAGCCGGGTGCTGGTTCAGTCCTCGATCTTGGCGGCCAGCACCCGCTCCAACCGCGCTTCCGTGCGCCGCAGGTGCACCGTCCGGCCCCCGTGAACCGTCACGAGCCCGGGCTTGGCGCCCTTCGGTTTCTTCACGTTTCGGATCGGCACCACGTGGACGTCCGCACGCGTGGCGTTCTTGGCCTTCGAATAACGGACGGCGAGTTCACAAGCATCGAGGAGGGCGTCCGACGGCGGGTCGTCCCGGCCCTCGGTGCGCAGGATCACGTGGCTTCCGGGAGCGCCGTCCAGGTGGAAGAAAAGATCCTTGCCCCGGGCGAGGCGCGTGGTCAGAAAGTCGTTCCCCGCATCGCTGCGCCCCACCCAGATCTCGAGCCCCCCGGCGGTGGTGTAGCGGCGGGGCACGAGACGCCGGGGAACGCGGTGCTTGCCGAGTTGCACCTCGGCCGGACGGCCCCCGCGCGTACCGCGGGATGCTGGGGGCGGCGGCGCGTGGCGCGCCAGGAGCGCCCGCACTTCGTCGCTCTCCGCGAACTCCGCGAGCGTATCCGCGTCCACGGCGGAGGAGAAGCGGCCACGGAAGTCCGCCAGCTCGCGCTGGGCCGCGCTCACGGTGTCGTGCTGCGCCCCGCCCTTCTGGAGCCGGCGCAGGGCCTTCTTGTAACGCCGAAACAAGTCCTCGAGGTTCTGCGCCGGGGAGCGGGTGGGGTCGAGGGCGATGCGGACGTCTTCGCCCCGGGCCGCATCGCGCACGGTCACCTCGGTGGCGCCGCGCTCGACCTGGGACAGCGCCCCCTTCAACAACTCTCCGTGCCGCGCGAGCTCTTCGGCCTCGCGCGATTTCTCGAGTTCGCCCGCGAGCTTCTCCAGTTTTCGCGCCACACGCCGTTCTTCCCGGGAGAGCGCACGGTCGATGCGGCGCTCGAGCTGCGCTCCCGCATCCGCGACTTCCTGGGCCCCGTAGTGTGCCTCGACCGCCGCAGGCAGTTCCGTCCCGGCAACCGAAGCAAAACGGTCGGTGCCTGTCTGCGGGGGAGCGGATTCGGGCAGCCGCCACGGAGAACCGGGGGCCAGTTCCGGGCGCGTCGCACCGGGAGGCCGCAGCGCAGCGGCGACACGGCCCTCTCCATCGAGGGCGTAGAGGTTGCTGCGCCTGCCGAGCAACTGGAGCACGAGGCGCAGCGCTCCCTCAGGGCCGGTCAGCGCCAACGCCGCCACACGGTCGCCGCCGAGAAGTTCCAGACCCGTGATGCGCGTACCCAGGGCGTGTGCCTTCAGCCACTGGGCGAAACGGGGCGGCGTCTCGGGTCGCCGCGGCAGTCGCGGAACGACCGAGAGGCGGCCCGTATCGGGACTCGCGCTGAGCAGGAGGTGGACGCGGCCGGGACCGTCCTCGCCCGCACCATACGCGGTCAAGGCGACGCACTCCCCGTCGGGTTGGGCGACCTCCTGGACACGACAGCCCAGCAGGCGCGGCTCCAAGGCCGCCACCACCCGCTCGAGTTCCACCAGACGCAACACGACGCTACCGCTGACAGCGGGGGCAGTAGTGGGTCCCCCGTTGCCCGACAACCACGCGACGCACCGGCGTTTCGCAGGCGAGGCACGGCTCCCCGCGCCGCGCGTAGACCCGGCGTTCCTCCTGGAAGCCGCCATCCGACCCATCGGGTGTGACGTAGTCGCGAATGCTCGTACCGCCGCTTTCGATGGCGCGCTCGAGAACGTTCCGAACTTCCGCCGCCAGCCGTTCGGACTCGGCCCGGGTAACCCGGGTGGCACGTCGCGTCGGCCGCACCCGCGCGCGATGCAACGCTTCGTCGGCGTAGATGTTTCCGATGCCCGTTACGACCGCCTGGTCGAGGAGCAGGCTCTTGATCGCGACGCGACGTCCGCGGGTCGCGGCAAAGAGCAACTCCCCCGTCACGCCGAGGGCGTCGGCGCCGAGCCGGTCGAGCCGCGGGTGACTCTCCCCCGGCGCGAGCAGCAGCACCTTCCCGAACTTGCGTACGTCGCGAAAGTACACGTCGGGTGAACCGTCCTCGAACCGGAACTGAAGATGGGTGTGGGCATCGGGCCGGAAGTCGTGCTGTTCCTCGGGCGCGAGGGCGGAACGCGCCGTAGCCGAGAGCAGTCGCACGCTGCTCGCCCCGGAACCGAAGAGCTGGCCCGTCATGCCGAGGTGGACCACCAGCCGACTCCCGTCCCCCAGTTCGGCCACCAGGTACTTCCCGCGGCGGCCGAGTTTCCGGACCGCGCGGCCCCGGAGACCGCGCCGGAGACGGCCCGGCGGCGTCAGGAACAGATAGCTGTCCCCGGTGGTCACGAGTTGGCGAATCGGTCGGTCGAGCAACAGCGGCTCGATGCGTCGCCGTGTGACCTCGACCTCGGGAAGCTCCGGCATGGGCAATGCTTAGCCCCTGGCCCGCGCCTCCGCATGATGGGGGCCTGCCCCGGTGGGGCCCGGCGCGTGTGGCGGTAGCGGCCTGCCGCGATGGGGTCGTGGGGTAATCTGGCCCGGTGAAGATCCGGGTGCTCGGCGCGTGTGCAGGGGGCGGCCTGCCCCAGTGGAACTGCGGGGACCGCCCGTCCGTCCGCGCTCGCGCCGGCGACCCGGACGTACCCCCGCGGACCCAGCCGTCGCTCGCGGTTTCCGGTGATGGCGTGCGCTGGTCCCTGCTCAACGCGAGCCCGGACCTGCGGGAACAGTTCAACCGCTTTCCCGGCCTGCATCCCCGGCCGGGCACCCGGGACATTCCGCTCGACACGGTGCTGCTGACCAGCGCGGAACTCGACCACACGATCGGGCTGCTCACCTTGCGCGAGGCCCTCTCCTACCGCGTGATTTCCACCGCCTGGGTCCGCGCCTCGATCCTCGAGGCCAACGCAGCCTGGCGGCTGCTCGAACGGGCCTGGAGTTCTCACCCCCTCGACCGGCCGATCTTCCTGGACCGGGAGGAACGCCTCGAGGCGCGGCTCTTTCCGGTTCCGGGCAAGGTGCCCGGATACCTGCGGGACCGGACCACACTCCACGCCGAAGCCTGCGTGGGCGTCCGCATCACCGACGTCCGCGACGGGCACCGCCTGGCCTTCGTCCCCGGCCTCAAAACCCTCGACCCTGCCACGCTGGCCGAACTGGCCGCCGCGGACGTGCGCTTCGTCGACGGCACCTTCTACACCGTGGACGAGTTGCGCAGCGTGCGCCCGGGCGCACCGGATGCCTTCGCCATGGGGCACCTGCCCATCACCGGGCCGGGCGGGAGTCTCGACGAACTCTCGAAGCTCGGCGGGCGCACGTTCTACTTCCACATGAACGCGACGAACCCGGTTCTCGACGCGAAATCCCCTGAGCGCCAGCACGTGGAGAGCCTCGGCGCCGAGATCGCCGACGACGGGCTGGAACTCACGCTGTGAGCGCCGCCCGGGAAGAACTCGAAGGGCAGCTGCACCACACCCTCGACGAACGGTACCACCACCGCCACCCGTTCAATCTCCGCATGCATGCCGGAGAACTCTCGCGCGAGGAAATCCGGACCTGGGTGCGCAACCGCTACTACTACCAGACCCGGATTCCGATCAAGGACGGGCTCATCCTTTCCAAGGCCCAGGAACCGGCCTTCCGGCGCGATTGGATCCGACGCATCCAGGACCACGATGGGAACGCGGAGCACGACGGGGGGCTTTCCCTCTGGCTCGACCTGGCCCAGGCGGTCGGTCTCGAGCGGCGTTCGGTGGAAGCGCTCGAAGACATCCTTCCCGGGGTGCGCGCGGCGTGCGATGCCTACGTAGAATTCGTCGCGTCCCACGACCTCCTCGAATCCGTGGCGGCGTCGCTCACCGAACTTCGCGCGGGTGCACTGATGCGCGAGCGCGCGGCGGCCTGGGAAACGCATTACCGCTGGGTGGAGCCGGCCGGGCTCGCTTACTTCCGCGCACGGACCACCCAGGCGCCGGCCGACGCCGAGGAAGGACTCCGGTTCGTACTCGAAAACGCCCGGACCGCCGAAGACCAGGACCGGTGCCTCGCCGCCCTCGAACGCAAGTGCCAGATCCTCTGGAACCTCCTCGACGCCGTCGACGCCGCAAACGCCCGGCCGCGCCTTGCACGGCGCGCGCAACTGCGAAACGACCCGGACGACCCGATGCTCGTGCTTCCCGAGCGGGCGGTGCGACTGAACGGGAGCGGGGGAGAAATCCTCGCGCTCTGCGACGGGAAACGTTCCGCCCGGGAAATCGCGGACGCACTGCGGAAGCGCCACCCCGACGTTCAAAACATCGAGAACGACGTGCACCACTTCCTCGCCGAGATGCGACGACTCGGCGCGCTGGAACACAACGACCGCCGGACATGAAAGCGCCGCGACCCTACAACCTCGTCGCCGAACTCACCTACCGCTGCCCGCTTCGCTGCGCCTACTGCTCGAACCCGCTCGGCCACGCCGCGGTGCGGGACGGACTCGACGCCGAGACGTGGGGCCGCGTCTTCCGGGAAGCCGCCGACCTGGGGGTGGTCCACGTCGGGCTCACCGGTGGGGAACCCACGGTGCGGACGGATCTCGCGGCCATCGTCCGCACCGCGTCCGACGCCGGTCTCTACACGCATCTCGTCACTGCCGGCATGCCGCTGCCACCCGAAGACCTCGGCGGACTCGTCGAGTCGGGGCTGCGCAGCGTGCAGCTCTCCATCCAGGACTCGCGCCCCGAGACCTCGGACCGCTTCGCCGGCGTCGCGGCTTTCGAACGCAAGCTCGCCTTCGCCGCCGCAGTGCGCCGCTTCGACCTGCCGCTTGCACTCAACGTGGTCTTGCACCGGGAGAACCTCGAGCACATCGACGAGCACGTCGCCCTCGCGCGCCAACTCGGTGCCCACCGCCTCGAACTCGCGAATACCCAGTACTACGGCTGGGCCCTGGCGAACCGGGCCGCCCTGCTGCCCACGCGCGCCCAGGTCGAGCGGGCCGCCGCGCGCGTCGATGCCGCGCGGCGGGAGCCGAACGCGCCGGAAATCGTATTCGTGCTGCCCGACCACCACGGCGACCGCCCGAAGCCCTGCATGGGAGGCTGGGGCCGTCGCATCGTCGTCGTGAACCCCGAAGGTCTCGTCCTTCCCTGCCACGCCGCCGCGGAGTTGCCGGAACTCACGTTCTACTCGGTGCGCGAGCGATCCCTGGAAGCGTGTTGGAATGCCGCGCCCGGCATGAACGCTTATCGTGGCGAGGCCTGGATGCACGAGCCCTGCCGGAGTTGTCCCGAGCGCACCCGTGACTTCGGAGGCTGCCGCTGCCAGGCCTGGGCCCTCACCGACGATGCCGCCACCACCGACCCCGCCTGCGCCCTCGCACCGGAACGCGAACGGATGTTGCGCATCCGCGACGAGGCCGAGCGCGACGCGCCGGCCCTCGTCTACCGGGGAGCGCCCGTCTCCTAGAAGTACTCCGGGAACAGCACACGCAGGGCCACTTCGCACACGGGCCAGAAGATCCGCGGAATCGCGATCCAGGCCGCCAGGATTCCGAACAGCGCGAACGCGGGGCGCGCCATCATCTGCTGCCAGCGGCGCGCCGTATCTTCGGACACGAACAGGGCAAGGGCGCCTCCGCCGTCCAGGGGCGGCACGGGAATCAGGTTGAACAGCAGCAACAGCAGATTCATCATGAACAGCAGGCTGAGAAAGATCCCGATCGCCTCTGCCAACCCCGGCGTCGTTCCGATGACGAGCGACGAAAATCCCGGAATGCCCGGCTCGACGAGCCCGACCAGCATGGCGACGCGAATCCCCACCCCGGCGAGCACGACCAACACGAGGTTCGCGGCCGGCCCGGCCAGGGACATCCAGCCCGCGCGACGCGGGTGCGCGTAGGCCCAGCGCGGATCGTAGGGCGTGCTCGCCCAGCCGATCATCCAGCCCGACAACGCAAAGGACAGCAGGGGGACGACCACCGTCCCGAACGGCTCCCGGCGCACATGGGGCCTGGGATCCAACGAAACCTGGCCGCCCAGATAGGCGGTGAGATCGCCGCCGCGCGCGGCGGCCCAGGCGTGACCCGCTTCGTGCACCGTCAACGAGAAGAGCAGCACGACGTACCAAATCAGGCCGACGGCGATCTCTCCCGCATCCACGCGCGAAGCATAGCTGGCCTTCGCCCGTCGAAGACGCACGCGACACGGCCCACCCAGGACGGTCTGCTGGGGTACTCTCGCGCCGTGTCGAGGAAGGACCCGAGCGCCGCGTCGGAACGACCGGTCGTCGTCGCAAGCAACCGGCTGCCGTTTACCTTTCGGCGCACCGAGTCGGGGCTCCAGCGCGAGCCCTCCCCCGGCGGTCTCGTCTCGGCCCTGGAACCCGTGCTGCGCAAACGCGGCGGGACCTGGGTCGGCTGGCCCGGAATCGATGTCTGGGAAGGCGAAAGCATCGCCGCCCAGGGCGAGGCCTACCAAATCCGTCCCGTGTCGCTGACGGAAACCGAGGTCCAGCGGTACTACCACGGCTTTTCGAACCGCACCCTCTGGCCCCTCATGCACTCCCTGGCTCCCCAGGCGCGCTTCGACGCCCGGGACTTCGAGCACTACGCCGCGGTCAACGCACGCTTCGGCGAGGCCGCCGCCGAAGAAAGCGAAGATGCCGGCCTCGTCTGGATCCACGACTATCAACTCCTCCTCGCACCGGCCGAGGTGCGCCAGCGTCTGCCCGACACGCGGCTCGCCTTCTTTCTCCACATCCCCTTCCCGCCCTACGACATCTTCCGCCTGCTCCCGTGGGACCGGGAACTCCTGCGCGGACTCCTGGCGTGCGACCTCATTGCCTTCCACGTGCGCAGCTACGCGCAGAACTTCCTCGACTGCGTCGAACGCACCCTGGGCGCTCGGGTCGACCGGGACGAAATGCTCGTCGAATACGGAGATCGGACGACGCGCGTGCGCGCACTTCCGCTGGGGATCGAGTTCGAGCGCTACGAGTCGCTCGCCCAAGCCGCAGCCGCAGCCCCGGAAACCTCTCGGGAACGCGTCGTGCTTGGGGTGGACCGCCTCGACTACACGAAGGGCATCCCCGAGCGCATGCTCGCCTTCGAACGGCTCCTCGAGCGGCACCCGGAACACCGGGAAGCCGTGATCCTGCTCCAACTTGCGGTGCCGAGCCGTTCCCAGGTCGCCGAGTACCGGGAACTCAAGCGCGAACTCGACGAACTCGTCGGCCGCATCAACGGCCGCTTCGCCACCGCCGGCTGGTCCCCGATCCGGTACCTCTATCGCTCCGTGGACCAGCAACGCCTCTGCGGCATCTACCGCGACGCCGACGTCGCCCTGGTCACGCCGCTCCGGGACGGCATGAACCTGGTGGCGAAGGAATTCGTCGCCTGCCAGGTGGAAAAGCCCGGCGTGCTCGTGCTCTCGAGCCTCGCCGGGGCCGCCGACACGATGCGCGAAGCCCTCCTGGTCAACCCCTACGACATCGACGGCACGGCAGAGACCCTGCACCGCGCCCTCACGATGGAGGAAGAGGAACGCGCATCCCGGGTGACGGCGCTGCGGCGCCGCGAACGGCGCGACGACCTGGGCGCCTGGGTCACGTCCTTCCTCGACGAAGCCGGCGTCGAGCGCGCTTCCCTCGCCCCCTTGCGCGGAGCCGACTTCAGCGCCTGGCTCGACACCTTCCTGAAGAGCTACCGCCTGGCGCTCTTCCTCGACTACGACGGCACGTTGTCGCCGCTGCAGGAACACCCCGCCCAGGCCGTCATGCCCCGACGCGTGCGCGAGGCACTCGTGGCCTGCGCCGAGCGCAGCGACGTGGACGTTGCGATCGTGAGCGGCCGATCCCTCGACGACGTGCGCAAAATGGTCGGCATTCCCGAACTCACCTTCGCCGGGAACCACGGTCTGGAGATCGAAGGGGCGGGGCTTCCCCACTTCGTCCACGAAGACCTGGTGCACTACGGCCAGCGCGCAGAGGAACTCACTGCGGAGCTGGAGCGCTGTGCCGTCGACGGCGCCTGGACCGAGCACAAGGGGCCCACGCTCACATACCACTACCGGGCCGTACCGGAGAACCGGCGGGAAAAACTCATCGAAGAGGTGCGCAGCACGATCGCGCTCCACGGCTACCAGGCCCGCGATGCCCATTGCGCGATCGAAGCGCGCCCGCCCATCGGCTGGGACAAGGGCCGCGCCGTGCTCCACATCCTGCGCTCCCGCTACGGGCCGGCGTGGTCCGAAGAGGTGCGGGTCATCTACGTCGGCGACGACCAGACCGACGAGGACGCCTTTCGCTTCCTGGCAGGGCTCTCGACCACCTTCCGCGTGGGGAGCGCCGACACGACGACCGCAGCGACACGGCGACTGCCCGACGTGGACGCGGTGGGGGCGCTCCTCGGGTGGCTCGCCGCCCGCCAGCCCGCCACGCGCTGAGCGTGGATCCCACCGAACTCGGCATCCTGACCGTCGCGGCGTTCCTCACCTCGGTCCTGTCGGCCATCGTGGGAATGGCCGGCGGCATCACCCTGCTTTCGGTGATGCTCCTCTTCTACGACCCGCTCGTCGCCATTCCGGTCCACGGCGTGGTGCAGCTCGTTTCGAACGGTTCGCGCACCTGGTTCCAGCGCGCCCACGTCGATCGCGGAATCCTGCTTCGCTACGCCGTCTTCCTCGCGCCCGGCGGCGTGCTCGGCATCGCGCTCCTGCGGGAAGCCCCGCCGGACCTGATCCGCGCCCTGATCGGGGTCTTCGTGCTGGCCGCCACATGGGCACGCAAGTGGCTACTGCTCGGCGCCCACCCGGAACGCACCGGCCGCAACCGGCGCTTCCTCGCACTCGGGGCCGTCGTCGGTGTGCTGAACACGACGATCGGCGCGACCGGGCCGCTGATCGCACCCTTCTTCCTCGAACTCGGGCTGACCCGCCAGGCGCTCGTCGGTACAAAAGCCGCCTGCCAGGCCGTCGGGCACCTGGTGAAGATCGCTTTGTTCGGTCTCGCGGGTTTCGCCTTCGCCGCGTGGCTCGCGCCGCTGGCCCTCCTGTGCGCCGCCGTGGTCGCGGGAACTTGGTTCGGGACCCGAATGTTGGACCGCGTGAGCGAACGCTTCTTCGTCCTGCTCTACCGGGTCGTCCTGACGGCCATCGCCCTGCGGCTCGTCATCTACGACGGCGGTGCATGGCTCGGACTCCGCTGATCCCGTCGGGGCAACGTGTTAACGTTGTTCTGCACCGCGGCGCCGCCCGCTCCGGAGTCCCTCCGTGTCCTCTCACGTCCGGATCCCCCTTGGGTGGTCTCTCCTGTTCTCGGGCCTCCTCGCCTGCGGCACAGGAGGAGAAGCTGCGGACGTCCCGACGGCACTCGTGGAACGCGGCCGCGTGGAACGCATCGTCGTTGCAACCGGGACGATCGAACCGGAGCGCGAGGTCGAGGTGCGGCCACGCATTGCGGGGATCATCGAGAAGATCCACGTCGACGACGGCGACCGGGTGGAACCGGATCAGCCCCTCGTCGAAATCGAGCGCGAGTTGCTGGCGTCACAGGTGCGCGAAGCCGAAGCCTCGCTCGAAGCCGCGCGCGTTGAGCTGCGTTTCGCAAAGATCGGCCTCGAACGCAGCCTGGAACTCGAGCGCGGCGGCGCGGCCTCCCAACAGAACCGTGACGACGCGCGTTCGCGCCAGCAGGGCGCTCGCGCGGAAGTCGCCCGGGCCCAGGCACGACTCGACAGCCTGAAGACGCAACTTTCCTACGCGACGGTGCGCTCGTCCCTCGCGGGACGCGTGCTCCAGGTGCACACCGAGGAGGGCAACGCGGTCTCCCCCGTCACCGCCGTGACCGGCGGGACACTGCTCCTCTCCCTCGCCGGAACCGAAACCCTGCATCTCCAGGGCCTCGTCGACGAGAACGAGGTCGCGCGGGTCGCGGTCGGACAGCGCGCGCGTGTGCGCACCGAAGCCTTCCCCGAGCGCTTCTTCGAAGGTTCTGTGCGGTCGATCGCACCGATGGGGGAGCGGATCCAGAACGTCACGTACTTCGAGGTGAAGATCGAAATCGTCGACCCGGAGGCCGCCCTGCTGCTACCGCGCATGTCCGGCGACGCCGACATCGTGATCGAAACCGTCGAGGACGCCCTCGTCGTGCCGGAAACCGCGCTGCGTTACCGGGGCACCGAACTCTACGTCGCGATCGACGGGCCGGAAGCGGAGGAACGCAGCGTCGCGATCGGCATCGTCGACGGGAGCCGGGTCCAGGTGCTCTCCGGCCTGGCCGCGGGCGAGACGGTTCGGCTCAAGTGAGCACCGCGGCTGCCGGGAGCTCGGCGCCGGTGATCGAACTGACCGGGCTGCACAAGCGCTACGAAGCGGGTGGGGCCGCGGTCCACGCCCTGCGCGGGATCGATCTGCGGATCGACCGGGGCGAACTCCTCTCCGTCATGGGTCCCTCGGGCTCGGGCAAGACCACGCTCCTGGAGATCATGGGTTGCCTCTCGGAACCCACGGAGGGGCGCTTCCAGCTGAATGGCCACGACGTCCGGGGCCTGGCCGCCGACGTCCTGGCGGCGGTGCGGGGCGAGGAGATCGGTTTCGTCTTCCAGAGCTTCAACCTCCTGCCCCGGCTCTCGGTGGTGGAGAACGTCGAGCTGCCCCTCTCGTACCGTGGCGTGAACCGGCGCGCGCGGCGCGACCGGGCGCGCGAAGCCCTCGAGCGCGTCGGCCTCGGCCACCGCGCCGAGCACCGGCCGAGCGCGATCTCCGGGGGCGAGCGCCAACGCGCGGCCGTGGCGCGCGCCCTCGTGAACCGGCCCTCCCTGCTGCTCGCCGACGAGCCCACCGGGAATCTCGACACCCGGACCGGCGACGAAATTCTCGGGCTCCTCTTCGCGGCCCACGCCGAAGGCAACACGGTGGTAATCGTGACCCACGACCCCCGGATCGGGGACCGCACGCCGCGACGGCTCACGATCCGCGACGGCCTTCTCGAAACGGACGGCGCGCAGTGATCCGCGAAGCCGTGGTGCAGGCCCTGCGGTCGACCCGAATGAACCGCGTGGAAGCGAAAGGCGCGTCGTGATCCGCGAAGCCGTGGTACAGGCCCTGCGGCTGCTCCAGGCGAATCGGTTGCGCTCGCTGCTGACCACGTTCGGCCTGATCTGGGGCACGGCGGCGGTGATCTTCCTGATGGGCTGGGGCATCGGCTCGCAGCGCACCGTCGAGGACGGCCTCTTCCGGGCGGGCCGCAACATGGGCGAGGTCTGGGCCGGGAAGGTGAGCGAGGACTTCAGCCCGGCGGTCGATCGGCGTTTCCTCTGGTTCCGCATGGAAGACGTTGCCGTCTTGCGCCAACGCGCCCGGGTGCCCGACCTCGTCGGCGCCGAGCGCTGGGCGATGCTCCCCGCCACCTTCGGCCAGCGCGCGATCACGGTGGACGTGCGGGGCATGGATCCCCAGGCCGTCGCGATTCGCGGCGTGGGCGTCGCAGCCGGTCGGACCCTCAGCCCCGCCGATATCGAGCGGCGCCGACGGGTGGTGGTCCTCGGGGAACGCGCCCGGCAGCGACTCCTCGGTCCCGAAGGCCGGCTCGGAGATCGCATCCGCATCGCGGGCAAGCCGTTCGAGGTGATCGGCTTCCTCGAACCGGTGGGAACCCAGCTCTCCCGGGACCGTCTGGAGATCGACGACCAGGTCTGGGCGCCGATCACCACCGTGCAACTCCACTGGCCGAACTGGTGGACCAACGACGCCGTCGTCACCAAGGTGATCTACCGCATCCCCGACCCCCGCCTGCTCGAGGCTTCGAAGCAGGAAGTGCGCGCCATCCTCGCCGAGCAACTCGGGGTCGCCGCCGACGACACCGAAGCCGTCGGCATCTGGAGCAGCCTCGACCGGCTGAACGAGATCCCGAACGACGCGATCCGCGGACTGCTCTTCATCCTGGCCGTGACCACCCTGCTGATCGGCGGCGTCGGGGTTCTGAGCATGATGCTCGACGCAGTCCACGAGCGGCGTCCGGAAATCGGGGTGCGCCTGGCGGTGGGCGCCCGGCGGCGCGACATCGTGGCCCAGTTCTTCGTCGAAACCGCCACGATCTGCGGGCTCGGGGGAAGCGTGGGGGCGCTTCTCGGCATGGGAGCGTGCCTGCTGATGGCCCACCTGCCCCTGCCCGACCTGGTGCCGGTTCCGGTGCTCCAGCCCGGCATCGTCGCGATCGCGTTGAGCGTGCTGGCGTTCGTGGGCATCGCGTCCGGTGTGGTACCGGCGTGGCGCGCCGCCCGTGTAGACCCCGCGGTCACGCTGCGGATGGACTGAACCCTTGGACCTGCTGCGATCGACACTCCAGAGCCTGCGCGCCCACGCCCTGCGCTTCGCGCTCACCTCGCTGGGAATCGTGTGGGGGGCCTTCCTGTTGACCTTCCTCAGCGCCAGCATGGAAGGGATCGACACCCACTTCGAGCGGGCGACGACCAAGGCTGGACCGAAATTCGTGATCGCCTGGCCCGGGTCGATCATCGAAAACCGGGTGGGCGAGCGTGGCGCGCGCCCCGTGGAACTGAAACCGGTCGACATCGCGCGAGTCCAGCGCGTGCACATCATCGAGGACGCGGCGCCGGACCTGTCCCTCCTTAACCAGGTGGTGCGAGCCAAGGGGCGCACCAAGCTCCTCCAGGTCGAAGGCGTCTCCGCGCGCTCGGGGAGGATCCGGAACCTGGTGCCCCAAACGGGCCGCTTCCTGTCCCCGATCGACGTCGGACGGGCCCAACGCGTCGCCTACCTGGGCGCGGTGGCGGCAGAGCGCCTCTACGGCACCGCGAACCCGGTGGGCCAGACGCTCCAGATCGAGTCCCTCCGCTTCCGCGTCGTCGGCGTCGGCGAGGCCAAGGGCAGCCAGCTAGTCGGGGTGAGCGGCTGGGACGACTGGAGCGTCTTCATCCCCTACACCGTTGCCCAGCGCTGGTTTCTCAAGCACGACCGGATCGATACGGCGGTCTTCGCGCCGCTCACCCGCGAACAGTCCTGGGAAGCGATCGATCGCTTCCGCGAGGTCGTGGGCCTCCACCACGGCTTCGCGCCCGACCTCGACGCGGCGCTGAGTTTCTTCAACGTGCACGACGTGTTGCAGATGCTCCACGCGCTGTTCCTGGGGTTCCGCATCTTCCTGGTGACGGCGGGCGGGGTGACGTTGCTCGTCGGGGCCATCGGCGTCATGAACATCATGCTCGTCGTCGTGAGCGAGCGAACCCAGGAGATCGGGCTGCGCAAGGCGGTGGGCGCCAGCGACCGGTCCATCTTCCTGCAGTTCCTGGCCGAGGCGACGAGCGTGAGCGGGGTCTCGGGCCTTCTCGGCGCCGGCCTGGGCATCTCCCTGGCCCGCGGGATCGCCGCCATCTCCCCGCCGGACGGCCCCTTCAGTTCGCCCCCCGAAATCTCCCTCCCCCTGGTGGCAACCGTGGCCGGCGCCCTGGCCATCGTCGGGATCGTGGCGGGGGTGGCCCCGGCCCTGCGGGCCGCGCGCGTGCC
>JAYZFQ010000055.1:0-33175 GCA_036336695.1 Myxococcota bacterium
TCAGCGCAACATCGATTGTTCCGACCGCCAGCGCCTGCTGAATCTGACGCTCCGGTACGAAGCGGAAGATGACCGGCCGGCCGAGATCGTTCATTAGCGCGCGTGCGAAGCGTATTTCGGCCCCTTCGACATCGCCCTCTAGATGGTCTGCAAACTCCATGAACGGTGGATTCTGGTACCACCCGACGACGAGTGGTTGCTCATGAAGCGACTGAGCGAATCCGCTGGAGCCGAACGCCGTCAGGAGGAGCGCGCAGAGAAGAATGCAGATCGATCGAATCATTTCGTCCCACCCTCCATTTCGTCCCACAACTCTCACAAGGACAAACTCAGCTTCTATCTAACAGAAGGGTAGAGATTCCCTCACTCGCTCCACCCCATCGGTCAGCTTCCCGTTGCCGTCTACGAAGGACAAAACCCCGGTCGGCCCCGCACTGCTCTGAGCCCCCGCAGGCTGGCCCAGGCCACCCGGATGAGCGTGAGCAGGAAGCGCATGACGTCCTCCTTGGGCCGCCCTCGAGGACAGTCTACCCGCCTAGCGAAGCGCTGAGGGGGCTTGGCTAGGCCAAAAAACAGCGTTTGTTTGCCACAACGGCACGTCCCGTTTCGAGACGTGGTTCGCTGCCCGGTAGCGTCCCGCGATTCCCGGGCGCGCGCGTCTCGGGTAGCCTCGCCGGCAACCATGCGGATCCACGCTGTCTACGCGTTCTTCCTGCGCCCATTCCGGCGCCGACGCATGGCAGCCTTCGCCCGGACGTTTCGTCCCGATGCGTCGACGACCGTGTTGGATGTGGGCGGCACGGCGTTCAACTGGTCGCTTCTGGAAGAGTTGCCGCGCGTCACCCTGGTCAACCCGGACCTCCCCGGCGATCCCGGCGGACTCCCCGAGCCCATGCAAGGGGTCCGGGGCTCGGGCACGCGGCTCGCTTTCGGAGACGGGGCCTTCGATGTCGCTTTTTCCAACTCGGTGATCGAGCACGTCGGGGGCCCCGAAGCTCGCCGCGCCTTCGCCCGCGAGATCCGCCGGGTGGGGCGGGGGGTGTGGGTCCAGACACCGGCGCGCGGTTTTTTCGTCGAGCCCCACCTGCTGGCCCCGTTCCTCCACTGGCTGCCGATTGCCTGGCAACGCCGCCTGATCCGCTGGGCAAGCCTCTGGGGGTGGATCGCCCGCCCGAGTCCCGAGCAGGTCGAGCGGTTTCTGGCCCACACCCACCTGCTGGACGCGTCGGAGATGCGTGCCCTCTTTCCCGATTGCGAGCTGCGGCGCGAGCGGTTTCTCGGAATGACCAAGAGCTACGTCGCCGTGCGCGTCGGTGGCGCGGTGCGGTAGCGTGGGGCCCTGGAAGCGAGGCAGGCCATGAGCGAAAGCATCCTGACGTTCGACGAAGAGGCGACGGGGAAACTCCACGAAATGCGCGACGGGGGGCGTTTCGAGGACTCGGCGCTGCGCGTTTCGGTGGAAGAGGAGGGGGCGAGCTTTCACTACCAGATCGAGGTCGTGAAGGCTGATTCCCGCACCGAGGCCGATGCCCTCGTGCTGTGCGACGGCATTCCCTTCTACGTCGACCCGGCGAGCGCCGTGTTGTTGCGCGGCGCCCAGCTCCAGTACGTGGACAGCTTGTCCGGGGGCGGGTTTCGCTTCGAGAACCCGAACAAGCCGCGGCTGCTCGACGACCCCCTCGCCGTGCGGGTGCAGCAGATCCTGGACGACGAGATCAATCCCGGCGTGGCTGCCCATGGCGGACGCGTCGCGTTGATGAACGTCGAGGACGGGCGGGTCTTCATCCGCTTCGGCGGCGGCTGCCAGGGGTGCGGCCAGGCCGACCTGACCCTCAAGGAGGGCGTGGTCGCGACCCTCACCCGGCAGATCCCGGAGATCGCCGAGGTGGTCGACACCACCGACCACGGCGCGGGCGAGAACCCCTACTACTGATCGCGCCCGGGTTCCCGCGGGGAGTCCCGACTGCGTACAGGTGGCGGCGGGTTCCGCCGATCTCCCAGGGGAATTCCTGCGCCCGGGCGGGTAGTCTCAGGGCGCGAGGGGGGTGGGTTTGATCACGGGCTTCAACACGAACGTCCGCCACGGCGGTCGCGTGTTCCACGTGCAGACCGAGGACTCCGGGCGCGATCACCCCCACGTGATCAGCCACGTCTACTGCGAGGGAACGATCGTCGCGTCGGAAAAGAGCGACTACGCCGACCGGCTCGAAAGCGGCGATCTCGACGCGGTGCTGCGCGGCCTGATGGAGGCCCAGCACCGGACCATGCTGGAAACGCTCGAGCAGGGCGGGTACGACGCCGTGATCGAAGAGCGACTCGGGAAGGGCGCGGACGCTTCCGGCGCTGCAGCCGCGGCCGGCGATGCGCCGGACGAAGGCCGGGCCTTCGGCGATGGGATCGTCTCGGCGCGACCCCTCGACGCCGTGATCCTCGACTACCTGGTCGACAAGTCGCGCACGCGCGGCGGGGAAACCCAGCCCCGGCCCGCCCGTGGCGCGCGTTCGCGCGAGTGAAGTTCGGGCGCCGGTTGACGCCCGGTGCCGCGCCCGGGCCGGGCGGGGACGCCGCGATCCGCGCCTACCACGTCTCCAAGTCCTACGCGGCGGGCAGCTTTGCGCTCCGCGACGTGAGCCTCGAGGTCGGCCGCGGGGAGTTCGTCTTCCTGACGGGGCCGAGCGGGGCGGGAAAGACTTCGCTGCTGAAGCTGCTGTTTGCCGCGGAGCACCCGAGCGAGGGCCAGATCCTCGTGCTCGGCCGCAACGTCGCGCGCCTGGGCGACCGGGCGATTCCCGACCTGCGGCGGCGCGTCGGTGTGGTCTTCCAGGACTTCAAGCTGCTCGAACGCCGGACGATCGAAGAGAACGTGGGGCTGGCCCTGGACGTGGTGGGTACTTCCCGCCGCGAAGCGCGAGCCAAGGTGTTCGCCATCCTCAAGCAGCTCGGGCTCCAACACCGCCGTCACCACCACCCGCTCTCGCTGTCGGGCGGTGAGCAGCAGCGCGTGGCGATCGCCCGGGCGCTGGTGAACGAGCCCGAGGTGCTGCTTGCCGACGAGCCGACCGGCAACCTCGACCCGGACCTCACGGTCGAGATCATGGATCTCATTGCGAGCGCCGCGACGCGCGGAACGACCGTGCTGGTGGCGACCCACGAACTCGGTCTCGTCGGCCGCTACGGGAAGCGGACGGTTCGTCTCGAGGCAGGGCGCATCGTCGAAGACTCCCGGCCGCGGGTCGCGGCTCCATGAGTCGGATCGCCGCTCGCGTCCTCTACTTCGGGCGCACGGCGCTGCGCGGAATTTCGGCGAGCCCCATCACGAGCGCGGTGGCCGTGGCCACGATCGCGGTCTGCCTCGTGCTCGTGGGCGGCTTTGCGCTGCTGGTGTTCAACATGGAGGGGCTGCTCGACCGGTTTGGCGGCGACCTGCATGTGACGGCCTACCTCGAGCCGGAGCTTTCCGACGCACGTCAGCTGGAACTCGCGGAAGTGGCGCGGAGTGTCGAAGGCGTGGCGGCCGTGCGCCTGGTGTCGGCCGACGAGGCCTTCGAGCGCTTCCGCGCCGGCGTTGCGCGGGGTGCGGATTACCTGGATGGGCTCGGGGAGAATCCCTTGCCCGCCTCGCTCGAACTCGCGTTGGCGCCCGAAAGCCAGAGTGCCGCCGGCATGGCCGTGGTCGTCGAATCGCTCGACGGGCTCTCCGGCATCGACGAACTCAGTTCGGGCCAGGACTGGGTCGAGGGCTACTTGCGCGCGCTCGCCCTGGTGCGCGGTCTCGGGGTGGGCCTTGGCGCGATTCTCGCGGTGGCAACCCTGCTCATCGTCGCGAACACGATCCGCCTCGCAGTGGTGGCGCGTCGCGACGAGATCGAGATCCTTTCCCTCGTCGGGGCGAGTCCCGCCTTCGTCCGCGGCCCCTTCCTGCTGGAGGGGCTGGTGCAAGGGGCGGCGGGGGGCGCGCTCGCCCTCCTGCTCCTGTTCGGGCTCTTCCACCTCGTGCTTCCCAGCATCGCGTTCGGGTTGGAACTCGTCCTGGGGGGTGTGGCGCCGAGTTTCTTCAGCGGCGGCCAGGCGCTGGGGTTGGTGGGAAGCGGCGCGTTGCTGGGTCTGCTCGGCGCCGGCGGTGCGCTGGCGGGGGACCTGCGGTCGTGAGCGCCGCCATCCGCTGGGTCCTCCTCGCGGTAGTCGCGTTCGCGGTGGTCGGACCGCCGGCGCGCGCCGACCGGGAAGCGGAACTGGAGGCGCTCCGGAAGGCGATCCAGGAGAGCCGTGAACGCGTGGCCGCCTACGAACGCGACGAGCGCGGTCTCCTCGAAGCGGTCGAGGCGCTCGATCGCACGGCCGCACTGATGGCGCGGGACGTCCTCGCCGCGCGGCGTTCGGCCGGTGCGGCGCGCCGCGAACTCTCGGGCCTCGAAGCGGAGGTTGCCGACACCGCCGAGCGGCTCGCGGCGACGCGGCGCGCACTCCGGGCGCGCGCCGTGGCCTTGTACCGCGCCGGCGAACTCGGCGGGGTGCAGGTGCTCTTCGCGGCGGAAGACCCGATGGACTTCCTGTCGCGGGTGTCGACGCTTCGCAAACTGCTGCGTCACGACGTGGATCTGCTCGCGCGCTACCGCGCGGAGGTCGGGGAACTGGAACGAGCGCGCACCCTCGCCCGCGCATCCGCCGAGCGCCTCTCGGCCGCCGAAGCCGAACTGGAGCGCGCGTCGGAGGAACTGGCGGGCGAGCGGTCGCGAAAACGCCAACTCGTGGCGCGCCTTCACCGCGATCGGAGCCGCGAGCGGAGCGCTCTCGTCGAACTCGAGAAGGCCGCCCGCGCCCTGGAGGCAACCCTGGCCTCCCTGGGTTCCGAAACGTCACCCGGCGGCCTGGGGACGGGCGGGGCGTCTTTCGAGACGCTGCGGAGTGCGTTGGCGCCCCCCGTGAGGGGTCCCATCGTTCGCGACTTCGGCCGCCAGGTCGATGCGGAATTCGGCACGCAGACCTTTCACCCGGGCGTGGTGTTCGACGTACCGCGGGGACTTCCCGTCCACGCGGTGGCCGATGGACGCGTTCGCTTCGCCGGTTGGTTTCGCGGCTACGGCCGGCTGGTCATCCTGGACCACGGCGACGGGTACTTTACGGTGACCGGTCATCTCGAAACGTTCGACGTTGCCGTCGGCGACGCGGTGAACCGGCGCCAGCCGATCGGGACGGTCGGCGAGACCGGCTCCCTCTCGGGTCCGCGCGTTTACTTCGAGGTACGAAGAGGGGGCGAGGCCCTCGATCCGGCGGACTGGCTGCAGTAGTTCTCGCAGGTGGTAGACTTCGTGGGATTCAAGGCGGTCGGCCGAAGCGCCGAAACTCCTTTGAATCCAGACGACTTGCGGGAGTGTTCATGCGCGATCACCGGTTCCGGCCCCTGCTCAGCTTCACCGCGGGATTCACCGTCGCGCTCGCCCTCGCAGCCCTGGTGGGGACGGTCGGAAGCGTCGCCGCGAGCACGCGCTACGACGATCTCAGCCTCTTCACGAACGTCCTCAACCTGGTCCGCCGCAACTACGTCGAGGACGTCGACGAGCGCACGCTCGTCCATGGCGCCGTCCAGGGCATGCTGCTCGAACTCGACCCGCATTCGACCTTCATGGAGCCCGAGGCCTACCAGGAGATGCAGGTCGACACCAAGGGCGAGTTCCACGGGCTCGGGATCGAGATCACCAAGAGCAAGGACGGGTTCATCGAGGTGGTGGCGCCCATCGACGGGACGCCGGCCCAGCGCGCCGGGATCAAGGCGCGGGACGAGATCACGGCAATCTGCCCGACCGAGGTTCCCGAAGACTGGGGCGAGGAGAAGTGCCGCACCACGAAGAACATGACGCTCTTCGAGGCGGTCAGCCTGATGCGCGGCAAGAAGGGTTCGAAGATTACGATCGACATCATGCGCTCGGGCTTCGACGAACCGAAGCCGTTCGACATCACGCGCGATGTCGTGAAGGTGCAGTCGGTCACCGGAAAGATTCTCGAGCCGGGCTACGCCTACGTGCGCATCCGGGCGTTCCAGGAGCGCACGATCCAGGATCTTCGCGAGGTACTGGAAGAACTCCACAAGGAAGAGCCGGATGGCTTCCAGGGGCTCGTCCTCGACGTTCGCGACAACCCCGGCGGCCTGCTCGACCAGGCCGTGAAGGTGGCGGACTCCTGGTTGTCCGAGGGGCTCGTCGTGTACACCAAGGGCCGCGTCGAAACCCAGCGCCATGAATTCCGGGCTCACGAAAGCGGGACGGAGCCCGCCTATCCCATCGTCGTGCTGGTGAATGAGGGAACGGCCAGTGCCTCGGAGATCGTTGCCGGCGCGCTGCAGGATCACAATCGCGCCCTCGTCATGGGCGTCGAGACCTTCGGGAAGGGTTCGGTGCAGACCGTGTATCCCCTCGAGAACCAGGCGGGCCTCCGCCTGACGACCGCTCTCTATTACACGCCGGGCGGCCGGTCGATCCAGGAAGTCGGGATCACGCCCGATATCCCGGTGAAGCAGGCGACCCTGGTGGCTGCCGTGGACGACATGCCGCGCCGCATCCGCGAGGCCGACCTCGAGGGCCACTTCACCCACGGCGAAGCGGACCCGGAATCGGCGGAAGCCGAGCAGGTGGCGGAGGAGTCCGAGTCCGAGGACGACCTCCAGCTCGCCCGCGCCGTCGAGGTGCTGAAGAGCTGGACGTATTTCGAGCGGCTGCGCGAGGAGCCCGACGAAACTTCGCTCCAGGCGAACGCCAGCGACGTTCCCTGATTCCCTTGGCGGAGCCCGCAGCCCCCCCCACGGTTCCGGTCTACACGGTCGGCGAGCTGCTCGCGGGCCTGCGGGGTCTCCTGGAAGAACGGGTGGGCCGCGTGTGGGTCGCGGGCGAGGTGAGCAACCTGCACCGTGCGGCCTCGGGGCACGCCTACTTCACCCTGAAGGATGACAGCGGCCAGATCCGCGCCGCGCTCTTTCGGGGTGCAGCGCGCCGCCTTGCCTTCGAGCCCGAGAATGGTCTCGAGGTGCTCGTCTACGGCGACGTTTCGGTGTACCCGGAGCGGGGCGATCTCCAGGTGGTGGTGCGCGAACTCCAGCCGCGGGGGGACGGCGCGCTGCGCCTGGCGTTCGAGCAGTTGCGCCGGCGACTCGAGGCCGAAGGCCTGTTCGATCCCGCGCGCAAGCGCCCGCTCCCTTCGGCGCCCCGGCGGATCGGCGTCGTGGCCTCGCCGACCAGCGCGGCGTTGCGCGATGTGCTGGAGGTGACACGCCGACGCTGCCCGGCGCTGCCGATCCGGCTGGCCGCGACGCGGGTCCAGGGCGTGGGCGCCGAGCGAGAGATCGCGCGGGCCCTCGAGTCCCTCGCGACTCACGGCGACGTCGACGTCGTGTTGTTGGTTCGCGGCGGCGGTTCCCTCGAGGACCTCGCGGCCTTCAACACCGAGGTGGTGGCCCGGGCCATTGCCGAGCTTCCGGTACCCCTGGTGAGCGGCGTCGGCCACGAAGTGGACGTGAGCATTGCGGACCTCGCGGCGGACTGCCGCGCGCCGACGCCGTCGGCCGCGGCCGAACTGGTGGCGCCGGACCGGGGCGAACTGCGGCGCCTTCTCCAGCGAGACTGGGGCCGGCTTCGCCGCGCCGTGGATGCGGTGCTCGAGCGGGCCGGGGCGCGGCTCGCCCGGGAGCGGGACGCGGTCCGCATGCTCTCTCCCACCGCCCGCCTGGCGGCGCGGCGGTCGCGCCTGGTGGAACTGGGCCGCGCGCTGCCCCGGGAAATGGGGGCGATCCTGGCGGGGCGCCGGGCGCGCGTTGGAGAACTGGGGCGGGGATTGCCCCGGGAAGTCGGCGCCGCCCTCGAGGCGCGCCGCGCGCGGCTCGCAACGGCCGCCCCGCGTCTGCCGGGGGTCGCCCGGGCCGAGGTCGCCCGGGCCCGGGCCGGGCTCGGGGAGGCCGCCGCCCGCCTGGAGAGTCTCTCCCCCCTCGCCGTCCTGGGCCGCGGCTATGCCCTGGTGCGCCGGGAAAGCGACGGCGCGATCGTGCGGGGGGTTGCCGACGTGGCCGAGGGCGATCGGCTTTCCGTGCGCCTGGCGAGCGCTGCGCTGCGCGCACTCGTCGAGCGGGTGGAGCCGCGGTAGCTTCCGCGGGTGGGACGCGCCAAGAAAAAGCCCGCCCCCGAGCCGGCGGCCGGGGACGAGACGAGTTTCGAGGAGGCGCTCGAGCGCCTCGAAACCCTCGTCGATCGGCTGGAGCAGGGGGACCTTCCCCTCGAAGACGCCCTGGCGGCCTTCGAGGAGGGCGTGGCCCTGACGCGCCGCTGCGCCGGGGAACTCGACACGGCGGAGCGTCGCATCGAGGAACTGGTCCGGGACGGCGAGAAATGGCTGGTGCGGCCCTTCGAGGGCGAAGGCGCGGAGGCCGAGGACTAGTGGATCCCCGGGCCTATCTCCTGGACGCGTCGAGTCTCGTGGACGCCGGCCTCGACGCCGCGCTGCCGGTGGCAAGCGAGCCGCCCGAGCGCTTGCACGCCGCGATGCGCCACCTGGTCTTTCCCGGCGGAAAACGTCTGCGACCGGGACTCGCGTGCGCGGCGGCGGAAGCCGTGGGCGCAACGCCCGACGCGGCGCTCCCGATGGGTGTCAGCGTCGAACTGGTGCACACCTGGTCCCTGGTCCACGACGATCTGCCCTGCATGGACGACGATGACGAACGGCGCGGGAGACCCACCGTGCACGTCGCGTTCGACGAGGCGACCGCCGTGCTCGCCGGCGACGCGCTGCTGGCCCTCGCGTTCGAGGCCCTCCTGGCTCCCGGAAACGACCTTGCACTGCGGGCCGACGCGGCGCGCGAACTGGCCCAGGCTGCGGGAGCCGGCGCACTCGTGGGGGGCCAGGTCAGCGATCTCGCCTTCGATCTCTCTGTCGCCGATGTGGCCCAGGTCGAGTCGATTCACGCGCGCAAGACGGCGGCGCTGATCACCGCCGCCATCGTCGGGGGCGCCATCCTGGGCGGCGCCACCCCGGAAGAGACGAAGGGGCTGCGCGCCTTCGGCCGCGGGATCGGCATCGCGTTCCAGCTCGCCGACGACCTGATCGATTCGGGGGAGGGCGGCTGCTCGCTCGTTTCGCTCATCGGAGAAGAAGCGGCCCGGGAGCGCGGTGAAGAGCTCCTGGAGCAGGCGCTCGCGGAACTTGCGCCGTTCGGCGGTCGCGCCGAGGCTCTTCGGGGGCTCGGTCTCTTTGCCCTGCGGAGGAAGGAATGACGGCGGACAGGCTCCTGCCGGGAATCCGGTGTCCCGAGGACCTGCGGCGTCTGCCGCGGGAGGCGCTGCCCCAGGTGGCGGTAGAACTCCGTGAGGAGATCGTGGAGCGCGTGTCGCAGACGGGCGGCCACCTGGCGTCGAGTCTCGGAGCCGTCGAACTCATCACGGCGATTCACGCGACCTTCGAAACCCCCGAGGACCGACTCGTCCTGGACGTGGGGCACCAGGGCTACCCCCACAAGATGCTGACCGGGCGCCGCGAGGTCTTCGATCGCATCGGGAAGGCCGACGGAATTGCGAAGTTCCTGCGCCGCGCCGAATCGCCCTACGATCATTTCGGCGCCGGACACGCGGGCACCTCGATCTCGGCAGCGCTGGGAATGGCCCGGGCGCTGGAGCACCAGGGCAGCGACCGGGTGGCGATCGCGTTGATCGGCGACGGCGGCATGACTGCGGGGATGGCGTTCGAGGCGCTCAACCACGCCGGCGACCTCCACCAGAAGAACCTGGTGGTGGTGCTCAACGACAACAAGATGTCGATTTCGCCCAACGTGGGCGCGATGTCTTCGTACCTCTCGCGGAAGCTGTCGAACCCGATGGCCCGGCGCATGAAGGGTTGGGCCAAGGAGTTCCTCGGCACGCTGCCGGGCGACATGGTCCAGTGGGCGCAGAAGGCCGAGGAATCGCTGAAGGTGTTCTTCTCCCCGGGTCTGCTCTTCGAGGCCCTGGGCTTCCGGTACGTGGGTCCGATCCAGGGGCATCGACTCGAGGTCGTGTTGGAGACCTTCGAGAACGTGCAGGAAATGGTGCGCAACGGGGACGGCCCGGTGCTCGTGCATGCGGTGACCGCCAAGGGCCACGGCTACGAGGCCGCCGAGCAGGACCCGGTGAAGTACCACGGCGTCGGCGCCTTCGACCCCGCATCCGGCGAGTTCGCGCCCTCGCGCCCCGGTCCGCCCAAGTACCAGGACGTGTTCGCCGAGACGCTGATTCGGCTTGCCCAGGAGGACGAGCGCATCGTCGCGATCACCGCGGCCATGGCCGACGGCACCGGTCTCACCCGGTTCGCGAAGGCGCTGCCCGAGCGGTTCTACGACGTGGGGATCGCCGAGCAGCACGCGGTCACCTTCGCGGCCGGCCTGGCCTGCGAGGGCATGAAGCCGGTTCCGGCCATCTACTCCACGTTCCTCCAGCGGGCGTTCGACCAGGTCGTGCACGATGTCTGCTTGCAGAACCTGGACGTGACCTTCGCCATCGACCGGGCGGGGATCGTGGGCGCCGACGGTGCCACCCACCAGGGCTTCTACGATGTGGCCTATCTCCGTGCCCTGCCGAACATGGTGGTGATGGCGCCCAAGGACGAGAACGAACTGCAGCACATGCTGCGGACCGCAGTCGAGCACCCGGGGCCGGCCGCGCTGCGCTTCCCGCGCGGCGGCGGTTTCGGCGTGCCCCTCGACCCGGAGATCAAGGCCGTGCCGGTGGGCCAGGCCGAGTTGCTCCGGGACGGCGACGACGCGGCCATCCTGGTGCTCGGAACGCTCGTCCACCCCGCGGTGGAAGCCGCTGCCGAACTCGCCGGAGACGGGCTGCGCGTGGCCGTGCTCAATGCCCGCTTCGCAAAACCCCTCGATGCCGAGCGCATCCTCGGGCTGGCGCGGCAGTGCGGTGCGCTCCTCACCGTGGAAGAGCACTCGGTCCAGGGCGGTTTCGGCGCGGCGGTACTCGAGCTGCTCGCCGCCTCGGGGCTTTCTGTGCCCGTGCGGTGCCTGGCGATTCCCGATGGCTTGATCGAGCACGGAGACCCGGGTGCCCAGAAGGCGGCGCTCGGCCTCGACGCGGGCGACATGGCCGCCGCAGTTCGCCAGCTCCTGGCGCGGTGAAGACCCGGCTCGACCGGCGGCTGGTCGAGGACGGGCTGGCGCCGAACCGCACACGGGCGGAGTCGTTGATCCGGGCGGGTCGCGTCCTGGTCGATGACGTGCCCGTAGAGAAACCGGGCACCGCGGTGAAACCCGAAGCCCAGGTGCGCGTGCGCGGGGAGGAGCGGCGCTTCGTGTCTCGCGGTGGGGACAAGCTCGCCGGCGCGCTGGAAGACCTCGGGGTCGACCCGCGCGGGCGCCTGTGTCTCGACGTCGGAGCCTCGACGGGCGGGTTCACCGATTGCCTGCTCCAGTCGGGCGCCGGCCATGTCGTCGGGGTCGACGTGGGCTACGGGCAGTTCGATGCCCGGCTGCGCGAAGACGCGCGCGTCACCGTTCGCGAGCGGACCAATGCGCGCCACCTCGTGCCGGGCGACCTCCCGTCTGGGATCGAACTGGTCACCGTGGACGTCTCGTTCATCTCGGCGCGGCTGTTGCTGCCGGCGCTCGCCGCCGTGGCGCCCCGGGCGGAATGGCTCGTCCTGGTGAAGCCCCAGTTCGAAGTCGGGCGCGGCGAGGTGGGCAAGGGCGGCGTGGTGCGGGACGACTCCCTCCGCGAGGCCGCGGCAGACGCGGTGGAGGCGGAGGCGGCAGCCCTGGGCTGGCGGGCCGCCGGGCGGGTCGACAGCCGCCTCCCGGGGCCGCGCGGAAACCTGGAGATTTTTCTTTGGCTTCTTCCGCAAAATGCCGAGGGTAAAGGGGAAAATACCTCGCAGCGTTGACGTGAGCCGGGCGGGACTTATGCTTGGCAGCAGCGCAGCGCGCCGGGAGACAAGCCCATGTCCGTCATTCAAGTGTCCGATGCCGCCAGGGATCGCGTACACAGCTTGCTGGAGAAGGAAGGCAAGCTGGCTTCCCACGCCCTGCGGCTCCGCGTGATTGGCGGGGGCTGCTCGGGCTTGCGGTACGAACTCACCTTCGACGACGCATTCGAGGAGGCCGACACGACTGTGGAGGCCGGCCCGGTGCGCGTCGTGGTGGACGAGAAGAGCGCACTCTACCTCGTGGGCACTACGCTCGACTTCGTGGACACACTCCAGGAGTCGGGCTTCAAGATGGTCAACCCGAATGCCCAGAACACCTGCGGTTGCGGGGAATCGTTCAGCGCCTGACCCGGGACCGCGACACGTCGCGGGAGCGCCATGTCGCTCGACACGCCGATCTATCTCGACCACCACGCGACCACGCCCTGCGACCCCCGTGTCCTGGAGGCGATGCTGCCGTGGTTCACGGAATCCTTCGGCAATGCCTCGAGCGCGACCCACCGTTTCGGGTGGGCCGCGGAGGCGGCGGTCGACGACGCGCGCGAGCGTCTCGGACGCGCGATCGGCGCCGGGGACTCGCGGGAGATCGTCTTCACGAGCGGAACCACCGAGAGCGACAACCTCGCGCTTTTCGGCGTGGTGCGGGCGGCGGGCGGGCCGGCCGGTTGCCACGTCGTCACGACCGCGATCGAACACCCGGCGGTGCTCGATCCGTGTCGCGCCCTGGAACGCGACGGCTGCGAAGTCACGCGGGTTCCGGTGGACCGGGAAGGCCGGGTCGACCCGGCGGCGGTGGCGGCCGCACTCACCGAGCGTACGTGTCTCGTGTCGGTGATGGCGGCGAACGGGGAGATCGGAACCCTCCAGCCGTTGGCGGAAATCGGCGCGGTGTGTCGCGAGCGGGGCGTCTTGTTTCACACGGACGCCGCCCAGGCCGCGGGGAAGCTTTCCCTCGCTGTCGATGCGCTCGGCGTCGATCTTCTCTCGATGTGCGCGCACAAGCTCTACGGCCCGAAGGGCGTCGGGCTGCTCTACGTGCGGGCGCGCCGCCCGCGGCTGCCCCTCGCGCCGCTGTTCCATGGCGGGGGGCAGGAGCACGGGCGCCGGCCGGGAACGCTGCCGGTTCCGCTGCTGGTCGGTTTCGCCCGGGCGGTCGAACTTTGCCTCGAGGACCTGGCGGCCGAGTCCGCGCGCATCGCGACGCTCCGCGACCGCTTGTGGGAACGCCTGGCCCGGGGTCTGCCCGAAGCCCGGCGCAATGGCAGCGCGGAAGAGCGCCTTCCCGGCAATCTCAACGTCTGCATTCCGGGCATCGAAGCCGACGCGGTGATCGCTGGTCTGAAGGACGTCGCGCTCTCCGCGGGCTCCGCCTGTGCGTCGGCGAGCGGAGAGCCGAGTCATGTGCTGCGTGCGATCGGGCTCTCCGATGCCGAGGCGCGCGCTTCCCTGCGCTTCGGTCTCGGCCGCAGCAATACGGCGGGGGAGATCGACCGCGTCGCCGAGCGGGTGATCGAAGAGGCGCGGGCCTTGCTCGAGCGCGGCCCCGGGAGCGGAAGGCGCTTGCGCAGGGGCTAGGGTCCCGGGGTGCCCTCGGGGGCGGCGGGCGCGCTACTCTGTCGCGGCACCCAAATCCCCTCCCGCGGTCTCCCTGCGCGGGAAAGCTCGAGAGAGGACAAGCGCTTGCCGGACCGAAAGTCGACCAACATCACCTGGCACGAGGGCACCGTAAGCCGCAGCGAACGCGAGCGACGGCTCGGCCAACGGGGGGTGACGATCTGGCTCACGGGCCTGTCCGGTTCCGGGAAATCGACCATCGCGGTGGCCGCCGAGGGCGTGCTCCACGCGCGCGGCCGCCAGGCCTACGTCCTCGATGGCGACAACGTGCGCCACGGTCTCAACGCCAACCTCGGGTTCAGCCCCGATGACCGGACCGAGAACATCCGGAGAATCGGCGAGGTGGCCAAGCTGTTTACCGACTCCGGCACCATCACGTTGACCTCGTTCATCTCGCCCTACCGGGCGGACCGGGACGCCGTCCGCGCCATCATGGAGCCGGGCGATTTCGTCGAAGTCCTGGTCGATGCCTCGGTCGAGACGTGTGAGGGCCGGGACGTGAAGGGGCTCTACAAGAAGGCCCGCGCCGGGGAGATCCCGGAGTTCACCGGGATTTCGGCTCCCTACGAGGCGCCGGAGAAACCGGAACTGGTGCTCGATACGAACGCACAGTCCGTCGAAGAGAGCGTGGCGGCCTTGATCGGCTTCCTCGAGGAGAAGGGGTACCTGGGGGTCCGATGAGCGCGCGCCGGGCCTCGCGAATCGTTCTGTGCGCTCTGCTCGTCCTGGAGTTCGGGTGCGCCGCGAGCGGTGTCGGCCTGCCCTTCGGGAAGAGCGCGCAGCGCGATGGCCCGGTGGTGCGGCCGGACGCGCCGCCGGAGTACGACGTCCTGGTCGCGCAGCAGCTGGCGGTGGACGGGCGTGCCTCGGAGGCGCTGGAAGCGTACTCGCGTGCCGCGGCGAAGGACCCCGACTCGGCCTACCTGAATCGCAAGCTGGCCGCAGTGCTGGCCCAGCACAACCGGATCGACGAGGCGATCGACCACGCCGAGCGCGCGTTGGAACTCGATCCCGAGGACGAGTCTTCGCGCCTGTTCGTGGCGCAGTTCTACCGCATCAAGCGCCGCACGGGAGACGCCGAGGATGTGCTGGTCGTGGAGGGCGGGGAGCCCGTGAGCTTCGACGCGGCGTTCCTGCTCTACCAGATCTACCTGGAGGCCGGGCGTACCGATGACGCCCTCGAAACGGCGCTCTGGATGGTGGACCAGGATCCGGCGGATCCGCGCGGGCGGATTGCGGTCGCCAACGTCTACCAGCGCATGGATCGCGGGGCGGACGCGGAAGGCGCCCTTCGCGAGGCCATCCGGCAGGATCCCGACAACCTGCGGCTCTATGGGGCCCTGGGGCGCATGCTGCGTCAGCGCGACGCCCATGCGGAAGAAGTGGCCCTCTACCGCGAAGTCCTGGATCGGCATCCGGAGCATCACCGGACCCTGGTGACACTGGGCGAGGCCCAGCTGGCCCTGGAAGACGTCGACGGCGCCCTGGCCACCTTCATGCTCATCGAAGAGCGCTACCCCGCAGACGTCCAGTCGTCCGTGCGCCTGGGGTATCTGCTCTTCGAGGTGCGGCGCTACCTGGAAGCGCGGAGCCGTTTCGAGCGCGCCGTGGGCGACAGCCCGGCGGACTACGAGGTGGCCTTCTTCCTGGGTGTCGTGGATCGGCGCATCGGGGATTCCGACGCCGCGATCGTCGCGTTCAGCCGGATTCCCGAGGACCACCGCTACTACCCTGAGTCCCGCGCCCAGGTCGCTTCGATCTACGAGCGCCGCGGTGAGTACCAGGAGGCGCTGGAAGAGGTGGAACGCGCGCGCGCGGTTCGCGACACGGACGAAATGCGGCTGTACTCGGCCACCTTGCGCGCGAAGGCCGGAGATCTCGACGGAGCGGTTGCGGTCGTCGGGGCGATGCTGGCCGAGCAGCCGGACAGCGACCAGTTGCTGTTCAACATGGGCGTGGTCTACGGCGAAGCCGACGAGCCGGACCAGGCCGTCGACTACATGCTGCAAGCGCTCGAGCGGAACCCCGACAACGCCAGCGCCCTGAATTACATCGGTTACACCTGGGCCGAGCGCGGTATCAAGCTCGATGAGGCCGAGAGCATGATCCTGCGCGCGATCGAACTGCGACCCGACGATGGCTATATCGTCGACAGTCTCGGCTGGGTCTACTACATGCGGGCACGTCCGCTCATCGAGAGCGGCCGCAGGGACGAGGCGAAGCCCCTGCTCGACCGCGCGCTCCTCGAACTGGAGCGGGCCCAAGAACTCACCGGCGGCGATCCGGTGATCCTCGAGCACATCGGAGACACCTATCTCCTGCTGGACGACAAGGAGCGCGCGCTCAAGCGATTCGAAGAGGCGGTCCACATGGAGCCGCGAGAGAGCGAGCAGCCCGACCTGGTGGAAAAGCTCGAAGCCCTCCAGAAGGAACTGCGCTAGCGCGATGTGCTCCGCGGGTCGCGTCGCCGCCGTGCCGGCGGTGCTGCTGCTTTCCCTGGCCCTGGGTGCCTGCCGGTCTCCCGTCCCGTCGTTCGAGCCCTTGCCGGCCGACGACCCCCGCCCGCAACGCTTCCTCGCCGCCTGGAAGTCGGACGGCGAACGACGGCACTCCTTGCGCGGCCGCGCCCGGCTATCGGTCGAGGGTCCCGCGCTGCGACTGCGGGGGAAACAGGTTGTCCTGGTCCAGCGGCCCGACCAGCTTCGGGTGGAGGTGCAGGGGCTCTTCGGGCAGACCCTCGCGGTGCTGGTCATCGCGGGCCCCGACTACGCGTTCCTCCAGGCCGGCCAGGGTCCGGCCCAGGGGGGCAGGGTCACCCCGGGACTGCTCCGGGAACTGGCGGGGATCGACCTGGACCCCGAGGACGTGATCGCGGTGCTGCTCGGCATTCCGGCGCCGGCACCGCCCCTCGGGCTCGTGGCCGCCGCCGCCAATGCCGCGGGCGACGTGCGCGTGGACCTCGGCGACGCGTCGGGTCGCGTCGTTCGGCGGATTCGTTTCGACTTCCAGGGCCGCGTGGTGCGCGTCGAGGAACTGGGCGACGCCGGGTCCCCGGCGTGGAGCGTGGACTACGGAGCATTCGCCGCGGTCGGCGGCGCGGACTTCCCCCACCACCTGGTCCTGGTCACCGGCGACGAAACCCGGGCCGCGGTCGAACTGCGCGATCTCGAACTCAATGCCGATCTCCCGCCGGACTGGTTCCGCCTGCCGGGCTCCGCGGGTCCAGGGAGTCCCGCAGTCCGTCCCCCAGGAAATTGAGCGCGAGCAGCGTGGCCGAGAGAAACGTTGCCGGCCAGAAGAGCAGCCACCAGTAGCTGCGGAGCGGGTTGACCACGGCGACCCCCTCGGCCACGAGTTGCCCCCAGGAGAGGCTCACTCCGAGTCCGAGGTACGAGAGGAACGATTCGAGGATGATGACCCCGGGCACCGTCAGCGTCGCGTAGACGACGATGGGGCCGATGGTGTTCGGGAGCAGGTGGCGCACCAGGATGCCCGCGTCGGACGCACCGAGTGCCCGCGCGGCGAGCACGAAGTCGCGGCCGCGCAGCGCCAACACCTCGCCGCGCACGATTCGCGCCATGGTCAGCCACTGGACCAGGCCCAGGGCGAGGAAGACCGGCAGCGGTTCGCCGCGCGCCGTGTCCGAGAAGAGCAGCATCACCAGGATGACGAGGAACATGTACGGGACGCCGTAGAGGAAATCGACGAACCGCATCAGCACCTCGTCCACCCGTCCGCCGTACAGGCCGGCGGCCCCGCCGACGAGGACGCCGATGAGCACGGAACTCGCCGTGGCGGCCACGCCGATGAGCAGGGACGTCCGGCCCCCGATGAGTACCCGGGCGAGCAGGTCTCGCCCGAGAGCGTCGGTGCCGAACGGGTGCAGGGGCGAGGGCGGCAGGTTGCGTGCCGCCGGATCCGTGGTCACCGGATCCAGCCCGAGCAGCCACGGCAAGCAGACGCAGATCGCGGTGATCGCCGCGAACAGCACGCCGCCCGTCACGGCGGCGGGACTGCGCCGAAGGCGTGTCCAGGCCTGCCGCCACGGCCCGGCGCTGCGGGGGAGGGCTGCGTTCGAAGCGCTCACTGGGCTTCTCGCACGCGCGGGTCGAGCCAGGCCAGGACGAGGTCCACCGCGAGGTTGAAGGCCGTGATCAACGCGAAGTAGACGAGCGCGGTACCCATGACCACGGAGTAGTCGCGGTTGATCGCGCCCTTGACGAACCATTGCCCCATGCCCGGGATGCCGAAGAGGGTTTCCACCACGAACGAGCCGGTCATGATCGCCGCTGCAGCCGGCCCGAGAAACGACACGACCGGAAGCAGGGCGCTCCGCAGTGCGTGCTTGGCGACGACGAGGCGCTCGGGCAGGCCCTTGGCCCGCGCCGTGCGGATGTAGTCCTGCTGCATCGCGTCGATGGTCCCGCTTCGGGTGAGGCGTGCGACGTAGGCGGCCGTCGGAAGGGCGAGGGTGATCGCGGGGAGAACGAGATGGCGGTAGCCCCCCCAGCCCGCGACGGGAAGCCAGCCGAGAGCGATCCCGAAGAGGATCATGAGGAGGGCTCCCACGACGAAGTTCGGCAGCGATACACCGAGAAGTGCGAGACCCATGCTCGACAGGTCGACCCCGGAACCGGGCCGGAGCCCGGCGCAGACCCCGAGGGCGACGCCGCCGACGACTGCCAGGACCAGGGCGAGGGCGCCGAGGGCGAGGCTGACGGGAAGGGCGGGGAGCAGCAGATCCTCCACGCTCCTTCCCTGCACCTTGATCGAGGGCCCCAGGGTCCCCTCGACCACCAGGCGCTCGACGTAGATGGTGAAGAACGCAGTGGCGTCTTCGGGCACCCCGTAGCGTTCGCGCAGGGTGCGCTCTACTTCGGGCGGCGCCGCGCGCTCGTTCGCAAAGGGGCTGCCGGGCGCCAGGTACATGAGCACGGCCGTGACGTAGGTGAGGAGGAGCAGCGAGGGCAGGGCGAAGGCGATGCGGCGCAGGACGGCTTCGGGCAGGCGCCACGCGGCGAGTGCGCCGAGGGCGACGGCCAGGAGGGCGGCCGGCGCGAAGCCGAGCAGAGGGCGGAGCGCCACGAGCAGACCGGCGGCCGCCCAGGCGCCGCCGACGCTCCGGAGGGCGCGTGAGGGCAGCCAGGCGGTTCCGGCCAACGCGAGGAAGGCCGCGGCCAGCGCGATGGCCTCGAACACGCCCATTGCTAGTTCCTCGCCGCCGGGACGCGGATATCCCGCAGGGGGTGGATGTCCTGGAGGTTGGCCGCGCGGCTCCCGTCGGGAAGCGAGAGTTCGGAGTAGAACCCCTCGACCCCGGGTTGCACGAGGCCGCTGGCGACGTAGAAGTAGATCGGGATCACGGGAAAGCCCTCGGCGACCAGGAGGGTTTCCGCCTGGCGGAGCAGTTCCAGGCGCAGGGCGCGAAGCTGTGCCGTGCGCTGAGCCGGGTCGACCTCCTCGTCGAGGGGCGCGAGGGCCGCGGCCAGGGCGTCGGGCTCGGGCGCCGCGGCAAGCAGCGCGGCGGGGTCCTGGCTCGCCGCGCCCACGTTCGCAGCGGCGGCGAGGAGCAAGTCGTAGTCCGGGTCGCCCCATCCGGTGTTGTTGTTTCCGTTTCCCGTCACGAAGAGATCGAGGAAGGTGTTCGGGTCGAGGTAGTCCCCGATCCAGCCGGCGCGGGCAATGTCGTAGTCGAGTGCCCGGGTGCTGGCGATGTAGCTCTGCCACTCCTGGTTGTAGGCGCGAACGCGTAGCCCCAGGTTCCGGCGCAACTGGTCCGCGATCAGCTCGGCAATCTGGCGGTGTCGTTCGTGGGTGTTGTAGAGGATGCCGAGTTCGGGAACGCCCTCGCCGCCCGGGAAACCCGCTTCGGCGAGGAGCGCCCGGGCGCGAGCCGGGTCGAAACCGAGCCCGCTGGTGGGCGTGCCGTAACCGGGCATGCCGGGCGGGACCATCGCCGTGGCGGGAATCTCGCCCAGGCGCAGGAGCGCGTCGGTGATCTCGCGCCGATCGATCGCGAGGCCGATGGCTTGGCGCACCCGCGGATCGTCGAGGGGCGGGCGGGTGACGTTGAGCCGGTAGAAGTAGACGATCATGCCCGGGCCGCTGTAGAAATCCGGGCGCTCCTGCAGGACGTCGACCAGTTCCGGCGGGTACAGCGAGGGCAGCCAGTCGACTTCCCCGGCCAGGGCGAGGTTGAGCGCCGTCGTGGGCTGTTCGATCGAGAGGACATCGACGGTCTCGAGGCCGACGGCTTCGGCGGCCCAGTAGTCGGGGTTGCGGACCAGGCGGATGCGGTCTCCCACCCGCCAGTGATCGAGGAGGAACGGTCCGTTCCCGACGATGCGTCCCGGCAGGAACCAGCGGTCGCCGTGGGTTTCCACGGCCCAGCGCGGCACCGGCAGGGTTGCGAAGAAGGACGTCAACTCGAGGAAGTACGGCACCGGCGCTTCGAGCTCGACCACCAGGGTGTGCGGATCCGGTGCGAACACCCCCTGGTCCACGCCGAAACGGGGGGCTTCGGCGGCGCCGCCGCGGTTGTAGGCCCGCGCGCCGACCAGCCCGTGGAGGAAATAGGCGTACTCGGCTCCGGTTGTCGGGTCGAGGAGACGCTGCCACGCGTAGACGAAGTCGTCGGCCGTCACCGGCCGGCCGTCGCTCCAGCGCGCGTCTTCGCGCAGGTGGAAGGTCCAGGTGAGACCGTCTTCCGAGACTTCCCACGTTTCGGCGACACCCGGCGCCGGTTGCAGCGTCTTCGCGTCGCGCCGGGTGAGCCCCTCGAAGAGCGCGGTGGCCACGCGCATCTCGGGTTGTCCGTTCATGAGCGACGGATCCAGGGTCTTGGGTTCGGTCCCGTTCACGAAACGGAAGTCGGCCGGCGTGCGTGTCGCGCTGGAAAAGGTGAGACCGATTGCCGCGAGGGTCACCGCCACGAGGGCCGCGAGCGCTGCGACGGGGCGCCACACGGGCGCGCTAGCCCTCGTCGTAGAGGTGGCAGGCCACTTGCCGCGCGCCGCGTTGCAACGGTTTCGGGGTTTCCCGGCGGCAGCGCTCCGTGGCGTGGGGGCAGCGGGGGTGGAAGTGGCAACCCGGCGGCGGGGCCAGGGGGGAGGGCACCTCCCCCGAGAGCACCTGGGGCTCGAGTTCGAGCGTGGGGTCCGGCACGGGGTTCGCGGAGATGAGTGCCTGGGTGTAGGGGTGGAGCGGCTCGCGGAAGAGGTCTGCGGCGCTCGCCATCTCGACGAGCCGGCCGAGGTACATCACGCCCACCCGGTTTGCGAGGTGCTGGACGACGTTCAGGTCGTGGCTGATGAAGAGATAGGAGAGCCCGAGGTCGCCCTGCAGTTCCTGGAGCAGGTTCAGGATCTGGGCCTGGATGGAAACGTCCAGGGCGGACACGGCTTCGTCGCAGACGATCAGGTCCGGCTCGAGGGCGAGGGCGCGCGCGATGCCGATCCGCTGGCGCTGTCCGCCCGAGAACTCGTGGGGATAGCGCGCGTGGTAGGCGGGGGCGAGCCCCACCCGTTCGAGCAAGGCATCGACCCGGCGCTCGAGTTCGGCGCCGCTGGCGATTCCATGGATCCGGAGGGGTTCTCCGACGATGCCGCCGATCGTCATGCGCGGGTTGAGCGAACTGTAGGGGTCCTGGAAGATGATCTGCATGCGCCGGCGCAGGGCGTGGAGTTCTCGGCCGGAGAGCTCGAAGACCGGTCGGCCGTCGAAGGTCACGCTCCCGTCGGTGGGTTCGATGAGCCGGAGCAGGGTGCGTCCCGCCGTCGTCTTTCCGCACCCCGATTCTCCGACGAGAGCGAAGATCTCACGTTGTGCGATATCGAAGGAGACCCCGTCGACGGCCTTCAGCCAGGCGTTCACCGTGGAGAACACGCCACCGCGTACGGGGAAGTGCTTCTTCAGGTCGCGCACTGCGAGCAGCGGCGTTTCCCCGTTCACGGGGTCTCCTCCCGGTGGTGGAGCCAACAGGCGGCCTCGTGACCCGCCGCCGTCGGGACGAGGGGCGGCGGCTCGTGGGGGCACCGGGGGAGCACTTCGGCACAGCGGTCATGGAAGGCGCAGCCGGCGGGAAAGTCGAGGGGAGAGGGCACGGTCCCGGCGATTGCCGCGAGGGATTCCCGCTCTCGCCCCGGTCGGGGCAGGGCGCGCAACAGGGCGCGGGTGTAGGGATGCTGCGGATCCGCGAACAGTTCGCGCACCCCGGCATGCTCGACGAGCTTGCCCGCATACATGACGGCGACGTCCCGCGCGAAGTGGGCCACGACACCGAGGTTGTGCGTGATCAACAGGATCGCCATCCCCATTTCTTCCTGGAGCTTCGTCAGCAGGTCGAGGATCTGGGCCTGGATCGTGACGTCGAGTGCCGTGGTGGGTTCGTCGGCGATGAGCAGTTCCGGCTTGCACGCCAGCGCCATGGCGATCATCACGCGCTGCTTCATGCCGCCGGACAGTTCGTGGGGGTAGTTGTCGACACGGCGCTCGGGCGCGGGAATGCCCACGCGCCGGAGCATCTCGATGACTTCGTCGCGCGCCTGGCGCGCCGGGGTCCCGAGGTGGATGCGCAGCACCTCGGCGATCTGGTCCCCGACCGTGAACACCGGGTTGAGCGACGTCATCGGTTCCTGGAAGACCATGCCGATGCGTCGCCCGCGGATGGCCCGTAGCTCGCGCGGCGGAAGCTGGGTGAGTTCCTGGCCGCCGAAGCGAACCTGGCCCTTGACGATGCGGCCGGGTGTATCGACGAGACCCATGAGTGCGAGGGCCGTCACCGACTTGCCCGAGCCGGATTCTCCCACGAGTGCCACGGTCTGGCCGGCCTCGAGGTTCAGGTTGACGCCGCGCACCGCGGGCAGTTCCCCGGCCCGGGTGAAGAAGGAGACGTGCAGGTCGTCGATTTCGAGGAGGCTCACCGGACGTCGAGCTTCGGATCGAGGGCGTCGCGGAGGCCGTCGCCCAAAAGGTTGTACGCCGTCACGGTCAAGAAGATCGCCGCTCCGGGGAAGACCGCCAGCCACCAGGCAAAGGTGCTCGCCCGGGATTCGGCGAGGATCGAGCCCCAGGTGACCAGGTGCTGGGGGACGCCGATGCCCAGGAAGGAGAGGGCCGACTCGGTCAGGATGGCGGTAGCCACGCCGAAGGCCATGGAGACGAGCACCGGGGCGACGGCGTTGGGCAGGATGTGCCCGAACATGACCCGGGTGTCCGAGGCGCCGATGGCGCGCGCGGCCGTCACGAAGTCGAGGGAGCGCACCTTCAGGAACTCGCCCCGGATGAACCGGGCGATGCCGATCCAGCCCGTCAACCCCAGGATCGCCATGATGGCGTAGATCGAGGGCGGGAAGATCGCCGCGACCGTGATGATCAGGAAGAAGGTGGGGATGCCGAGCATGAGTTCGAAGATCCGCGACAGGGCGATGTCGATCCACCCGCCGTAATAGCCGGCCAGTCCGCCGAGGAGGATCCCGATGGTCGCCTGGATCGCGACGACCACGAGGCCGATGGTGAGCGAGATGCGCGTTCCGTGGATCATTCCGGACGCGACGTCCCGGCCCAGCGCGTCCGTGCCGAGCCAGTGCTGGGCCGAAGGCGGCGCGAAGACTTCGCCGGTGATGTCCACGGCGGTCGAGGCGTAGGGGATCGGCGGCCAGATCGCGGCGTCGGCCCGGCGGTTCAGTTCGCGGAAGTCGGCCCCGGCGAGTTCCGGCGGCAACTTGGCGATTCCCGCCCGAGCCGCGTACTCGCGGAAGAGCGGGAAATGACTCTGGCCATCGACCTGTAGGTAGAGGGGCGTTCCGCCCGCGATGAAGTCGGCGAACACGGCGATCACCGCCAGGGTGACCACCATCGACAGGCCCCACACCGCCCGCTTCTGGCGGCGGAGTTCCGCCCAGACCCGGCCGCGGTAGTTCTGGGCCCCGGAACTCATGCGCGCCCCTTGCCGAAATGGATGCGCGGATCGACCCAGGCGAGGGCGATGTCGGAGATCAGGATGCCCAGGATCGTCAGGAACGAACTCGCCGCGAAGAGCGCGATCACGACGGGGTAGTCCCGGGCGAGGACGGACTGGTAGCCGAGTTGGCCGATGCCGGGGATCGAGAAGATCGTCTCGATGATGACCGACCCGCCGATCAGCGCGGGCAGCAGGCCGGCGAGGATGGTGATCACCGGGATCAGCGAGTTGCGCAGCATGTGCTTCAGGATCACCACCGGTTCGGATACGCCCTTGGCGCGGGCGGTGCGGATGTAGTCCTGCCGGGCGTTCTCGAGCATCGACGTGCGCATGAACCGGGACAGCGCTGCGAAGGCCGTGTACGTGGTGCAGAGCAGGGGCATCGCCAGGTGGTAGGCGTAGTCCGAAAGCTTCTGCCACAACGACCAGCTCGTGTCGTAGTCCAGCGAACGCAGGCCCCCGGGCGGGAACCAGGCGAAGAAGTCGCCGCCACCGAAGAAGATGATGATCAGCGTCCCGATCCAGAAGACCGGCAGCGAGTAGAGCATGAAGACCGTGAGCGTCGAGATCTGGTCGAAGACGCTGCCGCTGCGCACGGCGGAGTAGATGCCGAGTGGGATCGCGATCAGGTAGGTCAGGATGATCGCCAGCACGTTGATGATGATCGTGATGGGCAGCCGTGCGCGGATCTTGTCCCAGACGGGTTGCCGGTCCTTGAAGCTCGTGCCCAGCTCGCCCTGGAGCAGTCGCCCGAGCCACAAGGCGTACTGGACGGGGATGGCCCGATCGAGTCCCAGTTCGCGCCGGAGTTCCTCCTTGTCCGCCTTGACTTCGGCCAGGCGGTCCGAGTCGACGCCCTCGGTGCCGGCGCCGAGGCCGCCAGCAAAGAACAGGTCCACGGGGTCGCCGGGCGCGAGGAGCATGATCGCGTAGGCGAGGAAGGTGATGCCGACGAAAGTCGGGATGAGCAGGAGCAGGCGCTGGGCGACGTACTGGAGCAAGGCTTCGCCGCGACCTCAATGCCGCTGTCGGTCCTTGGGCACCCACCACTCGTTGAGCCGGGTGCCGATGCCGGGGTACCAGCGCACGCCCGCGAAGCGGCGGTCCCACGCCGTCACCGCAGACGGAGCGTAGAGGAAGGTGTAGGGCTGCTCCTCGTACAGGATTTCCTGGAAGCGGTCGTAGAGGCGGTTGCGTTGCTCGGGATCGAACTCGACGCGGTAGGCCTCGAGGATGCCGTCCACCTCCTCGTTCACGAACGCCACGTGGTTCGACCCGTCTTCGACGGCCTGGGAGGAGTGCCAGATCTGGTAGCCGTCCGGGGGGATGGCCGCCCCGCCGCTCGTCCAGCCGAGCACGACGGCGTCGTAGTCGAAGTGGCTCACCTTGTCGAGCAGGATCGACCAGTCGACGGAGCGGAACGAGGCGTCGATGCCGTTCTTCTTGAAGCTGTCGATCACCGCGAGCCCGACCTTCTTGCGCTCGTCGTTTCCCGCGTTCGAGATGAGTTCGAAGCGCAGCGGCACGCGTTCCCCGTCGATCTCCTTGTCCAGGATTCCGTCGCCGTCGGTATCTTCCCAGCCCGCCTCGGCGAGGAGCGCCTTGGCTTTTGCCGGCGAATATTCCCAGGGCTCCAGGGCGTCCCGGTACTCCGGGCGCTTGTTGAAGACGGGCCCCTCCACGGGCTCGGCGAGCCCGAGCATCACCTTGTCGACCAGATTGCGTTTGTCGACCAGGTGTGAGAGCGCCCGGCGCACCCGGGGATCCTGGAAGATCTTTCGCCGCTGGTTCCAGCCGACGTAGGTGTAGGCCCCGCGGATCTCGGCTTGTTTGCCGAAGCGCTCCTGGAAGCGCTCGGTACCGGCCTGTCGGACGGCCTGGATCGGCGTGAGGCCGATCACGTCGAGGTCCCCGGCCTTCAGTGCAACGAACGCGGCTTCCCGGTCGTTGATGATCCGGAACACGATGCGGTCGAACCACCCGTCGCCGAGGTCCGTGTCATCGGGCGCCCAGAAGTTGTCCCGGTGGCGCAGGACGATCTGCTGCCCCGTAACGAAGTCTCGCTTGGGGTCGGCGAGCACGTAGGCGCCGCTCCCCATGGGTCGGCGCTGGTAGCCCGTGTTGAACTGCTTCGCAAAGCGCCTGGCCCGTTCCTGCTGCTCGGGGCTCAGGTCTTCCCAGGCGTTGAGATCGGCGACTCCGATTCCGGACAGGAGGTCTTCCGGGTCGTAGTAATGGCGGGGCAGGACGTCGAGCGAGCCCAGGGTCCACTCGTTTCGGAAGTAGGGTTCCCGCAGATCGAAACGGACCGTATGGGCATCGACCGCAACCACGTTCCGGACCGAGTCGTAGTAGTTTCGGAGATGCGGGGCGGCCACCTTCGGGTTCCGGATCACCTTGGCCGTGAAGACGACGTCTTCGGCGGTGAGCGGCGTGCCGTCGGCGAAGTTGATGTCGTCGCGCAACGTGAAGGTGTAGGTGAGGTGGTCGTCGGAGATTTTCGGAAGGCTGCGCGCGAGCACGGGGCGTTGCTCGAGGGTCTCGGGGTCGATCGTGAGCAGGGACTGGAAGATCCAGTTCAGCACCTGGCTCGCCCCGGCATCACTCGCCGTGACGGGGTTCAGGTTCTCGGGGTCCGAGAGCAGGTGGAGCACCAGCCAGTCCCCGCGCTCGGGCGGGCCTTCGGCGGTTTCCTCTGCCGTCGTATCGATCGTTTCCGGACCGGACGCCGCGCCGCGGGACGTCTCGTCTTGCGGCCCGCCGCACCCGAGTACCAGGCAGACCGCGGCAAGCGCAGCCCGGCCCAGGCGCGGAATCCTTCGAGACATTGAGCATTCCCCCCAGTGCGGGCCCGGCCCGCCCCTCGTGACGCTGCCGCGCCCATCGCCACGGGTCAAGGCGCAGCGGCGCGTTTCCTCGGGTTTCGGCCGGGTCAAGGCGCAGCGGCGCGTTTCCTCAGGGCCTCGGCCATGTGTTCCGCCGATGCGTCCCAGTCGAAGCGCCGGGACCAGGCTCGGGCGGCCGAGGCCATCTCGGCCAAGCGCTCGGGTTCGTCGAGGAGCGAACCCAGGCTGGCGGCGAGCCGCTCGACGAAGACTTCGGGGGGGCCGTCCTGGACGAGGAGGCCGGTTTCTTCCGCGCGGACGGCGTCTCGCAGGCCCGGTGCGTCGGTCGCGACCACGGGGACGCCGAGGGCGTTGCACTCGATCACCGTGAGTCCCCAGCCTTCTTTCAAGGAGGGGCAAACGGCCACGCGGGTGCCGGCGAGCCAGGTGTCGCGTTCCGTGTCGGACACGAAACCGGTGAAGTGGGTGCGGTCGCCCAGGCCGAGTTCCTTTGCCAGGGCCTCGAGTCGCGCGCTCTCGCCCCCGCGCCCGACGATGACGAGTTCGAGGTCGGGTCGTTGCCGGGCCAGTTGTGCACAGGCGCGCACGAGCAGGTCGACGCGCTTGTAGCGCTCGAGGCGCCCGAGGTACGCGATGCGCTGGGGCCGTTCGGAAACGGGAGTCGGCTCGCGCGTGGGGGGCGCGATGCCGAGGGAGTTCAGTTCGATGTGCGCTTCGGCGATTCCCCGCGCGACCAGGTCGCGGCGCGAACTCTCGGAGATGGCGAGGAAGGGCACGTCCCGGTAGACGCGCGGGATGAGCCGTTCGATCAGCACCACGCCGGCGGCGATGGGCCACGCGGCCTGGGCGAAGGCGCTGCGCCCGAAGAGGTGGTGGTTCACCGCCAGCACGGGCGCCGCGGAGTACGCCCGCGCGCAGAAGGGCACCTTGTTGAGGCACTCGACGACGACGTCCCAGGCCCCGGCACGGGTCTCCCGGGCGGTCGTCGCCACGACGCGGGGGTAGTAGAGGGGGAGGGGTCCGAGGCGCCGGACGTGCATGCCCTCGATTTCTTCCACGGCCGGTGCCCGGGTGCCGGGGTGGGCGCAGGCCAGCTGCGTCATGTCGATGCCGTGTCTCGGGAGCCGCTTCGCGATCTCCGCCACGTGGATCTCGGCGCCGCCGGCCTTCGGGTGGAGCGGGTCGCGCTCGTTCAGCACCAGGACGCGCAAGCGTGCGGCCAAGGGGCTAGACGCGGCCCAGGAGTGCCGCGAAACGCAGCCATACGCACACCCAGAGCGCCTCGACGGCGATGGCCAGGCTGAGCTTCGACTCGCCGCGCTCGCGGTCGAGGAAGAAGAAGGGGATTTCCTTCGCCCGGGCGCCATAGTGCTGGAAGCGGTGGTTCATCTCGATCTGGAAGGCGTAGCCGTCGGAGCGGATCTTCTCGAAGCCGATGCGTTCCAGCATTTCCCGCCGGATGCAGCGGAAGCCGCCCGTCGCGTCGGAGACCCGGAGGCCGGTAACTTTCCGCGCGTAGAGGTTCCCGAACCAGCTGATCAGGATGCGCTCGATCGGCCAGTTGACGACGGTGATGCCCTTCAGGTAGCGGGAGCCGATCACGACGTCGTGGTCCGCGATCTCGCGCAGCATCTCCGGGAGGCTGGCGGGCGGGTGGGAGAAGTCGGCGTCCATTTGCACGACCTGGTCGGCGCCGAGTTCCAGGGCCTGCCGGAGACCCTCTCGGTACGCGATGCCCAGCCCGCGCGCACCGCTGCGGTGGAGGACGTGGACGCGGCCCGGGTGCTCGGCGGCCAGGTCGTCGGCGAGCTTGCCGGTGCCATCGGGGGACGCGTCGTCGACGACGAGCACCTCGATCCCCGGGTCCTGCGTCAGCACGTCGCGGACCAGCAGCGGGAGGTTCTCGGCCTCGTTGTAGGTGGGAACGACGACGACGGTCCGGGCCACTAACGGAATAGTCTACTGCTTTCAGTGGGTTACGCACATACCGCGGGCTGGCGCGTCGCGCCGGGGCAAGCCCCGGGGTGCGTGCTTGACACCCCCCGTCCCCGGCGCGATACGTCCCCCCGGCCGGTGCGTCCGGCGTGCAGGAGGGATCGCCATGCGTCTCGACTATCGCTTCGATCTCGACGAGATCAGCGTGCCGCGCTTTTCCGTCGAGGCGGTGGAGGGCATTGGGAAGTTGTTCACCCTGGCCACCCTGGTGCTCAACGTTCTCGAGGCCAAGCCGCGCGTGGAGATCGTCTTCCACGGCCTGAATCCCGAAGACCCCGAGGCGAAGATCGAGGCCTTCAAGGAGATCGTCGGCGGTTCCGAGTCCGGGCCGAGCGTGCGCTACGAGGCTGGCCGCGGCGGCCAGATTCCGGGCTCGTCGAGCTCGTTCCTCTGGGTCACCGTCTACGCCGCATCCTGAATTCCCGGCCGGGGGGGCGGGCGGCGACGTGGCTACCGGGTGCCGGAACGGCGGCGTCGACTGGCCCGGAGGGTGATACCCAGGGCCAGGCCGAAGGCCGCCAACTGGCCGACCGCGCTGCTCGTCGACCCGGCGCAGCCCGCCGGCGTGCAGTACTCGCCGTGAATCGTTCCCGGCGGCGGAGCGGCCGTCGCCGTGCCGGACCACAGGGCAACCACCAGCATGGCGATCCGGAGGAGAGATCGCGGCTCCATGGAAGCAAGGATACCTGCCCCCGGGTACCGGTCGCCAGCGCGCCGTCCCATCTGGCCGCAGTCCCGCTCAGCGCCTATTTTCCCGCTCCCGCAAGAGGAGAGGGCATGATCGAGGCCCGGGGCTTGTCGAAGCGTTACGGCGACGTGGTCGCGGTGGACGATGTGTCCTTCTCGATCGGGCGGGGCGAGGTGGTCGGTTTCCTCGGACCCAATGGGGCGGGCAAGACCACCACGATGCGGATGCTGACCGGCTTCCTGCCCCCGACGGACGGGACGGCGGAAATTGCCGGGCACGACATCTTCGGCGCCCCGCTCGAGGCCCGCCGGGCGGTGGGGTACCTGCCCGAGACGCCGCCGCTCTACCCCGAGATGACGGTGAACGCCTACCTGCGCTACGTGGCGCGCATCAAGGACGTGCCCCGGGGCGCCCGGGCCACGGCGGTCGAGCGCGCCCTGGAACGCTGTGGGCTCAAGGAAGTCGGTCGCCGCGTGATCGGTACCCTCTCGAAGGGCTTTCGCCAGCGGGTGGGCCTGGCCCAGGCCATCGTCCACGATCCCGCCGTGCTGATCCTGGACGAGCCCACGGTCGGACTCGATCCCCTGCAGATCCGGGAGATCCGCGACCTGATCGCGGAACTCGCTTCCTCGGGTTCGGGCGATGCCCAGCACGCCGTGGTGCTGTCGACCCACATCCTCCCCGAGGTCGAAGCGATCTGCCGCCGGGTGATCCTGATTCACGAGGGCAGCAAGATCGTCGACGCACCCATCGAAGAGCTGACGGCGGGTGGCAGCACGCTCGACGAAGTCTTTGCGCGCGAAACCACCCGCGACCGGGCGCTGGGGAGCGAGGCGTGAAGCACGTCGTCGACGTTGCCGGCCGGGAACTGCGCGGACTCTTCGTTTCGCCCGTGGCCTACGGGGTGCTGTCCCTCTTCGCCGTGCTGGCCGGCGTCTTCTTCATCGCCTCGACGGCGTTTTTCGCCGAGTGGCTGATGCGCCTCCAGAGCTTCCAGGCCTTCGACGAACTGGCCCGGTGGAACCTCAACGACCAGTTGATCGGCCAGTTCTTCCAGACGATGTCGGTCGTGCTGCTCTTCCTGCTCCCCGGCGTGACGATGGGGCTGTTCACGGCCGAGAAGACCCACGGCACCCAGGAGTTGTTGCTGACGAGCCCGCTCACCATGTGGGACATCGTGCTCGGGAAGTTCCTGGCGGGTGCGGTCTTCGCCCTGCTGCTCGTCGCGATCGTGGGCGCCTACCCCGCGCTTCTCTTCGTGTACGGCGACCCGGAACTCGGCAAGACCCTCGCCGGGTTGCTGGGTCTCGCCCTGGTGAGCTGGACCTACGTCGCCATCGGCGTCTTTGCCTCTTCGCTCACCCGCAGCCAGGTGCTGGCGTTTCTCCTGACCTTCGTGTTGCTGCTCATCCTGATGGTGCTTCCCGCGTTGTCGCAGCTCGGGGGTGGAGGCTCGGGCGTCGCGAGCTTGATGCGCTGGCTCTCGGCCGATACCCACCTGGCGGAACTCGTGAAGGGCCTCGTCGACACGGCAGACCTCGCCTATTTCGTGGTGATGACCGGGATCTTCCTGGTGCTCACCAAGGCGTCGGTCGAGTCGGTGCGCTGGCGGTAGGGGGGGCGACGGATGGGATTCGCCTCGCTGCTCGGTGCCTTCGGCGCGGTCTGCGTGCTCTTTGCGCTCCTGAACCTCTTCGTGGGATTGTTCGCCGCCGATCTCGACCCGTTCTGGATCGGCGGCAACGCGGCGATCGGGGTGGGGCTTCTCATCGCGGCCGCGCTCTCCAACCTCGAGGGGTTGCGCGAGCGCATGCGCTCGGGCGAAGCGCGGCGCGCGGGACGCTACGGATCGAGCGCGCTGCTTTCCGCCGCCCTGGCGATCGCGATTCTCGGCATGCTCGGTTTTCTTTCCACGCGGTATCACCACCGGTTCGACTGGAGCGAACAGGGGGTGCACTCGCTGACGGACCAGACCCAGAAGCTGCTCGCCGGGCTCGACCAGGACGTCGAAGTCCTGGTCTTCTTCCCATCGCTCGACGCCATGCCGGCGCGTGAACTCCTCGAGCGGTACGCCTACGAGAGCGACCGGTTCGACGTCGTCTACGCCGATCCCAACGAGCGCCCGGACCTGCTGGCCCGGGCGGGCCTCTCCCGGGAGGACCTGGGACAGGGGCTTCTCCAGGTGTCGCTCGGAGACGAGTCGGTGCAGATCCGGGAGGTGACCGAGGAGAAGGTCACCAATGCCCTGGTCAAGCTGTCCCGAACGGGCGACAAGCGCGTGTATTTCCTGGAGGGGCACAACGAACGACCCGTCTCCGGAGAAGAGGCGGCGGGGAAGGAAAGCTTCGGTCGGGCCGCCGAAGCGCTGCGCAACGAGAACTACCAGGTCGAAGAACTCCTGTTGGCGGCCACCGGCGAGGTTCCGGAGGATGCCGACGTGGTGGTGGTGGCCGGGGCGACGCGTCCCCTGCTCGGGCCGGAGCGCCCGGCCCTCGAGCGCTATCTCGAGCGCGGCGGCGCCTTGCTCGTGATGCTCGACCCCCGCGCGAACACGGACCTCGGAGAATGGGTGCGGACCTGGGGCGTCGACCTCGGCGACGACGTGGTCGTCGATCGCTCCCTGGCGCTCTTCGGCCGCGCGACGTCGCCGTTCGCCCAGAGCTACGACCCCGATCACGAGATCACCCGGGACATGCGGGAGACCACGCTGTTCTACGTGGCGCGGAGCGTGCGCAACGGAGCGGGCGCAGATTTCACCGAACTCGTCCAGACCGGAGACGGCTCCTGGGCCGAGCGGGACCTGGAGACCTTCTACGGGGAGGGCGTTGCCGAACTCGGGGAGGGCGATATTCCGGGACCGGTTTCGGTCGCCGTCGCCGGCATCCTGGAGTTCGGCGAAGATGCCGAGGCGCCGGATGACGAAGGAGAGGCGCCGGCAGTCCCGGTCGAAGCGCGAGTTGCGGTTTTCGGAGACGTGGACTTTGCCTCCAACGAACTCATCGAGACCTACCGCAACAGCGACCTGTTCGTGAACACGGTGAACTGGCTCATGGGCGACATCGAAGCCATCGCGATCCGGCCCCAGCTGTCGCGCGCGTCCCGCTTCCAGCTTTCGAGCGAGCAGTTCCTGCGGATCCGAACGCTCTCGCTCTTCGCACTGCCCCAGGCGCTGGCCCTTGTCGGTGTCTTCGTGTGGTGGTCGCGGCGGAGTGTGTCGGAGCGCGACGCCCGGTGAGTCCGCGTACCACGGGCATCCTGCTGCTCGTGGCGGCCGCCCTCGGCGCCTTCGTGTGGTTCTACGAGATCGAGGGCGCGGCGGAGCGCAAGAGCACCGAAGAGGCCGAAAAGCGCCTGTTCGCCGGACTCGAGGCCGATGACGTCCTGCGGGTGTCGTTGACGACGGCCGACGGCGTGGCCGTGAGCGCCGAGCGGCGCAACGGCGGCTGGCAGATCCTGTCACCGCTGGTGTTTCCCGGAGACGCTGCGACCTTCGACGACATCGCGGCGGCCCTGGCCGCTCTGGCGGCGGAAGCCACCTTCGATTCCCCCCAGGCGGCCCCCGTCTACGGCCTGGACAACCCCGGCCGGGAACTGCGTTTCGGCGGCGCCGCCCAGGAGTGGGTACTGCGCACGGGCGACGAGACGCCAATGGGGGAGAGCCAGTACGCCCAGGTCGGGGGGGCGGATGCCGTCCACACGGTTCCGACCTGGCGCACCCGGAACCTTTCCCCCGAGTTCTTGGCGCTGCGCGACAAGCGCGTCCTGGCCTTTGATCGCGACGCGGTGGTGCGGGTGGTCGCAGCGTGGCCGGGCGGGCGTGTCGCCCTGGACCGGGAGGGCGACGCCTGGCGTGTCGCGGCGCCGTACGACGGTCCCGCGGACGCGGAGACTCTTCGGGGCTTGCTGTCCGACCTGGCTTCCCTGCGTGCCGCGGGCTTCGTGGACGATCCCCTGCCCGACGCGGAAACCGGCCTGGCCGACCCGGCCTTCCGCGTCGAACTCGGCCTGGCTCCGGAGTCGGCGGAGGGCGAGGCGCGCGTTCTCGTTTTGTCGGTGGGAGATGCCACCGCGGGCGACGAGCGGCTGGTGCGGTCGGGTGGTGGTTCGCTCTACCGCGTTGCGGCCGACCGCTTC
>JAYZFQ010000056.1:0-10398 GCA_036336695.1 Myxococcota bacterium
GACGCCGGGCTCGCGGTGAACGAGATCGACGGCCTGGTCTCCTACATGGATTACCGCAACAGCCCCCTGCGCATCGCCGCGGCCCTCGGCTTCGACGAACTGCGCTGGTCGGCCACCCCCTGGGCGGGCGGCGGCAACAACTCGTCTGCCTCGCTCCAGTTTGCCGACGCCGCGATCTGCGGTGGGTACGCCAATTACGTCGTCGCGTTTCGCGCCCTGGCCCAGGGTCAGTTCCAGCGACTCGGTTCCGGCGCAGGCCTGATGTCGGGCGCCGCACCCGAGGGCCTTTCCTGGGGCCTGCCCTATGGCCTGATGACCCCCGCCCAGGAGTGTGCCCTGCAGACGGCCCGCTGGATGCACGACCACGGCGTTTCCCAGGAGGCCCTCGCGAGCATTTCCCTCGCCTGTTATGCGAACGCCCAGCGCAACCCGCGCGCGGTTCGATACGGCCGCCCCCTGACTCGCGAGGCCTACCACGCCTCCCGCTGGATCGTGGAGCCCTTCCACCTCTACGACTGCTGCATGGAAAACGACGGCGCGGCCGCCTTGATCGTCACCACGCCCGAACGCGCGAAGGACCTCCCGGGCAAGGCGGTCCCGATCCTCGCAACGGCCCAGGGCCTGGGGCCGGACATCGGCATCACGGCCTTCCAGCAACGCTGGTTCCCGAACATGTACTACGAAAACGTCGGCCGCATGATCTGGGAGCGCGCCGGGGTGAAACCCACGGATGTCGACGTCCTCCAGCTCTACGAGAACTTCACCGGGCCCGTGGTCATGGCCCTGTGCGAGATGGGCTACTGCAAGCCCGAGGAAGTCGACGCCTTCGTCGCCGACGGCGTTCTCGAAGGCCCCGACGCGCGCCTGCCCTTCAATACCAGCGGCGGGAACATCGCGGAGGCCTACATCCACGGGCTCGAGATGGTGGTTGAAGCCGTCCGTCAGTCGCGGGGCGAATCCACCTGCCAGGCCCCGAAGGTCGAACTCTCACTCGCCGTGGGCGGCCCCGGGTACGCCCCGGGCAGCGCCGTCCTCTTTGGCGCTGCCCTCTGAATTCCGCCTGGGAACCGACGGGAGAAACACGATGAGCCGCTACCTCGGGGACGACTGGATCCTGCCCCACCTCACCCCGAACAACACGCCCTTCTTCACCGCGGGAAGCATCCAGATCCAGTTCTGCGAAGACTGCGGCCACGCGCAGCACCCGCCGGACGATCTCTGTTATGCGTGCCAGGGAACGAATCTCGTGTTCGTTGCGTGCCCCGGAACCGGCCGCATCGAGAGCTCCGCCCTCGTCCACCACCCCGTGCACCCGGTGCTGAAGGACAAGGTTCCCTACGTGATCGCCATTGTCTCGATCGATGGCGCTACGGGTTGCAACGTGCAGGGAAACATCGTGGGCTGCGCTCCCGAAGCCGTGAAGATCGGCCAGAAGGTGCGCGTCGTCTTCGAGGAAGCGGAAGACCCGGCATCGAAGCGCAAGCTCCTGATCCCCCAGTGGGAACTCGCCCCCGAGGCATGACACGACAAACCGCCCCAGTGCACTGAGGTCCGCCGTGCAGCTTCGCGTCGAAATCCAACGCCAGGGCCCCCGCTGCCCCTTCGAAAACGAGGCGGTGGAACTGGCGCTCGGCGACGGGGAGTGCCTGTGGCTCCAGGGAAATTCGGGCGCGGGCAAATCTTCGATCGCCCTCCATCTCCTCGGTCTCCGCATCCTGCCCGACGCGGCGGTCGCGGTGCACTGGGACGGCATCGATCCCGAACGAGCCGGTCTCGGCATGGTGTTCCAGCAAGGGGTGCTGATCGACAGCTTGAACGTGGGCGAGAACATCGGGCTGGCCCTGAGACGCGCCGGTTTCTCTCCTTCCGAAGACGCCATCCAGGCCGCGCTCTCCGACGTGGGACTCGCGCCGGGCGACGCCGCCAAGATGCCCGGTCAACTCAGCGGCGGCATGCTGCGCCGGGCGTCGCTCGCCCAGGTGCTCGCCCAGAAACGGCCGGTCATCGTACTGGACGAGCCCTTCGTGGGACTCGACGAAGCCAACGCCCGCGAAATCGTTGCCCTCATCGCAACCCTCATGGAGCGCGGGAACAGCTTCATTCTCATTTCCCACGACACTCAGTACGCCGAGCCCCTGGCGACGCCCGGCCGCGAGGTCCAGATCCGCGCGCACCCGGCCGGGGACGTTCCCGCCAGGGAACGCGCCACCCCGCACTGGAACTTCGCCGTGCGCACGGGGCTGCGCCTGTTCGACTACTTCGTGATTTCCGCCCCCATGATTTTCTTCGCGTTCATCGCTTCGGGGATCGCCATCAGCATGTTGTTCTCGGATCTCCTCCAGGCGACAAATGTCGAAACGTTGCGCCGCCAGATCATCAATCCCAACCCGTCGTTCCTCGACAAGCTGCTGGGCGTGGAACTCTTCAACAAGGTCGTGGGTCACGAGTTCGAAAAAATCGCGAGCGAACACCTGCCTGCGATTCGGCGCCGCGTCTTCTCCGTTGGGATCACGCGCGGCTTCATCATCGAACTCGGTCCGCTCTTGACCGCCCTGCTGCTCGCCGGGCGCATCGGCGGGTCCTACGCGGGCGAAGTGAGCATGATGCAGGCGACGAACCAGAACCAGTTGCTGCGCACCCTGGGTGTCTCCCCGCGCCGCTGGACCCTCGGGCCCTCGGCGATCGCAGCGATGCTCGCCGCCCCGTTGCTGACGGCCCTCGGCGTCTGGACCAGCCTCTTGATGGCGCGGATGGTCGCCCTCAGCGACACCTTTCAGCTCTTCGACAGCAGCGCGCAGTACTGGCAATCGCTCGGCACGAAGGCGCTCGAGTACCACTCCCTCTGGACGTTCCCGCCCTTCGTCAGCTTCTATCACAGCATCGTGTTCATGTTCCTGATTCTGCTCATTGCAGAAATTTCGGGCCGCATGCGGCCGAACATCCAACCCCGGGATGTTCCCCGGTCCATCACCTGGGCCGTCGTTGGAGCCAGTCTCGCCATCATCGTCGCCGACTGGGGACTGTCCCAGTTGTTGCTCTACCTCAAGCCGATCGAGAGCCCCCTCGGCTAAGCCCACAAGGAGTCCCCCATGCAGATTCACGGACAATGCGCCGAACGCTTCGAACCCGTCCGGGCGGCATTCGAGAGCAACTTCCGGGAACGCAACGAGGTGGGCGCCAGCGTCTGCGTCACCCTCGCAGGGGAACCCGTGGTCGATCTCTGGGCCGGCGCCGCAGGCCCCGATGGGAGTCCCTGGCGCGAAGACACGATCGTGAACGTGTATTCCACGACGAAGACGATGGCGTCGCTCTGCCTGCTGATGCTGGCCGACCGCGGCAAGATCGAGTGGAACGCCCCCGTCGCGCGCTACTGGCCGGGCTTCGAACGCAACGGAAAGGAAGGCGTCCTGGTCCGCCACGTCATGAGCCACAGCGCGGGACTGTCGGGCTTCGATCCGCCCGTCACGGCGGAAGACCTCTACGACTGGGAAAGCATCGCCGAACACGTCGCCGCCCAGGAACCCTGGTGGACACCCGGCACCCAGTCCGGTTACCACGCGGTGACCCAGGGCGTGCTCCAGGGTGAAATCGTCCGCCAGGTGGCCGGGATGAGCCTCGGCACATTCTTCCGCCAGGAGGTCGCCGAGCCCCTGGGCGCGGATTTCCACATCGGCCTCGACCCGGTACACGACCCGCGGGTGGGCGAGCTGATTCCGCCCAAGCTGGATCTCAGCCAGGGCGCAGGCCGGGTCGGTGGGGACCTGAGTCAGCGGACCCTGGAAAGCTGCCAGATGAACGCGCGCGAGCCGCAAAAGTCGGCCTGGCGGCGTGCCGAAATTCCGGCCGCCGGCGGGATCGGCAATGCCCGCAGCGTGGGACGCATCCACTCGGCCCTTGCCTGCGGGGGCGAGGTCGACGGCGTGCGGCTGCTCTCTCCGGCCGGAGTCGAGACGATCTTCGAGGAACAGACGAACGGTCCCGACCTCGTTCTCGGTGTCCCGGTCCGCTTCGGCATGGGATTCGGCCTCAAATCGAGCGCGTTCCCGATCGGGCCGAACGAGCGGGTCTGTTTCTGGGGCGGCTGGGGCGGGTCACTGGCCGTGATCGACGCGGACGCGGAGCTCACCGTGTCCTACGTGATGAACCGGATGGAAGCGAACCTCATGGGCGAGCTGCGCGGCGGCGTACTCGTCATGGCCGCCTACCAGGCCCTCGCGGGGTAGCCCCGCGGCAACCGATCAGGCGGACCGGGCCTTGAAGCGGATCGGCAGCCGCTTGATGCCGCCGATCAGGTTCGAGCGCAGCCGGTCGGGCTCGGCAAGCAGCTCGATCTCTTCGAGCCGGGGCAGGAGGTACTTGAACGCCATTTCGAGTTCGAGGCGCGCCACGTGGGCCCCGGCGCAGAAATGCTCCCCCACGCCGAAGGCGAGGTGGCGGTTCGGCTGCCGGTCGACCCGGAAGGCATAGGGGTCTTCGAAGACGTCCTCGTCCCGGTTCGCCGACGGGTAGTAGAGCGCCACGACATCGCCCTTTTTGAACTGGTGTCCGTTGAACTCGGTGTCGTGGCGAGCCGTGCGGGCAAAATGGATGATCGGCGAAGTCCAGCGCAGGATTTCCTCGACGCCCGTGCGCAGGTTCGCGGGGTCGGCGAGCTTGCGCCGCTCGTCGGGGTTCTGGATCAGGGCCAGCATGCCGCCGCTCGTCGCGTTGCGGGTCGTCTCGTTTCCCGCACCGACGATGACCTGGCAGTAGGACAGCACGTCGAGTTGCGGAAGCTTCTTGCCATCCACCTCGGCATGAGTGAAGAGCGAAACGAGATCGTCCTTGGGGTCGCGCCGCCGCGCCTCGACCATGTCGTTGAAGTAGGTAAAGAGTTCGATGAGCGCGCGCGTGCCCTCGTTCTCGAGATCCGTCGGGTTGAACTCGGGATCGTCGAAACCGACCATCCGGTTCGTCCAATCGTAGAGCTTCGGCCAATCCGCCTCGGGCACCCCGAGCAGCCAGCCGATCACGGCGATCGGCAGCGGCGCGGCCACCTTGTCGACGAAATCGACCTCGCCCTCCCCTTCGGCCAGCAGGTCTTCGACGATCTTGCGCGCGATCCGGTCGACGTCGGCGTGGATCTTCTTGAGCGCACCGGGGGTAAAGCTCGGGATGATGATCTTCCGGTACGCCCGGTGCTCGGGGTTGTCCATCTCGATCAGCGTCGGCGGGCGGTCCACGAACTCGCCCCGGGCCTGCAACTCTTCGACCCGGAGATTCACGAACAAGCGCGGCCGGCTGAGGAACAACTCGGGCTGCTTGCTGATCGCCGTGATGTCGGCGTGCTTGGTGATCGCCCAGAACGGCAGCTCGGAGGAATCGAAGAAGTGGATCGGCGCCTCGTGGCGCAGCCGCTTCCACGCTTCGTGGGGATAGCCGTTCTGCTGGAAGGAATCGGGGGTGATGACGTCGAGTTCCTGGAGCGGAAGCTCTGCGGCGGCGGACATGGCTTCTTCCTCTTCCGCAACGCAGCGGCGCGTGGCCGCCGTTGCTGGGGGCGCGGGTCTCTCCGATTCTACTCGATCCGCGCGGCAGATCCCCGGAGAGAGTCGAACCAGTCGACGCTCGAAGCGCTCTCAGACCACGGGAACGGCGATTCCGGCTATGATGCAGCGGCGGAATCCCCGCCGGTGTCCGGGCGACCGCCGAGGTTCCGAACGTGAGAAAGACCAACCGAATCGCCCGGTTCGTGGTCGACCATGCCGGCGGCATGGCCGTGGCCCTGGGCCTCGCCACACTTTTCTTCTTCTACCCCGTCCTGAATGCCGCCCTCACGGCGCTGGGGCGCCCCCTTCCCGGACCCGCGGTGCGCGTGGACACCAATGCCCGCGACCTCTTCCCGGAACACCGCTTCATCGACACCCAGGACAAGTTCGAGGGCTTTTTCGGCAACGCCTCGCCGGTGGCCCTCGCCCTGGTCGTCGAAGACGGAACAATCTTTCAGACCGAAACCCTCGCCAAGCTCAAGCGGCTGACCCAGGGCCTGGACGGCTGGGGCTTCGACAGCCAGACCGAAGAACGCGAGGCGCTCCGCGACGAGCTCGAAGCCGGGGGCATGGAGGACCTCGACGAGATCCGGAAGGCCCTCGATCGCGCCTACCCGCCCTACCCGGTCAACCACGACCAGACGCGCTCGCTGCTCCACCGCAGCGCCACCATGTCCACGACCGACGCCGACGGCGCAACGCGCTTCGAGCCGCTGGTGGACGCGATGCCCACAACCCAGGCCGAGTCCGACCGGTTGCGCGACCGGGTCCTGAGCTACCGCCCCGACCTGTTCGGACAGTTGCTCACCCCCGACATGACGGCCGCCCTCGTGACCGTGCAATTCGTCACGGACCGTCTCTCCAACACCGGAATCTACGCAGCCATCTTCGATCACATCCAGAAACTGACCGAAGCCGAGGAGGACGAAAACCACCGGATCTACGTCGTCGGCCAACCCATCATCACGGGCTGGCTCCTCCACCACGCGTGGGAAATGGGTGCCTCCATCGTGGGCGCCGTGGTCCTGATCTTCCTGCTGCTCTGGGCCTACTTCCGGCGCGCCCACGGCGTGTTGATTCCCCTCGTTGCGGCGCTCGTGACCGTCATCTGGGGCACGGGCTTCACCGGCTGGATGAACATCGCCTTCGACCCTCTCGTGCTCGTGATCCCGATGCTGATCACCGCGCGCGCCATCTCGCACACCGTGCAAATGGCCGAGCGCTTCTTCGAAGATTACGAACGCCTCCAGGGCCAGTACGAAGAACCGGAGCAGGCCAAGCGCGAAGCCGCCAAGAGCGCCATGGCGGAGCTCATCGTGCCCGGCACCCTGGGCATCCTCACCGACGTGGCGGGCCTTCTGGTCATCCTCGTCACGACAATCCCGCAGATGCGCAACCTCGGCATCTTCGGCGCGTTCTGGGTCGCCGCCATCGTCTTTACCGTCGAACTGTTGCATCCCGTCCTGATCACCCTGCTGCCGGCACCGCGCGAGTCCGCGCACTACACGCCGCGGTGGATGAACCGGCTCATGGGCGCCCTCGGTGCGGCCGCGACCCACCCCCAAGGACGCTGGGCCATCGCCCTGGGCACCGTGCTGATCTTCTCCTCGGCCACCTATGTCGTACTGACCCAATCGATCATCGGGGAAGCGCGCCCGGGAACCTCCCTCTTCTGGCCGGACCACCCGGCCAATGTGGCCGTCGGCGTGTTCGGCGAGCGCTTTGGCGGCGCCGACACGCTCGTGGTGTATGCCGATGGCGACCGCCGCCAGGCCGTGGAAGACAAGCGCGTCCTTGCCACCCTGGAGGGTCTCGACCGCGAACTTCGCGCCAAGACCGGGGCAGCGCGGTCGATTTCTCTCGTCGACCTGGTGAAGACCGTGAACCGGACCTGCAACTACGGCGACCCGCGTTTTGCGTACATCCCGTCGGGCGCGTTAACCCGCACCTGGATCTTCCAGGTGCGCCAGGGGGCTCCTCCGGGCACCCTGCGTCCCCTCCTCACCGACGACGGTCGCGCGGCATCGCTCACCGTCTTCTACCCCGACCACAAGGGCGAAACCATTCGCCGCGCGATCGCCGTCGCGGACCGCTACATCGAGGATCACCCCATCGGGGTCGTTTCCATCCGCCTCGACGAAGACCAGGGCCGGCCCGAGCAGCCCTTCTACCACCCGGAACGAGTGAAGGACTTCCTCTACTACATGATCGGCCCCCTGCTCCCGGTGCGCTCCCACAGCCTCGGCGTCCGCGTCCGGAAGGACGACGCGTACCAGGCCGTGGAGGTTCGCACCGTCGACGCCGACGGACTCCCCGACTGGCTCGAAGAATTCCGGGAGGAGGCGCAGTACGCCTACAGCGACGCCAAGGACGACGCGATCAACGGCCGGGTGTTCACCTGGCCCGATTCCCTCGAGGAATGGGAGCCCGAAGACGTCGACGAGTGGTGGGAGAGCGACGAACTCGGCCTCCGGGCCGTCGCCGTGAGCGAGGATGCCCTCGTCGTCCACGACCTGCGTCAGCCCGATTCCGTACCGACCTACCAACCCACCCAGGCCTACAGCCGGGGTGTGCAGTTCGTGCTCGCCGGCGGCCTGATGGGCATGCTCGCCGCGGTGAACGACGAAGTCGAGCGCGGACACCTCGCGAATATCTCGCTCATCTTCTTCGTGATCTTCGTGCTCCACTCGGTGACGTATCGCTCCTCGCTGAGCGGGGGCATCATCCTGCTCCAGATCGCCACGGCCACCCTGCTCTCCCTCGCCTACATGGCGTTGCGCGGTGTCGGCCTCAACGTGCACACCCTCCCGGTGCAGGCCGTCGGAGTCGGCATCGGCGTCGACTACGCGATCTACATCGTGGACCGCATCCGCCAGGAATGCGCGGGCGGCAAGGCCGTAGATGACGCCATCCGCACGGCCATCCGCACCACCGGCATGGCCGTCACCTTCACGGCAACCACCGTTGTCGGCGGCATTCTCTTCTGGGTCTTCTCGAACCTGCGCTTCCAGGCCGAGATGGCCCAGCTGTTGATCGTCCTGATGGCGATCAACATGCTGGGCGCGGTCACGGTGGTGCCCGCCTTCTACGCGATCCTCAAGCCGGGCGGCATCGGCAAACGGGACTAGGCGGCGCGGGCTTCAGCGAACCCGCTCGAAACCCTCCAGGACGCGTTGGAAACGCTCGGCAAAGAGTTCGCTCCAGTCGTCGGTGAAGATGTAGGCCGCGTTGTCGCGAATCCCGTCGAGCACGATCGCGCCGACCGCTTCCGGCTCCATCCCCTCGCGAATGAATTCCCACAGCGCCTGGGACTTGCCGCCCGCCTGTTCGCCGGGCGCACGGAGGCGATCGGAATCGGCGAGGTTCGTCCGGATCGGCCCGGGGCAGAGCGTCGACACCCCGATGCCGTCGGGCTCCAGGTCCGCGCGCAGCGATTCGCTGTAGGCCACGACACCGAACTTGCTGGCGGCGTAGGCCACGGCGCCACCATGGGCGAGGAAGCCCCCGATCGAAGCCGTGTTCACGATGTGCCCGCCGCGGCCCTGTTCCCGCAGCAGCCGGGCAAAGCGCTGCCCTACGCGGAACACCCCGTCCAGGTTCACGGACAGCACGAAGCGCCAGTCGTCCTCGGTGGTGTCACGCATCTCGCCGCCGAGATAGACCCCGGCGTTGTTGCACACGATGTCGGCGCCCCCGAGTTCCCCCACGACCGTGTCGGCCAGAGCGGCGACGGAATCGGTCCGGGTCACGTCGGTCGTCACCGCCAGGCCCCGGGTTCCCTTCCCGCTCACCTCTTCCGCCACCTTTGCCGCGTTGTCCGCATCGATGTCTGCCACCGCGACGTCGGCCCCCGCTTCCGCGAGAGACAGGCAGATGGCGCGACCGATCCCGCTCCCTCCACCGGTGACGACGCCGACCTTGCCTTCGAAACTGTCCATGGGGTCCTTCCTCGTTGAAACCGGGCGCGCTATCGCGCGGACGTTCGACTATACAGCGCTAGCGGGCGTTCCCAGGCATGGCGCCGAGGGGCAGGCCGTGGGCCTCGGCGACGCCCTCGTGAACCACCTGTCCCTGCCAGACATTGGCCCCCCGCTGCAGCGAGGCGCTATCGCGCACCGCGGCTTCCACCCCGTCCGACGCGATGCGCTGGATGAACGGCAGGGTCGTGTTGGTGAGCGCCCGGGTCGACGTCTGGGGCACCGCGCCCGGCATGTTGGCCACGCCGTAGTGGATGACGTCGTGCACCAGGTAGGTGGGATCCGCGTGGGTGGTCGCGTGAATGGTTTCCACGCAGCCGCCCTGGTCGACGGCGACATCGACCACCACGGAGCCCGGCGCCATCTGGTGCACCATGGCCTCGGTCACCAGGGTGGGCGCCCGGCGTCCGTTCACGTACACGGCGCCGACGACGAGGTCGGCCTGGGCCACGGCGCGCTCGATGCTCGCCGTGTCGGCGTAGAGCGTGCTGAGTTCCCCGTGGAAGATGTCGTAGATATAGGTGAGCCGCTTCAAATCGATGTCGAAGAGATCGACGTCGGCTCCCAGCGCGTGCGCCACCCGTGCGGCGTTGATGCCCACCGTTCCGGCGCCGATGACGACGACACGGCCACGCGCCACGCCCGGCACGCCGCCCAGCAAAATTCCCTTGCCGCCGCGATCCTTCTGCAACAGGCCGACGCCGATCTGGGTTGCGAGTCGACCGGCCACCTCGCTCATGGGCGCGAGGACCGGGAAGGAACCGTCGGGGTTCTGGATCGTTTCGTAGGCGAGGGCGATGACGCCGGCGTCGCACAGACACTCGGTGAGTTCCCGGTTTGCGGCCAGGTGGAGGTAGGTGAAGAGCACCTGGTCGGGCCGCATGAGCGCCACT
>JAYZFQ010000057.1:0-9949 GCA_036336695.1 Myxococcota bacterium
CGCGCCGCCAAACGGTCGGCGAACGCCCCCATGGCGACCTTGCTCACGAGACCCATCCCGACCGCGGCACTGAAATAGGTCGCGGCAGCCTGGCGGTCGACCCCGGCGTCGGTGAGGAAAACGACGAAGAGATCCAGGATCGCAAGGAAGTAGAAGAAGAACCCGAACAATGCGAAGAACAGAATCCAGAACGACCGCGTGCGCAGGGCCTCGATCCCGGTCATGGAAATATCGTCGCCATTCGACACGAGACTTCCATTCCCGCTGGGAGCATCGGTAACGGCAAGTTCGGGAGCCGGTAACGGATCCTCAGGTCGTCGGTCGCGCACGACGAACGCGGCGAAGGGAAGAATCAGTGCGGCGCCCGCAAGCCCGATCATGAAGAGCGCCGTACGCCAGGACTGGTGGATCGCCAGCCAGGTCGAAACCTGCACGAAGATGATGGCCGCGAAGTTCGAGCCCGTGTAGACGATGCCGAGGGCCAGACCTCGGCCACGAACGACCCACTGGGACACGACAGCACCAATGGTCACGTCGCCGAGGCCCGTCGTCAGGAGGCCCACGAGCACATAACCCACGTACAGATCGGCCAGCGACTCGATGCGACTCAACCACCCGTAGGCGACGAGGATCAGCAGCGAAGACCCCACCAGGACAGGCCTTGCCCCGACGCGAACTACCAGCCAACCGAAGAGCGGACTCGCCAGCGCCATGGCAGCCGTGGTGCCGACGCGCGCGGATCCGAAGGCAGTCCGCGTCAAACCGAGGTCCCCGGTGATGTCCGCCAGCAGCGGACCGAAGACATAGCCGTAACCCAGAGCCAGCTGGCAGATAAAGCAACCGAAGATCACCCACCGCGTGCGACCGGCCAAGACGACCGTCCTACGCCTTGGTTCCGGGGCTCTCTGCGAGCTTTGCCAGGATGCCCTCGGCCAGGTGCTCAGCGGCCGGAAGCATGGCCGGCTTCATCAGGGCGTTGACCATCGGCGCCATGGGGCCGCCGGGGTTCACTTCCAGGCGGAAACTCAATTCCGCCGCCTTCTCGTCGCCGCCGTCGACTCCAGCGTCCGGCGACACGCCTCCCCCCGAACGACCCATCACGGCGCGCACGATCCACTCGAAGAAGCGCAACACCGGGCTCTTCTCGTGGGACGAAGTCCGAGGCACCGCCTTTCCCGAAGCCCGGCCGCGCATCTCGAAGCTCCCGCCCCCCTCGAGCGACTCGTTCAGCCCCTGGAGGGAGAACGCAACCCGGGACGGCCCATTCCATTCGGTGATGTGCACCTGGAACTGGACCACCCGCGAAAGCGCCCCGACATCCCCCTTGAGCGTCCAGAGCGAATCGGTCTCGCTCTGTTTTTCGTGTGACTGGTATCCCGTGACGAGGGGAGCCCAGTTGTCCATGTCCTTGACGAAATCCCAGATGACCGCGACCGGAAGCCGGGTGGTGGTCGTGTACTCGGCTTGGGCCAGGGTTCAGCCCTTCCCCATCGCGTGCCGCCCTGCAATGTAACCCCACGTGATGGCGCGCATGTTCGAACACCCGCTCTGGTAGCCGGCACCCAGGTCGAGGAGCGCCGCCGAGTTTCCGACCGCGTAGAGCCCGGGAATTGCGTGGCCGCGAACGTGCACGACACGCGCGTTGACGTCGGTCTCGAGACCGTGGGAATTCACGCCGACGGAAACGGGCACCAGGTTGATGCCGTAATACGGCGCCTTGTCGAGGGGAGCCACGTTGGGGTTCGGATAGTCGAAATCGCCCACCATCCGGTTCGCCCAGGGATAGGAACCACGCTGGAAGTCGGGGTCCTCGCCCTTGCGGGCGTGCTCGTTGTACCGCGCGATCGTGCGCTCGAGGCCCTCGGGGTCGACGCCGATCTTCGCGGCGAGTTCTCGGGGCGTGTCTGCAACCTGGGCCAGGCCCTCGGGCAGGTCCTGACCCGGCGTATAGGAACCCACCGGGTAGCGGTCGCGGTAGTTCTGGTCGAAGACCAGGGCCGGGGGAATGTTCGGCATCGCCTGGGCGTTGCCGTCCCACTGGCGCAGGCGCGGCTGGTAATCCTTGTAGGTGGACTCGTCGCAGAACCGCTCGCCCCGCTTGTTGACCCAGATCGCGTGGGGCACGCCGCACTCCCAGCCGCTTCGATACACCGGCGCGCCCTCCGCTTCCTCGCCGGGAATGTGGTAGCCGTAGAACATCGCGAGGTTGTACGTCGGCACGGCGGTGATCGAAGCCCCGACCTCGGTACCCATCACGATGTTGTCCCCCTCGATTCCCGGCGGAATAGACGTGTTCCAGTCGGGCATCGACTCGAAGGCACAGGCCATCGGCTTGTTGTGGTCGTAACCGCCCGCCGCGATGACCACACCCCGCTCCGCCCGGACGAAGAAGTCCGCCCCCTCCTTCTCCGCGCGGACACCGATGACGGCGCCCGTGTCATCGGTAACGAGTTCTCGGGCCGGCGTTTCGACGTAGGCGGGAATCCCGCGATCGACGACCGCGGCCTTCACCAGCCAGCCCATCATCCCGGTGCCCATGCTGCGCTGGTCTTCCTCGATTCGCTTCCCGATCAGCTCGTAGTCCCATTGGGTGATCGATGAGAGTCCGCCCCAGGCATACATTTCCCGGTGGAGCGCGGCCGGCGGGATGTGAGGCGACATGGCGTAGGTCTTGAACTGCCAGTCGCCGAGTTCCTTCGCATCGAAGAGGTCGACCGAGAGGTAACGACCGCCGGGATGGGAACCCACCGCCTTCGGGTAGTAGTAGTCGGGCAAGCCTTCGACGGCGAGCCACGCCACGCCCGCCTCCCGCCCGAAATACTCCACCGCCTCCTTGGCCGTCTCGTACATCTTCTCGAAGTGCGCGGGCCGATGGAAACCGCCGGCGACGAACTGCAGGTACGCCCGCCCGTCCGCGTCGTCGTCTTCGATGCCGAGTTCGCGCATCCAGCGGTTGTTCGGCACGAAGACCTCGCCGGCGCCGTACCCGGACAGCCCGCCCAGCTTGGGTGCCTTTTCGAGGATCACCGCCCGGCCGCCCGCGTCGTGAGCCGCGATGGCGGAGCAGACCCCCCCGAGTCCGGACCCGATCGAGATCCAGTCAACCTCGAGGTCCCAGCGCGCAGGTGCCTTGGCCATCACGAACGCTCCCGGCGAAATGGAACAATAACGGAACGTATAGTATCGTATTCCAGACCCGCGGAGACAGCGGGGGACGGCAGCGCAAGTTACCGTTTCCAAAGGAGAAGGCGGATCGCGGGCAGGCCGCATGGCGATCGAGGGGTCGGGCTGAACCGAACGTGACACTCCCCAACGACCGGCAACAGACCGCCGGGCGCCCCCGCAGCGAGGAGGCGCACCAGGCCATCCTCGACGCGACGATCGAGTTGCTGGTGGAGGTGGGCTTTTCCTCGCTCACCGTCGAGGGCGTCGCGAGCCGTGCGGGGGTGGGCAAGGCGACCATCTATCGCCGCTGGCCCTCGAAGCTCCCGCTCGTGGTCGAAGCCTTCGGACAGTTACCCGGCTTCGAAGAGGTCGACACGGGAAGCGTCGCGGAAGACCTGAAACAGATGCTGCGCGCCTACATCCAGGCGTTCAACAGCACCCCCCTCGCGTCGGTGATGCCCAGTCTTGCCGGCGAGCGCGCCCACAACCCGGCACTCTCGGAGTTCTACGACCCGGTCGCCAAGCAGCGTCGCCAGCCCCTGATCCGCACGCTCCAGCGCGGCGTCGAACGGGGCGAGATCCCCGACGACATCGACCTCGAACTCCTCGCGGACATCGTGGTCGGCCCGATCTCGGTCGCCGTCTTCTCCCGCGGCGGGCGCATCTCCCCGCGCATCGTGGGCCCCATGGTCGACCTCGCGCTCCGCGGGATCGTCCAGACCTCGTAGACTTCCCTTAGGCCCGGGCCTCTCGCAAACTCGGCAGCCCGCTATTTCACCCGCTTGAGGAACCCGGTGGGATTGTTGGTCAGGAGAAACCGCTCTCGTGAGCGATCGATTTCGAATGCGTCGTTTTCCGCAAGGAAATCCGCGATCGCCTCGGAAGCTCCGGAAAGCTTCGAACTCTGCGCTTTCCAGGCGCCGGTGTCCTGGACGACGATGTAGCCACCCACTGGCACCATCTCGGCGTAAGCCTTCAGTTCGTCGTACACGTGGTCGCGCGTGTGAAGCGAGTCGAGAATCACCAGGGCGCGTTTCCCAGCGACCCGCTGCCGAATCGTCTCGACGATCTCCGGGTCGGTCGAACTCCCGTGCAAGAACTTGACGCGTCGATCCCAGGTCGGATTCATGCGCGCTTTCTGCGTCTGGTCCTTCACGTCGATCGTGATGATCTCGGCCTCGGGTGTGATCTGCTCCAGGACCGCAGCCCACATGAGAGCGCTTCCACCCTTGTGAGTCCCGGCTTCGACGATCACATCGGGCTGCACCTCGTGGATGATCTCCTGGGTGACCCAGGCATCCAGGGGGTTCTGGAGGGTCTGGACACCGAGCCAGTGGTTCGCCATGAAAAAGTTCTGGCCGAGATACCAGTACGTGACGAAGCGCTCGATCTCTTCGTCGCTCAGACCTACCGGCGGTGGACGCCGCGCCGACCAGAACTGCGCGATATTGAGCGCGGCAAGAATCACGATCGCAGCAACGGCCAGACGCGTGCGTGTCATCGATGGCTCCGGGTACCCAAGGCCTGGGCCTCTCCGCCCGTTCACTGATCGAGCGCGAGCGTATCACACCGCTCGCCGCCTCCCTCAAGGCACTGGAGCCGAAACGCGATCGGCACGTCGCTGGAGAATCTTGGGACGACCGCCCTTGGCCGGTTTCGCCACGGGATGACGGACGAAGAAGCTCCGGTCCTTTACATAGTGGCGCTTTACGTACCGATCGATCGCGGGCGCGTAGTCGCGGACATCGGGCAGATCGCCCAACTTCAGCCGGCCTCGGACCACGAGATGCGGCGGGTCCTGCTGCATGGAATCGACGACGTCCTCTCCCCGGCCGCCCCCCGTCTGCCCCGGGTACAACTGGGGGAAGACCCAGGTTCCGTAGCGATCGGAGAGGAAGTAGTAGGTCGCGTCGGAACCGTACACGAAGATCGGAGCCCCGGGCGCTACTGCCGCACGGATTCCACGCACCACAGGACCGATGAACGTGTCGCGGGGTTCCACATAAAGTTCCGCACGCTCCAGCCGTACGGGAATCGTCGTGCGCGCCAGAAACCACCGGGCGGTCAGCACGCTCCCGAGCACGACAGCCATCACGAGCACCACCGCGATCCATGGCCCGCGGTCGCGGCCGGAAACCCTTTGCCCCAGGGCAAACAGCACCAGGCCCGTCATGGGGTAGACGTGGATGACGTGGTAGATGTCTGCCCGAGGCCAGGCACTCAACGAAACCGCGGCGGCCACGAGCGCGATCCCGAACAGCTGTCTTCGCTCGCCCCGGTCTACGGCATCCCGCGCGGGCCGCAACCAACAGATCAGTGCGGCGAAGAACGCAAAGGGAATCGAGGTGTAGACGAACCGCGCACCCCCCTCGACGAGCACCCAGATCCCCTGGCTCACCGCACCGGGATCCCGGTTCAGTTCCTGCGCGATGCGAAGCGGGTGCAGGAGGAGATAGCTGCCCGCCCCAGGCTCCCCCCCCACAGCACCGAACTCCCACCATGCGAGCATCGGCAAGAAGGGCACGCCGCTGCTCGGGAGGTAGCCCGTGAACGGGCGCAACACGCCGCTCTCCAAGGCCGCGGGCAGTACGCCCTGCCATGCAAGTACGCTGAGGAAGATCAGCACCGGAACGCCGGTTCCCACGGCAAAACACGCGAAATCACGCACGCGCTGCTTCCCGTCGACTTCGGAGGCACGGAGTCCCGGCACGAGGAGCACCAACGTCGAAGCAACCACGAGCCCGAAGCCGAGGTTCTGCTTCGAGAGCACAACGGCGGCCGCACAGACACCGGCCGACACGAGGCGAACGGGCCGTCCCAACCCCGCAGTCAGGAGTGCAAGGGCAGCGCACGCAAATGCGAACGCAAACTCGGAATAGAGGTAGAAGGTAAACGCAGGCCAGGCCAGGGGCTTGAGCGCCAGCAGGAAGACCCCGAAGAGCGCAGCCCTGCGGGGCTCGAGGAGTCGCAGCGACACGGCATAAAGGGAGAGGACCATGAGGACGTTGAGCAACACGGCCAGAACGCGCGCGACCGTGAAATGCTCGCCGAACACCTTCATGGCCAGGGCGAGAACCCAGGTGGCGAGGGGAAACGGGTAGGCGTCGAGATCCCGGTAGAACACGGCGCCCCGCAACAGGCGTGCCGCATTCGTGAGCATCGCACCTTCGTCGTTGAATGGGACGCCGAGGCGCGCATACACGACCCCGAGGCCGACGCTGGCCACGAACAGCACCGACCCGAACACTCGGGGCCGGCAGGCGCGCGCGACGAGGCTACCCAGAGGCCGAACTCCCGGCAGCCGAAGCCCGTCGTGCGACCAGGAGCACTTCCTCCCCCACCGGTCGCCCGAGACGAACGGCTGCGTACTGCCGCAACCAGAACGCCACCGCGCGCACCCGGTCGAGGCGACTCACAGGAGTCCCCGCTGCGGGCGGGCCCCCGGGCGTGCTGCGTTCGAGCCTCAATCCTTCCAGGTACAGGTAGAAGGCCGAACTCGCCACGCTCTCGGCCGAGCAGACCTCGATGCCCGCCCTCTCGGCCACCCGCACGAGCGTTTCCCGGTCGAAGACATGAATGTGCCGCGGCACTTCCCAACCGCGCCAGGCTCGCCCGAACCGCGCGACACCGAGACTGGCTGCGTTGGGTGTGACCAGAACCATCTGCCCACCGGGCCGAAGCAAGCGGGCGCAGCAACGCAACATCGATTCCGGGTCGGGGACGTGTTCGATCACATGAGAAAGCGTGATGGCATCGTAGGTCGACTCCGCCAGGCCGAGTTCTTCGAGCAGGCCCTCGTGGATGGTCGCCGTGGGAACCCGACGCCGCGCCGTCGCCGCCGCCCGCCCATCCGTCTCGGTACCCGACACTTGCCACCCGAGGTCGTGCATGACGGAGAGGAAGAGCCCGCCGCCACAACCGACGTCCAGGAGGTGGCCCCGACTCCCTGCGGAAAGCGCCATCACACTGCGCCGCGCCGCCTCCCGCAGCGGCCCGATCGCTGCCAGCAAGCGACCGGCGACTCGTTCTGCCCAGCCTGCCGCATCGCGGTAGTCGAAGATCGCGGCAGGAATTCCGCGGCGCACGCTGCGCTGCACGAAGCTCATTCGCGCGTCGTCTTCGTGGGTGTAGTAGGTTTCGTAGAGGCGTCCGAGGTCGGCAGCATCCGGTCGCGGGTCCAACCAGACCAGACCACATTCCTGGCAACGTCGCAGTTGCCAGGTCCCTGCAACGCCGTAGAGACGATCGTCCAGGTCCGAATACAGCGCGGCACCTTGCACGCCGCAGAGCCTGCACTGGGGCGCGGGATGCGCGCGGATTTCAGACCCCGTTTCCATCAGGAACCCGGCACGGACCCGGCTGCCCGGGCTCCCTCCATCGAATATTCCGGGTAGTGCTTCTTCCAATCGAAACCGGGACCCGAGTCCGTCTTCACGAAGACCATTTCGAGCGTGAACACGGTGATACAGAGCACGAGCAGTGCGGACAGGGACGACCACACGAAAAACGAACGCAACCCCGGACCGCGGGTCCAGTCGGAAAGCACCTCGCTCGCGTAATAACCGAACGGAACCAGCAGTCCGAGCAGATAGCTCCCCTTGACCGTCGCGTACCAGGGGTTCCGCCAGGTAAAGAGGACATAACCCGCGAGGGTCAGGGCCACGAGGAGCAGGAAAAGCGTATCCACGCCCCCCGGCTTTGCGATGGCGCGCCGGAGCCCCCGCCAGAGGCCCACCGCGAAGGCCACGCTCGGAACGAGTGCGAGCAGGAGCATGGCGGTTCCGAGGTGAGTGATGGCGCGCTCGGAGCGCGGCAGCACGATCCGGTGACCGTCGAACCAGAGCGTCGTGTAGGTCGTCCCCCAGACGGATTCCACCAGGTCCCGGTTCAGCACCTGGGGATCCGTAAACGTCGCGATGGGAACCCTCAGGTAATCACCGACCGAACGCTCACCCGGAGGCATCGTGTGGATCCTCGCGTGAACAGGAAGGTCGTGGGGGTAGAGATACCCGAACTGGACGAGGTTGCGTACGTAGTAGCCAGAGCCCACGAGCGTCGCGACACTGCCGAACACGAGGGCGCAGGCAAGACCGCGCTTCCAGTGGCGGCGCCGGAGGCCATCGAGAACCCAGGCCAGGCAGACAGCGAGGACCACGAGCGCCGCGGTGAGCTTGGTGAGAACGGCGAGCCCGCCGACCACACCGAGCCCCGCCACGTTGCGCAGAGCGTGACGCGAGTCTGGCGCCCTCCCGAGTTGCAGGGCCGTGCCAACCACCGTTGCGCTGATCAGCGCCGAAACGAGGATTTCCTGGCTGAGCATCGCGCTCATGTAGATGTGCGCGGGCAGAAAGAGCAGCAGACCCGCTGCAAGGAACCAACGCTTGGGATCTCCCGGCGCGGCCCGGGCCACGTAGAAGACGGCAAGCGCGATGGCCAACAACCCGACCCCGGAACTCACCCACCGGATTGCCCGGGTCACGTCGCGCTTCGAAGCGCCGTCCATCGCGCGAGCCAACACGGCCGAGCCGTAGAAGAAGAGTGGCGGCTGCGCGTAGGACCACCCCTCGTGCGGCGCCGGCAGTTCCCAGGTATGCGTCAGGTGCTCGACGTATTCCCAGTTCCAGGGCGCGTCGAACCCCCAATGAAGCTGGTAGACGGATGCGTTGTTGGCACGCATCGCGCCGGCAACCAGCGCGAGAAGGATCACGCCCGCGACGAACGCCGAGCTGCCTCTTCCCTTCACTCAGCGCAGGATAGCGTGGGATCGACCTCACCGAGCGTCACGGGGCCTCCCGTCCGGGGTCGGCCAGAAGCCCCCGGATGCACCTCCCGGGAACCGAAAAAGTGCCGAACGAGACGCGAGGCAAGCCCCGGCGGCCGTCCCGCCGCTCAAGAGCCTCCGGAAAGCCTGCTCCACCCGCTCAGTTCGCGGCCGACTCGAATCGACGTACGATCGGCGCCTTCGGAACTGAGGTGATCGACGTCGCCGAACAGGTGCAGATTGGAAGGCCCGGAGAATCGATCCCGGAGATCCAGGACGCGAACATTGTCGAATTCAGCGGCAAGTTCGTTCACGCGCGCATCGAAGTCAGAAACATCCACGACTTTCGCAAGGGCGGCACGGTAGGCGTCGGTCGTGGGGAACTGCACCAGGAGCACCCGAATCCCCCGCTGGTGACAGAACTCCAGGAGTTTCCGCAAATCCGAAAACGCCTCGGGATCCGTGGGGGACGCAGGGAAATGGACGCGGACGCGATCGGTCGCCAGCTTTTCGAGTTCCGAGGCCGACCGGGCCTTCAAGACCTGCTGGCCGCGCAACGCACCCCCTTCCATCGGCACATAGAGCGTCCAGGGCAGTTCCGGCACAGCTCCGGTATCAAGAAAACGGAGCACGTTGCCTCGTTGCCCGGCGTATGGCGCGTAGCGACCCGTCAGCCAACGCGCGAGGTAGGGCAGTGGCTCGCCCCGCTCCCAACCCAGCTTCGGGTAGTCGACGAAACCCGCGTAGTAATGCGCAAAAGCCCGGTGCGGATCGGGCCGTTCCGCGACGAGGTGAGGTTCCGCCTGGAGCACGACCGTGTCGACCGAGAGGCCTGCTGCCAGAAGCGACTGCAATCGATAGAGCATCTCCGGATATCGCTCACCGGGCAGCGCAAAGTTGAAACTCCCCTCCAGGGCCCGCGGCTGAATCCCGCGCTTCACGTGGGAATCCCCGAGGGCCAGCGTGTGAATCGAAGCCGGATCCAGTGCATCGAACTGGCGAAGCGTTCTCTCCGGAACACCG
>JAYZFQ010000058.1:0-7326 GCA_036336695.1 Myxococcota bacterium
CGCACGCGTGCTCCGAACCGTGGCCACCGACGTCGCCGCTCTCGGTCTCCTGGCGGTTCCCGTGATCTTCCTGGGTCTCGGCAGCTACAGCCCGATGCAGATGGACGAGGTCTTCTATCACGGCGTCGCCCAGGAGATGCTCGCGAGCGGCGATTTCCTGCGCATCACGTTCCGCGGCGAGGCGCGCCCCTACGACGCCTTGCTCAATGCGCCGATCCACTACTGGGCGAAGGCGGGGGTGATCGCCCTGGTGGGCGACCACCTCTGGTCGATGCGGCTCCCGGCGGCGTGTTTCGGCCTGTTGACGGTGTGGGGCGTCTACTTCGCGGTGCGCCGCATCGAGTCCCGGAGGGCGGGCCTGCTCGCCGCACTGCTGCTCCTCACGACCTTCCAGTTCATCTACCTCCACGGAGCGCGCAACGGCGACCTGGAGAGCCTGCTGGCTTTCGGCTTCCTCTTCGCGGCGGTGTTGTTTCTCCGCGGCGCCGAGGGGCGCGGAGGCTTCCTCGGCCACCACCTCTGTCTGATCGCCGTGGCCCACCTGAAGCTCCCCCTCGCCGGGGTCATCCTGCTCGCGGAACTGGTGTGGTTCTGGCTGACGCCCGAGGCGCGCCCGTACCTGCGCCGCTACGTGCGCGTCGGGCTGTGGCTGCTGCCCGTGGCGCTCGCCTGGCGCATCCACCAGGTCGTTACCCACCCCGATGTCGCGCTGGAAGTCGTGAACACCATGCTGAGCCAGGCCGCGGGTGTCGACGGGGAGACGGCACGCGGGGGAGGTCGCCGGTTCGGAAACCTGGGTTACTACCTCCGGGCCCTGTTCTTCGGCGCGTTTCCCCATGTCCTCGTCTTTCCCCTTGCGGTGTTTGCCGTGCTCCGCGCGCCGCGCGATGCCCGGAGCGCCGCGCGGTGGCGGTTGTTCGCGTTGAACGCGGGCGCGCTGCTCGCGTTCTTCCTGGTCGTCGCCAAGCGGTTTCCCTGGTACGTGATTCCCGTCTACGCGTTCCTCTGCGCCTTCGCGGGGGCATGGTTGGATCGCCTGCTCGGCCATCGGGCTTCCCGGGGCCTGTGCGTTGCACTCGGCGTCGCCGCCGCGCTCGCCTGCTGGGTCCAGATGCCGGGTCTCGATTACGACCCCTTCGCCACGGCGCCTCATCGGCTGCCCGAGATGGGAGGGGCGCACATCGGGGGTGTGACGCCTTGGGTGGGGGTGCCGCTCACGGCCGCGCTGGTCGCCGGCGGGTTGCTCGCGTGGCGGGGCCGTGGCCTGGCGACGGGCCTCGCCGCGTTGTTGCTGTTCCTCGGCGGGGCGCGCGTCCTGGCGCCGCTGCGTTTCACCGATTTTGACTCGCGACTGGTGACGCTCCGCACCGAGGTCGACAGTGCACGCGCGCGGGGAGAGTCGTTGCCGCGTCCGATCGTCTACGAAAAGGACCCGGGAGAAGGGGGAAACCTCCGGATCCAGTACTACTTCGCCGAGGATTTCTGGGTCGTGCCGCTGCGGGATGCCAGCGGAAGGTCGCGGGTGGTGGAACTCTGGGACCGGGAGCGCGGGCGGCCGCCGGATTCCTAGTCGCCGTGTTGCCAGCTCGACGGCGCGTCGAACGCCGGGGGGTCGAGGGCGGCGTCCCGCGGCGTCTCGGCGTAGCCGAGTTCGGCGAGCAGGGCGGCCTGGGCTTCGCTCGGACCCTCGCCCGGCCCGGTGCGTGCCGGGGCCGGCGCAAGCGCCTCGACCGCTGCGTAGAGTTCTCGGCGCAGGCGCTCGCGCAGTTCCGGCTGGCTCGACGCGAGGTTCTGCAGCTCGTCGGGGTCGACCGAGAGCGCGTAGAGTTCGTGGGCGCCGTCCTCGCCCTCGATGAGCTTGTGCCGTTCCTTCACGACGGCGCGCAGGCGGCGGGCCAGGCGCTGTCGGGTCGTGGCGTCGGCGGCACTGCCCACGCTGCGAAACGGCCGCGCGAAAATGGCCGGGTACTCGGCCAGGCGGGTGCGGGAATCCGGCGGCGCCAGCAGCGTCGGTGCACCTTCCGCACCGGCGCCCGCCAAGGCGAGCAGGGTTTCGCGGATGTCGAGGGCCATCACCGGTGCGCGGCTGCGCCCCGGAACGACGCGGCCGGGCGCCCACAACACCAGGGGGACGTGGAGCAGGGGCTGGTAGAGGGAGTACTGGTGGTCGAGCAGGCCGTGTTCGCCCAGGAGTTCACCGTGGTCCGCGGTGAGCGCGACCACGGTGTTCTCGAGTTCGCCCCGGGCGGCGAGTCCGGCCAGAAGGTCGGCGAAGAGATCGTCGAGTTCGCGAAGTGCGGCGTCGTAGAGGGCGGTCGTCAGCGCCAGGTCGGCATCCGAGTACCGCGCGACCCCGAACACGTGGCCCCAGACGGCGGGCCACGTGTCGCGGAGCGCGTAGGAGCGCTGGGTGTCCTCTTCGCTCAGGAAGAGGCGGCGGTTGGCCTCGGGGGGCAGGTAGGGCCGGTGGGCCTCCATGTAGTTCACGAAGGCAAACCAGGGCTGGTCCGCAGGGCCCGCTGCGATGAAGCGTTCGAGGTCTTCGCTCGCGAGGGCGCCGGCCGAGGCGAGGGGCCAGGTGGCGTCGCCGCTTTCGAGCTTGGTGCGCAGGGCCTGCCCGCGAGGGCCGGAGGGGAGTTTTTCGAGGACGAGTTGTCGTGCCGCTTCGCGATGCGCCGCGTCCCAGGGGTGCGCCACCTGGTCGAAGCCCTGGGTGAAGTTCTTGGCGGCGCTCAGGTGCGGGTTCGACGACCACAGGTAGGTGCGGTAACCGGCCCGCTGCAGCCGTTCGGCGAGGGTGTCGAGTTCGTCGTCGAGCCACTGGTGGCCTGCGTGGCTGCCGTGTTCGCTGGGAAGGCGACCGGTGAAGAGCGACGCGTGGGTCGGCACCGTCGAACTCGCGCTTGCCAGGGCATCGTCGAAGACGAGGGCGTCTTCGGCCCAGGCGTCGAGCCGCGGGGTGGTGTCCCGTTCGTAACCGTAGAGTCCGAGATGGTCGGCGCGAACGGTGTCCCAGACGACGAGAAGCAGGTTGGGGCGGTCGGGCTCGGCCGAGTCGCCGTCGACGTACCCGAGCATGCGGAGTTGTTCGCGCAGTTCCGGGTCGACGGGTCGCACCGGGGGCGGCGCGTCGCCGCGCAGGGCAGCGGCGCGTTCGCGCTGGGCCTTGCGCCGTAGCAGGAGGGCCTCGCGCAACTGCGCGACGACCTGGGGATGCTGTGCGGCGACGTCTTCGAGTTCGAAGGGGTCGGCGCGCCGGTCGTAGAGTTCCTCGCCCGTGAGCGCGCCGCGGGTCTCGATCCGGAAATATTTCCAACGCGGGGTCGTGAGGGCGTAGCGGTAGCCCGGGCGCTCGCCCACGCGGCCCGTGTCCTGGGCAAACAGGGTGGGGTTGCCGCCGGCCAGTGCGTCGCGCCCGGTCATCTGGGCGAGCAGGGGTTCCAGTCCCGGCGCATCGATACGCGGGATCAGCGTGGGCAGGACGTCGACCAGGGAAACCAGGTCGTCGACGCGTCGGGGCGGCTCCCCGGGCAACCGGAGGAGCAGGGGAACCTGGAGCTGTTCGTTCCAGCTGCGCCCGTGCGCGGCGTGCCCGTGCTGGGAGAGTCCTTCGCCGTGGTCGCCGACGATCACGACGGCGGTCCGGTCCCAGTCGCTGCGGGACTCGAGGGCATCGAGCAACCGGCCGAGCTGCAGATCCTGGAAGCGCAGGGCTGCGTCGTAGCGGTTGTGGGTGGCGCGCGACGCTTCTTCGCCCACGCCTTCGCGCAGGCTGGCCGGGGCGATGCGCCGGTCGGCGATCCAGCGCTCGAGCGCCGCGTCGGTCCGGAAGGGGCCGTCTTCGGGTTCCGGCACGGCGAAGGGCCAGTGGGCGTCGAACAGGTGGACCCACAGGAAGAACGGCTCGTCCTCGGGTTCCCGGGCCAGCCAGTCCAGGGCGTCGTCGACGGTTGCGTCGCCGCGTCGCAGGACCTCGCCGCCGCCGGGCGCCGCGAAGGCTTCGAACCCGTCCTCGATGCCGCTGCCGGGTTTCAGCGGGGCTGCGCTCACGAAGGCTCCGGTCCGGTAGCCGGTGTCCCGGGCCACGCTCGCGACGGAGCGCAGGCCCGGCTGCGGCTCGAAACGCGAGCCGCCGTGGCCGAGGTTGGCGAGCACGCCGTGCTCCAGGGGGTAGGTGCCGGTGAAGAGCGATGCGTGGGTGGGGAGCGTGGTCGCCATGGGCGCGAAGGCCTGGTCGAAGACGATGGCCTCTTTCGCGAACGCATCGAGGTGCGGCGAGGTGTCGCGGAAGTAGCCGTACAAGCCCAGGTGATCGGCGCGGGTGGTGTCGAGACTGATCACCACGAGGTTCGTCACCTCGGGACGGGGTGCCTCGGCGCAGGCCAGCCCCAGTGCCGCCAGGAAGCAGCAGGCGGCGCGCTTCACTGCGTGTCTTCCTCGGGCTCGAGGTAGCCGAGTTCGCGGAGCAAGGCGGCTTCTTCGGGGGCGACGGCGGGGGCCGCTCGGCCGTCGGGCTGGCAACGGGCGAGGCTGGCCAACTCGGCGCGGAGTGCCGCGCGCAACTGCGCGGTCCGCGCGGGTTCGTCCGCGCTCCGGTCCCGCAGTTCGCCGGGATCCGTGGCCAGATCGTAGAGCGCTTCGTCGCCCCGGGACGACCACTCGTACTTCCAATCGCCGTCGAGCAGCGCGCGCTGCCGGCGCTGGAAGGGAGAGGGGTCCCAGCCGGGGTGTGCCGCGGCGACCTGGGCGAGTCCGACCTTCGACCCGGAGGGGTCTTCCGCGATGCGCGGGCGCGCGGGGTCCGGGGTCAGCAGGCTGCGCGCGGCGCTCTGTCGGGGCGCGGGTTGCCCCAGCAACTCGAGGAGGGTGGGGAAGAGGTCGAGGGTCGAGACCGGACGTGGGTCGCGCCCGGGTTCGATGCGCCCCGGCGCGTGGACCACGAGGGGAACCCGCAGGAGGGGTTCGTGGAGCGCGTACTGGTGATCGAGCATGTGGTGCTCGCCCAGCAGTTCCCCGTGGTCCGCCGTGAGCACTACCACCGTGTCGTCGAGGTACCCCTGCGCTTCGAGAGCTTCGAGCAGGTTTGCGAACAGGTCGTCGAGTTGGCGGATCGCGGCGTCGTAGGTGGCGCGTGTCGTTTCGAGTTCGCTGCGGGTGTAATCGCGCAGGCCGAAGGTGTACTCCCACATCGGGAGCCAGGAGCGATCGACGGTGTAGGAGCGCGCCACGGTGGTGGGTTCCATGAGCAGTTCGCGGTACGCGCGCGGCGGAATCAGCGGACGGTGCGCTTCCATGTAGTTGACGAAGACGAACCAGGGGCGCGCCGGGTCTCCCGACGCGAGCCACGAGAGCACCGCCTCCTGGGCCAGTTCGCCACTCGCCTTCAGGTTCCACGCCGTGAGCGCGCCGGCTTCCAGCCGGTCGGCGAGTTCGCTGCTGCGGTCGGCGGGATCGACTTTCGCGTCGGTCAGGCGTCGCGCCGCTTCGATCCAGCGTTCGCTCCACGGGTGTTCGGCCGTCGCGAAGCCCTGGGCGAGGTTGCGGGACGGGGAGGCCGAGACGTGGGGGTTCGCGGAGAACAAGAAGGTGCGCCACCCCTCCGCCGCGAGCCGCTCGGCGAGGGTTTCGAAACCGTCGTCGAGGCGCTGGTTGTCGTTGTTGGTGCAGTGTTCGCTCGGGAGCAGGCCGGTGAACATCGAGGCGTGGGACGGCAGCGTGTAGCCCGCCGGCGACACGACGTCTTCGAAGACGCGTCCGCCCGCGGCCCAGGCGTCGAGGCGCGGCGTCGTGGGCGCGTCGTGTCCGTAGAGTCCCGTGCGGTCGGCGCGCACCGTGTCCCACACGACCCACAGCAGGTTGGGTCCCGTCGGCAGCGGCTCCGGAGCGCATCCCGCCAGGAGCAGGGCCCCGGCCGCAGCGGCCGCCGCGGTGGGCACCCGGCGTCGTCTGCGCCCGAGGGCCGCGAGTGGCACCGCCGCCAGGACGAGTCCGAGCGGCATCCACGGGAGCCGGAAACGGGTGAGTCCAAAGGAGGCGGCGGTCATCGCCGACAGCAGCAGGGCGAGGCTCACCACGAGCCAGGTCTCGGGCCGGCGCCGGGCCATCCAGATTCCGATGGCAGCGAGGGCCATCACTGCGACGTAGCTCAGGACCGCCGCGATCGACACCGCGGCCTCGATCGGCGCGGGAACGGCCCCGTAGGCGCCGAGGCGGAAGTGGCGCAGGACGAACGAAGTGGGGTTCCAGAGGTCGACCAGGCGGGTGGGGATCCGCGCCAGGAAGGTTCCCGGCCGCGCGAAGATTTCGTCCTGGGCCGTGCGCCGGGCGTACCGGGCAATTTCGAGGTCCGTCGGGGTCGGGTCGTCCAGCGCCACCTTGGCCTCTTGGACCAGGCGTTTTGCCGTGCGGTTCCCCATCGGAGCGGTCGGAATGGCTTCGAGGGGCCAGCCGTACCGGGGGATGGTTGCCGTGTCGCGCCCGGCGAAGCTGTCGGGGCCGTTGCCCCGCCACAGGTTGAAGGCCGCGTTGGTTTCGAGGAGCACGAAGCCGTCGTGGAGCTGGGTGTTGCGCACCGCCCAGGGCAGGATTACCAGGCACGCGGTCACGATCAGGGCTGCCGCCGCGCGGCGTGTCTCGCGCGGTCGGGTGCGCCGCGCCAGGAGGAGCCAGACGGCGACCACGGGCAGCCAGTAGAGCGCCGCCGCGCGGGTGAGGGCGGCCAGACCGAACAGGACGCCCGCGGCGAGGGCTTCGCCGATGTTCGGGCCTTCCCCCCGGCGCGTCAGGAGCCACAACGCCCCGAGCAGGAGCACGATGAACAGCGGTTCCGACCACAGGTAGTGGGAGAAGGCGATGAGGTTGGGGTAGAGCGCGCACAACCAGGCGGCGATGAGGCCCTCGCGGTGGCCGAACCAGGCGTTGCCCAGGAGGTAGACGAGCAGCACGGCGAGGGTGCCCAATAGCACCTGGCCGAAGCGGGCCGCCGCGATCTCGCCGCTGCCCGCCGCGAGGGTGACGGCGAGCCAGAACGTCTGCCCCGGCGGTTGCCACGCCCCGGGATACTGGGGCAGTTCGGGCGAACGGCCCTCGTGGTGCACCCAGCTCTGGTAGGAGCCCACGAATCCCTGGCCCGCGAGCAACGCCTCGGCGCGGACCCGGTAGGTGTCCTCGTCCAGTACGAGCGGCACGTCGGTGGCGGCTGCGAACGCGATGAGGCGCACCGCGAAGCCGACCCCCACGACCGCGAGGACGGAGCCGCGAACTCGAGCGGGCACTTCGCTCACGAAGTTACCACGCGTTGGACACCTCGCCCGCGCTGGGGCAGGC
>JAYZFQ010000059.1:0-5230 GCA_036336695.1 Myxococcota bacterium
CAACCGCCCGCAGAAAATTAGGCAAGCGCTCCATTTTCGGGAATCCCGAGTTGCGCCCGGACCTTGCCTACCGCTTCTGCCAGCATCCCGTCCCAGGCTCCCACCCGATACAGATTCCGGCTCGCGCGCCCCCGGCGCCAGGCGGCGCGGCAACGCCGGGGGCCGAGAACCCACCAGATCCCAAGCGCCGCAGCATTGAGCGCCCACGCCGCCCAGAAGTTCCCACAGCCCGACGCGAGCTCCCAGGCGGCGATTTCGGCTTCGCCCAGGAGTGTCGTGTCATAACCCGTCAAGACATGGTGGAGGTCATGGAAGCCCACCGCGCGCCGCCGCGCGTCGCTATTCGGAAACGCAGCGATCGGAAAACCGCGCGCCCGAATCACCACCCAGCGCGCGTCGTAACCGCCGTCTTCGGGGAGACCGTTCTTACGGAAGTAGCGAGCACGCCCTTCGCGCAGCGTTTCCATCAACCGCCACTGGCCGGACCAAGCGGCGGCGGCACCACCCGGAATACGTTGTCGCTCGCGAAACCGGAAATATAGACGTGCCCGTCCGGCGCCAACGCGAGTCCGCGCGCCGACCGGAGCCGCTCGCCCGGCCCAGCGCCGCTCTCATCCAGCAACTGGTCGAGTCGACCCTCCGGCGTCAGGCGCCAGAGCGCATCCTTTCCGACCCGCGCGAAATAGACCGTGCCGTCCGGCGCCGTCACGATGTCCGAACAGGCCGAGAGCGCGAGACCGTCCCGGGAAGGCAGCGCCACGATCGTGACTTCGCCCTCGGGGTCGACCTTGAGGACGTTCGCCGTATTGTTGCCCGTGACATACACGTTGCCCAGCGTGTCCGCCGCGAGACCGACGGGAAAGCGGAGGCCATGCCCATCGCGCGGCCCGAAGGAATCCACGATCTGGCTGATCTTCCACTCCGGCGTGACGCGGAACACGTTGTTGCTGCGCGCCCCCGCGGCGTAGATCGTTCCATCCGGCGTCACCGCCAGGGCGTTGGGACGGTCGAACCGGTGGACCCCATCGCCTTCCGATCCCAGTCGCGTCGAAACCGTTCCGTCCCGCGCGATCTTGACCACGTTGTTCGAGCCCTGCCCGATCACGTAGACGTTCCCGTCGCCATCCGTCGCCACCCCGGTGGGTCGACGCAGGCGGGGCCGCTGGATCTTCGCGCCCGTCGGATACAAAAGTTCAATGCTCCCCTTCGGAGAGACACGGAAGACCGTCTCGCTCTTTTCCCCGGCGACGATCAGATTGCCGTCGGGGTCGACCGCGACGCTCCTCGGCACCAGGAGCTTGTGCCCCTTGCCGTCGCCCCTCCCGTCGATCATCACGTCTACGCGCCCCGAGGGCGAGACCCGGAGCACGTTGTTGCTGAACTGGCCCGCGACGAAGAGGTTCCCGGCGGCGTCCGTGGCCATGCCCCGCGGCCGCTTCAGCGTCGCAGCGCCCCCACCGCTTTCATCGAGAATCCGGGTCACCGCGGAACCGTAGATATTGGTCCCGCCCGGCTCGGCGGCAAGGGCCGAAACCGGTCCACCGAAGCCCAGCAGAATCACGACCATCCATCGGCAGAACATGTGCACCCGATCCTCCCGTGCGTCAGCGAAGTGTAGCGTCACACCTCGGCCCCAGAGACCAGGGGTCCGTTGCCGCCCCGAGACTCAGAATCGGATCGGCACGCTGGCAAAGCCACGGACGTGCGCCTGGTAGGTCCGGGTCAAGCCCGCCTCCTCCACCGTGTAGTCGGGAAACCGGTCCCGGATCTCCTCGAGCACGACGCGCGTTTCGAGCCGCGCGAGGGACTTTCCGATGCATACGTGATTGCCATAGCCGAAGTAGATCTGGCGTTCGGGCCGGCGTTCGATATCGAAGCGGTCGGGCTCGGGATACTCCCGCTCGTCGCGCCCCGCGGCGCCGGTAACCAGCGCCACCCGAGCGCGCTCCGGAATCCGCACGCCGTGAATGGTCACGTCCCGCATGGCAACCCGCCCCTGGAACTGTGAGGGCGCGTCGTAGCGGAGCACTTCTTCGATGGCCCCGGGGAACAGGTCCGGCTCGTTCCAGAGTCGCTTGCGCTGGTCGGGATGGCGCGCGAGATACACGACACAGTTGCCGATCAGCTTCTGGGTCGTTTCGGCGCCCGCGGCCGCGAGGAGACCCACGAAGGCCACCGCCTCGTGGTCGGTGAGGACCTTTCGACGGCCGTCGATGTCTTCGTACTCGGAGCTACCGAGAAGGGTGATCAGGTCATCCTGGGGCCGTACCCGGCGCTCCTGGAGCAGTTCGATGATGTAGTCCCGGTTGCGATGCATCCCCTCGATCGCCTGTGCCGGCGGATGCCCCGTTTCCGGGTCCCGCTCGAGCCCCCGGTCCACCCAGGCGCGGTAGGTCTCGCGGAACTCCTCGGGAATGCCGAGGAGCGCACTGATCACGTCCATCGGGAGCTTGTGGGAGAGCACCTCCTGGAAATCGCAACCGTCGAGGTCCCGCAGGGGATCCAGATACTGACGGGCGATGCGGCGCACTTCCGGTTCGAGGGCCGCGATGCGCCGCGGCGTAAACCCCTTCGATACCAGGTTGCGGATCCGCACGTGACGGGGCGGATCCATGCCGATGATCGACATGGTCTCACCGGGAATCTCGCCCTTGTTTTCGAGAATCGGCCCGAGCGAAGACCCGTAGGTCTGCCAGTCGAGGGTCGCGTCCCAGACGTCTTCGAACCGGAACAGCGCGTAGAAATCCATGTCCGGGTTGTAGGTGCACGGTTCGTCGGCCAGGAAGTGGCGATAGACGGGATACGGGTCTTCCTGCATCTGGCGCGAGTACGGGTCGTAACGCATGGGCCTCCCTGGCGACCATGATGCCCACGGAGCAGCGCCCCTCGCAAGTTGCTACGAACTAGCCCACCCGATGCGCGTTTTGACACTGAATGTCTGGGCGCTCGCGGAGCCCCTGGCGCGAGACAACGGCGCTCGGATGGAGCACATCGGCGCTGCGCTCCAGCGACTCGAACTCGACATCGCCGCCTTCCAGGAACTCTGGACCCGTTCGGCCCGCGAGCAACTGATCGCCGCGGGCCACCGGGCCGGTCTCGTCCACGCATGGCAGCCCGAAGCCACCTGGCGCGGAAGCGGGCTCACGGTGCTCTCACGGAGTCCCATCCGCAACCCACGCTTCCACGCCTTCCGGCAGGCGGGTGTCGCTGAACGCATCCACGAGGCCGACTACCTCGGGCGCAAGGGCTTCGTGGAATGCGTGATCGACACGCCCGACGGTCCGGTCGGCCTCGTCAACACCCACCTCCAGGCCGACTACACGCGCCGGGACCGCTCCCCCTACGTCCCCTACCGCACGGCCCAGGTGGTGCAGATCGCTGCAGCGCTCCGCGCGACGCCCTACCCCGTCCTCCTCGCCGGCGACCTCAACTTCACCGAGTCTTCCCCGGAGTACGCGATCTTCACCGGCCTCACGGGACTGGCCGATGTCGCGGCGTCACTGGACCGGCGGCGGCCCACCTGGCTCCCAACGAACCCCTACACCGCGGGAAAGCCCGGCCCCGCGGTCCGCATCGACTACCTCTTCCAGCGCCACGGCCGCCAGCGGTCCCTGCGACCGGTTTCGATCGAACGCGTGCTCGACCAACCCTTTCCGCTCGACGGGCAAACCGCTGCGCCCAGCGACCACGCGGGTCTGGTCGGGGAATTCGAGAGCGTACCGGGTGGGGCCCCGCCCGCCCGGATCCACTGCGCGCCGCTCGCCGACGCGCGGATCCTGCTCGAGGCCGGCCTCGAGGCGGTGCAGGCGCGACAACGGACTCAGCGCGTTTCCGGGTTCCTCGGCCTCGCCGCCCTCCCCCTGGGCCTCGCCGTTTCCCGGCTCTCGCGCCGGCGCTTCCTGAAGCGCGCGGCCCTGGGTGCCGGCATCCTCGCCGGATCCCTCGGTGCGGGGCGCCTGGCCCTCAGCGCGGCATTTCGCCCCGAGGAACGCGCGGGCTTTGCCGATGCGCTCCGTTCCCTCGAAGCGCTGGCAAACGAAAGCGCGGCCGGGCATCGCTGCCCGACCGCGCCCTCAGACTCACCTCCCTAGCAGCTAGATGGCGTCGCTGCCGCGCTCACCGGTCCGGATGCGGATCACCTCGTCCAGGTTGAGGACGAAGATCTTGCCGTCTCCGATCTTGCCGCTGTTCGCAGCTCCGACGATGGCGTCCACGGCCTGGCTTCCCTGCTCTGCCTTGACGACCACCTCGACCTTCACCTTGGGAATCAGGTCGACGACATACTCGGCGCCACGGTAGAGCTCCGTGTGACCCTTCTGCCGACCGAATCCCTTGACTTCGGTGACGGTCATGCCCTCGAGGCCAAGCGCGGAGAGGGCTTCCTTCACGTCTTCCAACTTCGACGGTTTGATGATTGCTTCAATGAGTTGCATCTCGATTGGTCCCCTCAAGCCTCGTGGCTGTAAGCAGTCTCACTGTGCTCGGTCAGGTCGAGTCCCGTGCTCTCGGCATCTTCGTCGACCCGCAGGTCGCCGAGAACCAGCCGCATGACGACCAGGATGATGAGCGTCAGCACGATGGCGAAGATCGCGGTGAAGATGATGCTCTGGATCTGGACCCAGACCTGCCCGCCCCAGCCCAGGTCCGTCACCTCCATGATGAACAGACCGCTGGCCAGAGCGCCCCAGGCGCCACCCACACCGTGAACCCCGAACACGTCAAGCGAGTCGTCGTAGCCGAAGGCCGGCTTCAGGACCATCACCGCCAGGTAGCAGATGATTCCGGCACCGGCGCCGACGAGGATCGCACCACCGGGGCCCACGCTCGCGCAGGCCGGCGTGATCGCCACGAGGCCAGCAACAGCTGCCGTCGCGGCACCCAACACCGTGGGCTTGCCACGGTGCGCCCATTCGACGAGCACCCACACGAGCACTGCCGTGGCCGTCGCGGTCTGGGTCGTCAGGAAGGCGAGCCCGGCCACGCCGTCGGCGGCGAGTTCGCTGCCCGCATTGAACCCGAACCAGCCAACCCACAGGAGGGCCGCGCCGATGACGGTCAGCGGCAGATTGTGGGGCAGCATCTTTTCATGACCGAAGCCCTTGCGCTTGCCCAGGTAGATCGCAGCGGCGAGTGCGGAGAAGCCACTCGACATGTGGACCACGAGGCCGCCGGCGAAGTCGATGGCGCCCCACTGGGAGATCATGCCACCGCCCCAGACCATGTGGGCCAG
>JAYZFQ010000060.1:0-11044 GCA_036336695.1 Myxococcota bacterium
AATACGGTGAACACCGCGGCGCGGCTCGAAACCCACGACAAACTGGCGTTCGAACGGGAGCAGTCGACCTGCCGCATTCTGGTCGGGCAAGCCACGATCGATCGGGTCGCAGATCGCTTCCGCTTCGAGAGTCTCGGCGAGCACGCGCTCAAAGGACGGGGCGAGGCCGTCGCGATCTATCGCATTGTCGGGCGCTGAGCGCGCCGGGGAAGGCGCAAGAGGAGCAGGAGGGCCAGGACGGCTGCGTAGGCCGCTGGGCCCGTCAGATCGGCTTTGACCAGCCATGCGTAGTGCACGACTCCGCACAGGGCCGCAACGTAGGCGAGGCGATGGAGCCGGTTCCAACGCCGGCCGAGGCGCCGCATCGAACGGCGGGTCGAGGTGAAGGCGAGGGGCAGCATGCAAAGGAAGCCCGCGAAGCCCGCAGTGATGTAGCGGCGGTCCAGCACGTCTTCGGCGATGGCTTCGAAGTCGAAGAACTGGTCCAGGCCGACGTAGGTGGCGAAGTGGAGACAGGCGTAGGTAAAGGCAGCGAGACCGAAGGTGCGGCGCAGGGGAGCGGCCCAGCGCCACCCGAGCCAGCGGCGTGCCGGTGTCACCGCGAGGGAGACCAGGAGTAGGCGGAGGGTCCACTCTCCGGTGACGTGCGTGATTTCTTCGATCGGGTTGGCCCCGAGTCCGGTCGTGCCGGCACGGACCGCCAGGACCAGACCGGGAAGCGCCGCCGCCGAGATGGCAACGACCTGGAGCGTCCGCGGAGACGGGGGCACGGCTCAGAAGTTCTTCTGGAGGTCCATGCCTGCGTAGAGCTGCGCCACCTCATCCCCGTAGCCGTTGAACGGCAACGTGGGCCGGCGACGCCATTCGCCGATTCTCCGTTCGCGTTTCTGGCTCCACCGCGGATGGTCCACCGCGGGGTTCACGTTGGAGTAGAAGCCGTACTCCTTCGGCGCGGACAGGTTCCAGCTGGTCGGTGGCTGGTTTTCGAGGAGCTGGATGCTCACGATCGACTTGATGCTCTTGAAGCCGTACTTCCAGGGGACCACGAGGCGCAGCGGGGCCCCGTTCTGGTTCGGCAGTACGCGTCCGTACATGCCGACGGCGAGGATCGTGAGCGGGTGCATGGCCTCGTCGATTCGCAGCCCTTCGCGGTACGGCCAGTCGAGCACCGGGGTGCGTTGCCCGGGGAGATTCTCGGGGTCGAGCAGGGTTTCGAAGGCGACGAAGCGTGCGCGGGACGTGGGCTCGAAGCGTTTCAGCACGTCGCCCAGCGGAAAGCCCACCCACGGGATCACCATGGACCAGGCTTCGACGCAGCGGAGTCGGTAGGCCCGTTCTTCCAGGGGGTGCGGTCGCAGGAGGACGTCGAGATCGATCACGCCGGGCTTTGCCACTTCCCCGCCGATCGAAACCTTCCAGGGGTGGGTGACCAGGCGTGCCGCGTTGCGCTCGGGATCACGCTTGTCGGTTCCGAGTTCGTAGAAGTTGTTGTACTGGGTCGCGTCGTCGAAGGCGGTCCGTTCCTCGTCCGTCGAGAACGCGCTCTTGGCCAGGGGACCCAGGGCGGGGGGCGCGTCGCTCGCGGCACGGGCGCCCAGCCCCGGCAAGCTGGCCACGGCCCCGGCTGCGAGGCCCGCCTTCAGGAACTCGCGACGACGCAGGTAGACCTGCTCGTCCGTGACGTCGCGGTCGGGCAGGTTTTTGATCGGTCGAATCGGCACGATGTCTTCTCTCGACCCTTTGGATGCCGCCGACGGCCCAATGGTGCCTTCCCCGCGGGGGGCCTTCAGGGCGCGTCTCGGATCGCCGAAAAGTCGAGGGCGAGTGTATTGGAGGAGACATGGCCGACGCGATGCCTGAGCCGATCGAGGTATCGCCGGAGGAGGCGCGCTTCCTGGCGCATTTCTTTCGGCGCCAGATTTTGCCTTGGGCAGCCGGGTTGCTGCTCTTCCCGCTGGCCGTGAGCTGGTGGTTCGGTGGCGATGACGGCAGCGCCCGGGAAGCGCGGACGGCTGCCGCACTCGCCCAGGTGCGTACCGAGAACCAGGCGCTCCGTGCGGACCTGGCGGCCCTCATGGCGCGCTCGGACTCCGGGCAGGTGTCGGGCGCGGGGGCCAACGAACTCGAGCGCCGCGTCGAGGACGCGAAGCAGAGCGTTCGGATGATCGAAGCCCGCGTGACCGCGGAACTCGATCGCCGCATCGATGCGCTCGAGGCGCGCGGCCTGTCGCCTGCGGCGGCGAGTGAGTCCGGCCCGCCCCCGGACGCGGCGGCCTGGGACGTGAGCGCCATTCTCGATCGCCTCTACGCGCTGGAAATGCGCGACGGCGTGGGGGTTTCCGAAACCCGGGTTGTGACGCTCGAGGGACGCGTGGCCCGGCTCGAAGGATCCGGCATGCCGGGGTCCGACGCTGACGCGCTCGACGGCCGCCGCGACGTATTGTCTCTGCGACCATCACCCGACGGGACCACGCCGCCGCTCCCGGCGGCACCTGCGTACGACTGATCCCTTGCCGCGCGGTTTCGGCTTCGCTTGACCGAGGCGCTTCGGGGTCTACCTTTCGACTTCGCCGTCGAACGAATCGGGGTAGACCATGAAACGCGTATTCCTCTTCATCGTGACCAACATCGCCGTGCTGGTGGTGCTGGCGATCGTGACCAACCTGCTCGGGCTGGACCGGATTCTCGACGAGCAGGGCGTGCACCTCGACTACCCGGCCCTGTTCGGTTTCTGTCTTGTGTTCGGCATGGGCGGCAGCTTCATTTCGCTTCTCATCTCGAAATGGATGGCCAAGCGGATGACCGGTGCCGTCGTCATCGAGCAGCCGAGCAATGACGCGGAAGCCTGGCTCGTGCAGACGGTGTCGCACCAGGCGCAGGCGGCCGGGATCGGCATGCCCGAGGTCGCGATCTTTCCCTCGGATAGCCCGAACGCCTTCGCGACGGGGGCCCGCCGCGACCGGGCTCTGGTTGCGGTCAGCAGCGGCCTGTTGCAGCGAATGAGCCGGGATGAGATCGAGGCGGTGCTCGGGCACGAAGTGAGCCACGTGGCGAACGGGGACATGGTCACGTTGACCCTGATCCAGGGCGTCGTGAACACCTTCGTCTTCTTCCTGTCCCGCGTGATCGGCCACTTCGTCGACCGCGTCGTGTTCAAGACCGAGCGCGGCTATGGCCCGGGCTATCTGATCACCGTGATCGTCGCGCAGATCGTGCTGGGGATCCTCGCCAGTACGATCGTGATGTACTTCTCCAGGGTGCGGGAGTTCAAGGCCGACGCGGGCGGCGCTGTTCTCGCGGGGCGGAACAAGATGATTGCCGCGCTCGAGCGGCTCAAGGTGCAGACGGAACCCGAGCCGCTGCCGGAACAGATGGCCTCTTTCGGCATCTCCGGCGGTCCGGGCAGGTTCGGCCGACTGTTCATGTCCCACCCGCCCCTGGAACAGCGGATCGAGGCGCTGAAGCGGGCGGCCGCCTAGCCTAGGCCTCGTCGTCGCGTTGCAGCGACGCGACGCCCGCCAGCACCAGGTGGACGAGCTCGCCCTGTCGGCTCGTCTCGGTCTTGGAGAACACCTGTTTGAGCTGGCTGCGGACGGTGTTCATGGTCACGCCCCGAGCGGTTGCGACCTGCTCGAGGGAATTCCCTTCGGCGATGAGCCGCACCAACTCGGCCTCGGCGTGGGTCAGGTCGTAGAGCCGCTCCAGCACCGTGGCAGCCCCGATCTGCCCTCCCTCGGGATCGGCGACGAATACGATGGCCCGGGCTTCGTCGGTCTTGCCACCGGGTGAGGCTGCGAGCAGGTGCCCGACCATCAGGGAGAAGGGGCGCCGTCCGGAGGGGCGCGTCACGCTCAGGACCTCACCGGTCGTCGAGCCCTGGGTGGCTTGCTCCTGCACGGACTCGTGGATGAGTTCCCACAGTGTGCGGTTCTCGCGGGAATCGGTGACCTGCGGTTTCCCCTGGACGAGCGAGAAGCCGTCGTCGAGCGACAGGATCTTTTCGGCGCTGCGGTTCTTCAGGACCACGTTGCCGGATCCGTCGATCAGCAGGGTGCCCGTCGGAATCCGGTCGATGACTTCGGTCAGGGCATCGCTGGCGCGAACCGCTTCGCGGAGCCGCGCGTAGACGGCGTAGGCGCGCTTCAAGTGCGGAACCAGGGAATCGAGCAGCTCGAAATCGGGGGCTTCGAAGCGACGGCCGCCTTCTCGGCGGTACACGATCACGCCCGCCAGGGGAATCACGCCTTCCATGGCGATCACGTGGCAGAGCGGCCACTCGGCAGCGAGCTCCTGGGGCGCCATGAATTCGCGGTACAGCGGCCGCTCCTCCAACTCGGACGGCGCGAGCACCTCTCCCGCAGACGCGAAGCCCTTGCGAAGCAGGCGACTGTCGATCGCGTCCCAGGCGAGATCCTCCAGGGCGTGCTTGGCGAAGATCGGGTGGAAGCGTTCGTCCAGGCCGATCCGGTAGACCTCGTCCGGACCCGGCACCTCGCGAGGCAGCCGCAGCGAAAGTTGGATCGCTGCACCGCCGAGTTCCGAGGAAAGCCTCTCGAGGAAATCTTGCCAGGCGTCCGGTTCGACGACTGCCTGGTAGATCAGCTCTACCAGCTGGAGCGGGCGCGCCGAATCTCCCATGGTTTCACCGACTGCGACTCGAGAATGGCCGCATGTATCACCCCAGATTGTACGACAGGGCGAACCCGGGTGGCATCCGACTTCGGGTCGTCGTGTCCCAAAAAAGGGAGGGGCCCGCTCTGGGAGCGGGCCCCGAAGGAAAGACAGGATATGGACTTGTTGGCGTTTTATGTCCTCTGTCTTGAGCGCCGCCAGCGGTGGGGGGCCACCTGCGACCTGGTTCACGACGGGATTTCAAAGGGGACCGCCGCAAACCGTCCCTCCCTGGCTCGTTCAGGCGATGGAATACCCCGAGGTGCTTGGCGGGACCTCCCCCAAATGGGGGGATTCGAGCCGAATACTGGATGTTGCGCCCCGGAGGGGACGTCGCTTTCAGCGGTTCGTGCTCAAGAGCCTGTAGACGCGTTATGATGCCCGTTCCAAGGGGGAGCACTTGAGTCTGCATCCGCTGGTCGATCTCGCTGCTGACAAAGAAGTTAGAAAGGCGGCCGGCTTTCGCGCCATCGCTTCGGAACTGACCGGCGAGCGTCTCGCCGAGCTGTACAACGCCGAAATGACGAATGCCCCCCGCCGGCAGGATGCCGGCCGGAAGTATTTCGTTGCCTACAACAAGCGACTCGGTGCGCAACGAAAGCCGGGGCGCGACGACGAGCACGTGTCGCTGGCCCTGGTGGAGCACACCCAGCGGACGGGCGACGCCATCGCGCTGCCCGATGCCGCCGGCGATGTTGTTTTCGTGCAGGCCCAGGTGCCGCTCAAGAGCGCGGCCGAGGACAAGTCGAAAGGCGACATGGATCCGAACAAGGGGGTCGGTCGGCTGGACCTGCTCGGCGTCGGCCCCGAGGACCGCATGGTCATCGGCCAGGTCCGCTTCCTGGCTCCGAGTGCGACGCGTGGGCGCACGGGCGACACGCCGCTGCGGGCGCTGCTCGAAGGTCTGGCGGCGGCAGCGGTCGCCCAGGCGAATACCGAGGCCCTTCGGGAGGAAGTCGCTGCGAAGGCCGGGCGGACCCTGTCCGACGGACCGCCGTTGCTTTTGTTGATCGGCAGTCCCAAGTACTGGGAACTCTGCCGCAAGCGAGAAGCCCAGAAGGGCGCCGCATGGATCAAGGAGATGGAGCGGCTCGCTGGGGAAGTCAAAGAGGCTACGGGCGTCGACGTCGTCTACCTGTCGACGCGGCTCGATGGAGATCCGGGCTGGGCCTACCCCGACGGCATGCCGGTTCTCGAAGCCGCGCCGCGTCTCGACATCGCCTGGGAATACGGGGCAGGCCGGGTGCGCCCCAAGCCGAAGCCGCGCCCGAAGGCGGTGGATCCCGCGGATCTTCCCGTGGAGCCGGACCTCTCTCGGCCGGTGCGCGACTATGCCCAGACGGAGACCTTCGAACGGGGGGATCGGATCCAGCACGCGACGCTCGGCCTCGGTGTGGTCCAGGGCATCGCGGGCAACGGCAAGATCCACGTGCTCTTCGGAGACCGCAAGAGCGTCCTGATTCACGGGCGTGCGGCCACCGCCGGCGTGCCGGCACCGTCCGTCCCGCCGCACTCGGCCTAGGGGATACGAGTCCGGGTTCCTTCCCGGACGACCATCACCTCGACCCGGCCGCGCGGTCCGACCCACCAGGAGCCAACCCACGCGGTGAGGCTCACGACCGCGGCGGCGAGGAGCGCCGAGCCGAAACCTGCCAGGTGGAAGCCGCTGAGCAGTGCCGCAACCAGGCCGAGCATCGCGGCGTTGACGACCCAGAGGAACAGGCCGAGGGTGAGGATCGTGACGGGGAGCGTGAGCAGGATGGCGATCGGCCGGACGACTGCGTTGACGAGGCCCAGCAGCAGGGCAGCGCCGACGAGGGTGCCCCATCCGTCGAAACTGACGCCCGGGACCAACTGGGCGGCGAGCCAGAGACCGAGAGCGGCGATCAGCAGGCGGACGACGAAGCCAAGCATGGCGATTGAGGTTTTTCTCCCCTCTCTGCCGAGTATAGGCGCGGCCCACCGGCAGGCGGTGGGCGCTCCCGAATTTTCTTGTCCACTCCCCCAGATCGACTCGCTACACTCCTTCGCTCGCGGAAGCAATCTGGCAGCGCTTCCGTCCCCCTAGCGAAGAGGTCCAAGGAAGATGAACTCCGCACGTTTTACAGTCGTCCTGCTCGTTCTCCTGGCGTTGGCCACGTTCGGGTGCCGCAGTCTTTCCCCGGTCAAAGAGGTCTCGAAGGCCCCGGTTTCCGTGAACCCGATCCAGTTGGCTCCCGGAGAGTGGCGCGTGACCGACAACGTTGTCGTGATCACCGATGCATCCGGCACCATGTACATGAACCAGACCTTCCCCGAGGCGAAGGCGCTCACCCAGAGCTTCGTGGCGGCGATGCCTGCTGCGGACGCGCCGGCTCACCACGCCGGCTACGAAGCGGGTTCGGTGGGGTTTGGCGGCCCGGATCGGATGACGGTTCCGGTCGAACCCTTCGATCGGTCTGCCCTCGCCCGCGAAGCTTCCGACCTCCATATCATGGGGTCGGTCGACGGCATGGGCGGCACGACGCCGCTGCACACCGTGATCGGCGAAGTCGGCGGGTCTCTGGAAGGCAAGTCGGGTCGCAGCGCGCTCGTCATCTTCTCGGACGGCCTTCCGGACAATCCCACGGCTTCGTTGGCGGCCGGTGCGGCCCTGGTCGCGAGCCGCTCTTCCGAAACCTGTATCCACACGGTCCAGACGGGGAACTCTCCCGAAGGCCAACTCTTCCTGAAGCAGATGTCGGAGCTGTCGAACTGCGGCAGCGTCCGCAATGCGGCGGAAGTCAGTTCGGGCGCAGAAGTCCAGCAGCTCGCCAAGGCGGTCTTCGTGGGTCCGGGGACCCCGCCGGTGGCGGCAGCGAATCCTTGCGAGCGCCTCGTGCGACTCAGCGGAATCGAGTTCGCATTCGACAAGGCCAAGCTCACTTCCAACAGTGAAAAGGTCCTCAATGGTGCGGTCACCCAGCTCCGCGAGTGTCCGGAGATCCGCATCACCGTCAGTGGCTATACGGACTCGACCGGCCCCGCGGACTACAACAACGGCCTGTCCTTCCGTCGGGCCGACGCGGCGAAGGACTACCTGGTGGATAACGGGATCCGCGCCAACCGGCTCGAAGTCGAGGGGTTTGGCGAGAACGACCCGGTGGCTACGAACAAGACGGCGTCCGGCCGCGCGCAGAATCGGCGGGTGGAGCTGGCTCCGCTCGACTGACCCGGACTTCGGGGGGCGGGTCCTTCAGGATCCGCCCCCGAGCCGGTCCCTCCGGCCCAGCATCTCTTGCTGGACGTCCTGGAAGTCTACGTTCACGAAGAGTGCTTGGGCCTGGGCGGTCAGGGTGTCTCCCGCGTGACAGGTGGCCTTTGCGACCAGGCGCCGCCCGCGCTGTTCGGCGACCCAGCCCTCGAAGCGCAGCGTTTCTTCGAGCGGGGTGATCTGGCGATAGCGCACCTTCAGCACACCCGTCACGCCGCGGGTCCCGGCGAGTCCCTGCGCGGCTCCACAGACCTCGTCGAACAGGGCGGCGACCCAGCCGCCGTGTACGCCGTGGGGCGGACCTTCGTAGCGGACTCCCATGGAAACGCTCCCGCGCACGGCCTTTGTGCCGTCGGCGCGCGTGACGGTTTCCAGTTCCAGGGGTGGCGCTACCGGATTCAAGCGTCCGCGGATCGGGCTCTGGTCCAGGTAGGCGCGGCGCGCTTCTCGGCCTGCCCGGGGGTCGGGGCCAGCGTCGTACCAACGGCGACGGGGCGGCCCGGTGACCAACTCGCGCAGGGTCGTCGCGAGCCGATTGGCTTCGACGATGTCTTCCTCGCGCAGTTCGGCAACCGAGAGCGCTTCCGCGACTTCTCGGAGTTTGTGGGCGAGTTCACTGGCCCTGGAGGGGGGTTCCATGCTTGCGCGAATCTCCCGGCTCGAGGAACGGCCCCGCCGCGGTGCGTGGCTGCGACAGGGCCTTCACGCTAGCATTTGCCGTCGTGGTCGCGGGGAACGAGAGAGTGCTGGCACGAATCCAGAGCGTGCTCTTGCTCGCCTGGGTGTTGGGGGTCGGTGGATCGGCATGGGCTGGCGATCCGATCGGGGTTGGCGATTCGATGGCCCCGGCGGAACTGAACGACCAGCACGGCAAGCCCCACGGGATCGATTCCGACGTGCAGGTGCTGCTCTTCAGTCGCGACATGGACGGCGGTGCCGTGATCCGCGGGGTGCTCGACGAAGACCCGGAGTTCCTCGCGCGCAACCGAGCGGTCTACGTCTCCGACGTGAGCGGGATGCCGCGCTTCGTGCTGAACGCGATCGCCAAGCCCAAGATGCGCGGCCGGCCGTATCCCGTTCTGCTCGACGAGACGGGCGAGGTGACCGCCGGTCTTCCGAGTGAAAAGGGCAAGCCCACCGTGATCTGGCTCGAGGCCGGAACGGTTCGCCGGATCGCCGAACCCGCGACCCCCGAGGACCTGCGGGGCCTGTTCGCGCCGGGAGATGGTTCCGCCGCGGCGGATTGAAACTCCGAACCCAGGTTCAGCGAGCCGCGTCGATCCGGGCCACGGATCGTTTTCTCAGGCGCTGCGGGGTGAATTGCTGCTGCTCGTTGAAGACCGCCGTGGGCGTCCAGCCCGGAAGCTCGGAAAAGCGGCGTACCTTGAGCGTCATTGCCCCGATCGCGTCGATGACCCAGGGGTCCTCGCTCTCGTCGAACCAGAGGGTCACCATGTGGTTCCCGCCGTCCCGGTCGCGGCGCACGATGGCGCGAAAGAGTTGTTCCCGCGGAAACCCGAACTGGCGCAAGAGTTCGTAGGCGATGAGATCGAGGCCATCGCAGTCGTCGCTATTGGTCCGCAGCAGGTCCTTGGTCGTGGGCCAGGGGTCGGAGGCGGCGTCGGTCGGCGGATCGAAGCGATAGTGACGGCGCGACTCCCCTTGTGCCCAGTCGGCTACCCGGCGCGCCATCGCCAGGCGCTCGGCGTTTTCCCAGCGTCCCATCTTGATGCGAAGTTGCCCGGATTGCCGGCCAGCCCGAAGGTCCTCGGGCTCCCCGAAGCTCGTGAACTTCCGGTCCGCGCGTTCCCGTGCCTGCCACTCGCGCACCTTCTCGAACCACGGGTCCGTCTGGGGTCGCGGCTCCGCGAAGAAGGAGAAAGCCGTTGCGCCGGGGGCAGAAGCGGTTGGCGAGGCGCACCCGGACGCGATTCCAAGCGTGATTGCAGCGGCCAGCAGAGCCAGGCGATGGGAGAAAAATGCCACGGCCAGATTATACGGAAGCTGCAACGAAGAGGGCCCGGCGGCTCACGCCACCGGGCCCTTGGAACAAAGTCTACCCGTTCGTTACTCGAGTTCGAGCGTGAGGGCCTGCCCGCCCAGGGTGAGCTGAGCGCCCTGGACGTCCGACTCGAGCGTGATGGTCACGCCGTGCTGGTTGCGCATCGTCAGCGCCGAGACGCCCTTGCCAGCGGCGATTCCGGCCTCGACGGCCATGTAGGTGCCGCCGAAGTCGGAGACGTTCTCGAGTCCGTCCACCGGACCCTTCCCCGCAACGACGGAGATGCCGAGGTCACCCAGGGAAATGCCCCGGACCGTGAAGGGGTGCTCCTGGCCGTCCACGAAGAGGCTGCCGTCGCCGATTCGAGCGCCGATGCCGGCCGCGATTGCGGTGCTCTGCAGTTCTACGAAAGCCGGGGGCGGCGCGCTGACCGCTTCCTCGACCACAACGGTGTCTCTCTCGATCACGATAGTTTCGCCGCCGCCCATGTCGTCGGCAAAGGCCACGAACGGGACGAACGCGAATGCGATGGAAATTGCGATGATTCGTCGCACTGGGAAAATCTCCTCTGTCGGTTTCTCGGCGTCCCCCCGCCGAGGGGAACTCGGCCCCCATTATCAAGGGTTTGCGTGTAGTTGCAAGGGGGGGCGTTCAGGCGAGCTCCACCCACACAGGGGCGTGGTCGGAGGGGGTGAGGTCGTCCCGCTTCCGGCGCCAGTCCCGGTCGATCTCCGCAGCCTGGAGGGAGGAGCGCGCCGCGGCGTTTCCGAGCAGAAAATCGATGCGGAGTCCCCGCTTCCGGTGGAAGGCGCCCCCCCGGTAGTCCCACCACGAAAAGGCCTGGAGGTCGGGGTGGAGGGCCCGCCAGAGGTCGACGAATCCGGCGCTCTCCAGCGCCCCGATGCGCTCCCGTTCCTCCGGGGTGTGGAAGATCTCCCCGGAATATTTGGCCTCGTTCCAGCTATCGAGGGCCGTCGGACAGACGTTGAAGTCGCCCGCAACGATTGCGGGACGCTCCGTACGCAGTTCGGATGCGAGGAACGAAGCCAGCGTCTCGAGCCAGGCCAGTTTCCGGGGAAAGTCGTCGTGCTCGATCTGTTTTCCGTTGGGGACGTAGACGGTGGTGAAGTCGAGCCCGC
>JAYZFQ010000061.1:0-5275 GCA_036336695.1 Myxococcota bacterium
GCTGCAGGCCGAGGAAAACGGCTTCGATCACATCTGGGTCGTCGAACACCACTTCGAGGACTACGCGTTCTGTCCCGACAACTTCATGTACCTGGCCCACCTGGCCGCTCGAACCGAGCGGATCAAGCTCGCCACCGGTGCCGTGATCCTGCCCTGGCACGCGCAGCCCCTGCGCGTCGCCGAGAAGGCCGCCATGCTCGACAACCTGTGCGGCGGTCGCCTCATCCTGGGCCTCGGTCGCGGACTCTCGCGGCACGAGTTCGAGGGCTTCGGCATCGAGATGGGGGAGTCTCGTGAGCGCTTCGACGAAGCCGCTCCGATGGTTCTCGACGCGCTCGAATCCGGCTGGATGGAGGATCACGAGGGCAAGTACTTCCAGCAGAAACGCGTGCCGCTGCGGCCCGCACCGACCGCGAGCTTTCACGGCCGGAGCTTCCAGGTGGCCATGAGCTCGGAGTCCGCCGAGCAGGCCGCGCGCCTGGGCTTGCCGATGATGGCCTTCAGCATCAAGGACCGGCAGCAGGAGAAGGAAGAGTTCGAGGCCTACCGCGATCACTTCCGGCGCTACAACGACGGCGCCGAAGCGCCCACGCCCTTCCTCGCGGATCTGACGGTCTGCGACAGCAACTCCGACCGCGCCCGCGAGAACGCCGAGCGCTACTGCGCGGGATACCTGCAGAGCGTGCTGCGGCACTACGAACTGATGAGCGACCACTTCGAGAAGGTGGGGGGCTACGACGCCTACGGGCAGAACGCCGAGGTGCTCCGACAGGTCGACCTCGACGAGTTCGTGAAGTCCTACATCGACCTCCAGTCCTGGGGCACCCCCGACGAGATCCTGCGCAAGTACGAGACGCGCCGGGAACTGTTCGGAGAGTTCGGCATCCTGGGCATCTTCCGCTTCGCGGGGCTTCCGCTCGAAGAGGCGGAGCGCAGCATGGGCCTGTTCGCCAAGGAGGTCATGCCGGTTCTCAGGTCCTGGGACGTTGCCCCCGGCTGAACGCTCCAGCGCGCCCGACCCGGGTGCCGAAGGCTTCGACCACGCCGTCGATGTGCTCGTCGTGGGCTCGGGCAACGGCGGACTGACGGGCGCCCTCGCCGCCCGGGCCGCCGGCGCCGGGGACGTGCTGGTGATCGAGAAGCAGGACGTGATCGGCGGCACCAGTGCCGTCTCGGGTGGCGGGGTCTGGATCCCCAACAATCGCTATGCGCGCGCGGCAGGCGTCGAAGACTCGCTCGAGGATGCGCGCACCTACCTGCAGGCCACCATCTCCGAGCGCGAATACCAGCCCGAGTTGATCGACGCCTACCTCGAGCAGGGCCCGGCCATGGTGGACTTCCTGCACGAGAACACCCGGGTTCGCTACGAGAGCCTTCCGAGCTATCCCGACTACTTCAACGAGGCGCCGGGAATGCGGCCCGGACACCGCTCGATGGAGCCGGCGCCCCTCTCCATGCGCGAACTGGGCGACGTCGGCCTGCTGCTGCACGAACCCAATCCGCAGACCCTGCTGTTTGGACGCCTCGCCTTCACCCAGGAGGAGTTGCAGCTCTTCGTGACCCAAACGAAGGGCTGGATGCGCACCTTCGTGAAGCAGGCCGCCCTCTATGCCCTCGATGTCGTCGGGCGATTTCGCGTCAAGCGCTCTCGCCGACTCACCCTGGGCGCAGCAGGCGTCGCACGCCTGCTGCTGTCACTCCACGCCGCCGGACTCCCGCTCTGGCGATCCACCCGATTGAGAGAACTCCTGACCGACGAGGGGCGCGTCGTCGGCGCGACGATCGAGCGCGAGGGCAAGACACTGCGGGTGCGGACGCGACGCGGCGTACTGCTCGCATGCGGAGGCTTCGAGCACAACCAGGCCATGCGTGAGAAGTACCTGCCCGACCCCACCGACGCGGAGTGGAGTTCCGGGACGCGCGGCAACCAGGGCGACGGGATCGCGGCCGCGTCACGAGTCGGCGCCGCCCTGCGCTTCATGGATCTGGCGTGGTGGTGCACCACCCTCAACGTTCCGGGAGAGTGCGCACCCCGCCTGAGCATCTTCGAGAAGTCCATGCCCGGTAACTACACGGTCAACCGCGCCGGACGACGCGTCGCCAACGAGTCCCAGAACTACCAGACGTTCATGCGACTCCTGCACGAGAAGCACGCCGCCGGCGAGGACTGCTGCCCCCTCTACATGGTCTTCGACGCGGACCACCGCCGGAAGTACCCCGTGGGCCCCTTGATGCCCGGCAAGTTCCTGCCCGACTTTCTCGTCGCTCCCAGCTGGTTCCGCAGCGGATTCATCGCGCGGGCGGACAGCCTGAAAGAGTTGGCGGCAAAGTGCGGGATCGACGGCGGGCAGCTGGCCGAAACCGCGAGGCAGGCGTCCGAGTACGCGCGGGAAGGCAAGGACCCCGAGTTCGGGCGCGGCGATTCGCTCTACGATCGCCTCTACGGCGACCCGGAGATGAAGCCGAATCCATGCCTGGGACCCCTCGAGCGGCCGCCCTTCTACGCCATCCGGATCGACCCGGGTGACTTCGGAACCTGCGGCGGGCTCGTGATCGACTCCCGGGCACGCGTCCTGGACGCAAACGACGCGCCGATCCCCGGCCTGTATGCGACCGGAAACTGCGCAGCCGGTATCCTCACCACCTACCCGGGTCCAGGTGCCACCCTCGGGCCCGCGATGGTCTTCGGCTATCTCGCGGGGCGGGATCTCGCCGTCAACGAGAACGCCTGAACGACGGCTCGTAACGCGGCGAAAGCCTGGGAGCGGAGGACGACAGTGAACAGCGAGGCCTACCTGGAACGGGTACGCGAGCTTCTCCCCGGCCTTCGCGAACGGGCGCGCGAGTGCGAAGAACTCCGGCGCATCCCCGACACGACCGTCAAGGAATTCGACGAAGCGGGGCTCCTGCGCGCCGTGCAGCCCGCGCGCTGGGACGGCTATGAACTCTCCCCGCTGGCGCTGTTCCAGGGCGCAGCGCTGGTCGCCAGCGCGTGCCCCTCGTCGGCCTGGTTCCTGAGCGTGGTGGGCGTGCACAACTGGCAACTGGCCCTGTTTCCCGACGCCGCCCAGGAAGAGGTCTGGGGACAGGATACCGGCGTGCGCATCAGTTCCTCCTACGCTCCAACCGGCAAGGTCGAGGTTCTCGACGAGGGTTTCCAACTCTCGGGACGCTGGGCGTTCTCCAGTGGCTGCGACCACTGCGACTGGGTCTTCCTGGGTGGCGTCGTGCGGCGCGAGGGGAAGCCCTCGGAGATGCGCACCTTCCTGCTTCCGCGGAGCGACTACGCGATCGACGACACCTGGTTCGTCTCGGGGCTCTCGGGAACCGGGAGCAAGGACATCGTGGTGGAAAGCGCCTTCGTTCCGGAACACCGAACCCACAGCCTGGTGGACGCCTACAACCTCGACAGTCCCGGCCAGGCAAACAACCCGGGCCCCTTGTACCGGCTTCCCTTTGGCTGCGTCTTCGCCTTCGGCATCTCTGCACCGGCCATCGGAGCCGCGGAGGGCGCCTTCGACGCGTACCGTTCATACATGCGCGAAAAGCGCTTGACCGGGGGCGCCCTCAAGTTGTCGGAAGACCCGTTTGCCCAGCGGCGGCTGTCCCAGGCGGCGGGTGAGATCAGCGCCTCGCGATCCGGGTTGGAGGGCACCCTGGCGACACTCTGCGCCCTGGCCGAGGCGGGCGAAGCGATCCCGCTGGAGTTGCGAACCCGGGCTCGCTTCGACTCGGCGAACATCGTCCAGCGCTGCGTTCGCGCGGTCGACACACTGTTCGAAGCCAGCGGGGGTCGCGCGATCTTCCTCGACAGCCCGATGCAGCGCTTCTTCCGCGACGTTCACGCCATGCGGGCCCACGCCGCGAACAACCCGGAGCGTGCCGCCCAGATCTTCGGCTTCTCCGAACTGAACCCGGGCGAACCACCGATGGACCTGTTTCTGTAGACAGGAGATTCCTAGCGCGGCTCACGCGCCTGGGAACTCAGCCTGCGCGCCAAGCCCCTCTGTACGCGGACGAGTTCACCCGTAACGGGGATGGACTTTGCGAAGCGCTGGGCCCGACCTGCCAGGCCACGGCCTCCCGGCGTATGAGGCTGGATGGCCGAGGACAGCAATGCGAGGGTGTGGAAGGCTGCGGCGGGTTCGCCCGCTGCGACGCAAACCCGTGCACGTAGCAGCAGGTCCTGGAGGTCTCCGCCGCTAGCGTCGTAAGCGAGATCCGCCAATGCGATGGCTTCTTGGGCCTGCACCGGGTCGTCCCCGTGCACCCGCCACTCGGCGCGCAACCGGTACGCGGCCGCCGCCAGGGGGTCACGCGGCGGGACCGCGGCCAACGCGGGCTCCAGCACCGCGACCGTCGACGCATCCCTCCCCAGGCGCTGCCAGCCCGCCACCACCGCCACCTCGGAGCCTTCCAGCGGACTCGCCACCACGGACAGCGGATCTTTCCCCTTCGTGATCGCACGCTGCGACAGCCCCAACAACGCGGCCCGACCCTCTCGCTGCCGGGGGGACTCCCCCAGCGCCTCGGACAACAACTTCCGGGCGGCCTCCCGCTTGCCCTGGGCGACCCGGATCAGTGCCTGGGCGACCTGCCGGTCCGGCCCCTCCGGCAGCGACGCGACCAGGTGCGTGCCCCGCCACGGCGGCAGATGCCGCAGCAGGTAGCCACGATCGAACCCCGCCGGCAACCCCTCACGCAAGGGATCCACCGGACCCACCAGTTGCGCCACGCCCCCCAGCAGCGAGCGGTCCAGCACCCGCGGCGAGCCCGTCTGCAGCAGGTTGTTGCCGTCCCGGTTCAGCGGCGCGCCCGCGCTCAGCGCCGCCACGCCCGCCTCGTCGAGCAGCAGCGCCGCGCCCAGGTCTTCCGCCACCCGCACCCCGAACGGCGCCAGCTCCTCGGGAGCCTGCGCGAGCGCCGCGGCCGCCGAGCCCGCAACGTCGAACGGGGTGTCCGAGGCCACGAACAGCGCTCCCGCCAGGGGCTTCGGACCGTACACCTGCACGTGCGCGAACACGTCGTCCAGAGACGCCAGCAGCGAGCGGAAGAGCGGCGCGTCCACGAAGCCCAGGCCGATCCACTGCACGAACACCCCGTCGTCGCTCAGCCGGCTCTGCACCAACTCGAAGAACTCGCGCGTGTACAGGTGAGCCGCCCCACCCGACCACGGATGAGACGGCTGCGACACGATCGCGTCGAACTTGCGATCCGTCAGCAGCAGCGCGTTGCGTGCGTCGTTGGTGTGAACGTGAACCCGCGGGTCCGACAG
>JAYZFQ010000062.1:0-7448 GCA_036336695.1 Myxococcota bacterium
CGCGCGCGCCAGTTCCCGGGCCGCGGGCATGAGTTCGTCGGGTTCGACGACCCGGGCGACGGTTCCCCAGGCCAGGAGTTCCGCGGCGCTTGCGGGTTCGCAGGTGAAGACCATCTGGCGCAGCTTGAGGGGCGGCACCAGCCGGGCGAGGTGGGACGCGCAGCCGAGGGCGCCGTTGTCGACTTCGGGGAGTCCGAAGCGCGCTTTGGTGGAGGCAACGATCACGTCGCAACTGCCCACGAGCCCGACGCCCAGGCCCATGCAGAAATCGTTCACCGCCGCGATCACCGGCACCGGTGTCTCGTAGATCTGGCGGAAGGTCTCGTAGCAGGCTTCGCCCGAGCCGAGCAGGTGCTCGAAGCCCGCGGCGCTCTGCATCTCCTTGATGTCGATGCCCGCGTTGAAGCCCTTGCCCACGGCGGTCAGGATCACCGCGCGCAGGTCGTCCCGGGCCGCGGCGTCGCGAAACGCGTCGCGAATCCGCCAGGTGTCCGCCACGGTGATCGCGTTCACCGGCGGGTTGTCCATCACGATTTCGGCAATGCCGTCGTCGATTTCGAGACGTACGCTCATCGGGGGTCCTCCGGGGCGGGCGGGTCGTGTTCGAGGGGCGAGCGGTAATGGCGGGCGATGTCCGGCTCGATCACGTAGACGGCGCGGCTGGGCCAGCGTCGCCGGGGGAACGGGCCGCCCAGGTACCGGGCGGAAAACGCGTCGAGAGCCACCAGGTCCGCATCGTCGCGCACCTCGACGACGCGGCCGCGGACCAGGAGTTGATCGTAGGGGTTGCCCGTGTCCGTTACCGAAAGGGCGACCCGGGCGTCGCGATCCATGTTCTGTCCCTTGAGACTTCGGCGATCCGTCGTCACGAGCACGCGGTCGCCTTCCCGGCCCACCCACACCGGCTCGACCTTCGGCGCGCCGTCGGGCTGGAGCGTCGCCAGGTGCCCGAAGTTGGGAGCGTCGAGGAGGCGTCGCGCTGCTTCGTCGAGTCGGGCCATGGCGCTTTCCTCAGGCGTGCCGAGAACTGACGGCGAGGCTTTCGCCGGTGAGGTAGCTCGAGAGTTCGGAAGCGAGGAAAACGATTGTGTTCGCCACTTCCCAGGGTTCGGCCGCACGCCCCAGGGGTTCGCGCCCGACGATCTCGGCCAGGAAGTCGGGGTCCGACACCTTGACCACGTTTTCGTGCAAAGCCAGGCTCGGCACCACGGTGTTGATGCGCACACCGTGGGGCGCCGCTTCGCGTGCGGCGCACCGGGTGAGTGCGGCGACCCCGGCCTTGGCCGCGGCGTAGGCGCCCTGTCCGGCCTCGGCGCGCCAGCCGACGACACTGCCCACGTTCACGATGGCGCCGGTTTCCCGCGCCATCATGTGGGGCAGCACGGCGCGCAGGCAGCGGAAGGTGCCGGAGAGCGAGATGTCGACGATGCGGTGCCACTCTTCTTCCGTGGTATCCACGACGGTGCGCGTGAAGCCCATGCCCGCGTTGTTGACCCAGGTGTCGATGTGGCCGAGGGCGTCGATGGCCCCGTCGACGAGGCGACCGACGGCTGCCTCGTCGGTCACGTCGCAGGCAAGCCGGGCAACGGGCTGCCCAATTTCGCCGGCGAGACGGTCCGCGTACTCGCCCAGGCGTTGGGCGTGCCGGTCGGAGAGCAGGACCGTCGCGCCTTCGAGGGCGCAGCGGCGGGCCGTGGCGAAACCGATGCCCGTGCCGGCGGCGGCCGTGACCACGACGGTCCGGCCCGCGAGCAAGCCGCAGGGCTCGGGGGGGCGGGGGGCGACGGCGGGCATAGACGAGGGCGACCCTATCACGACACGCCGCCGCAGGTCTCGGGCTGACGAGAACCTGTGCCGGGACATCTCCGCTAGAGTTCCGCGGTGGCACCCCGCGACCCGGTTCTCGTCGGTATCGGACTCTCGGACTACCCGAAGGCGCCGCACCTTTCGGGTATGGAACACCACGCCCAGGCGATGCAGCGCGCACTGGCCGATTCGGGCGTGCGCAAGGCCGACATCGACGGCTTCCTGTGTGCCGGGATGCAGGCGGGTTCCGACGGCGTGATGATGGCCGAGTACCTGGGCATCAATCACCGCTACGTCGATTCCACCATGACCGGCGGGTCCGCTTTCGAATTCCACGTGCAGCACGCGGCGGCGGCGCTGCGCGAAGGGCTTTGCGAAACCGTTCTCGTGACCTACGGCTCGGACTATCTCTCGCGCATGGGTCGTTCCCTCGGCACGGCGGGGTTCGGAGGCTCGCGCCGCATTTCGAACTCGGCCATGTGGGAAGCGCCGTACGGCTTGCCCCTGGTCGGTTCCTACGCCCTGGTGGCGCAGCGGCACATGCACGAATTCGGCACCACCTCGGAACAACTCGCCGAAATCGCCGTGGGGGTGCGCGAATACGCCGGCCTCAACCCCGACGCGATGTACCGCGACCCGATCGGCGTTTCCGAGGTCCTGGAAAGTCGGATGATCGCGGACCCGCTCCACAAGCTCGACTGCTGCGTCGTTTCCGACGGCGGCGGCGCGGTGATCCTCACCACAGAAGAGCGCGCGCGTGACCTGCCTCAGCCCCCGGTCCGGGTGCTGGGCGCTTCCGGGGGACAGACCCACTGGAACATCTGCCAGATGGACGATTTCACCCGCTCGGCGGCACAGCAGTGCGCGCCCGAAGCCTTCGGCCAGGCCGGGGTCACGCCGGCGGATATCGACACGCTCCAGTTCTACGACAGTTTCACCATCACGGTCTTGATGCTCCTGGAAGATTGCGGGTTCTGCGCCAAGGGAGAAGGCGGGGCCTTCGTTGCCGAGGGTCACCTGCGCCGCGGCGGCAAGCTCCCGCTCAACACGGATGGCGGCGGGCTTTCGTCGAGCCACTCGGGGATGCGCGGCATCTTCCTGCTCATCGAAGCGGCCCGGCAACTCCGCGGCCAGGGCGGCGAGTCCCAGGTTCCCGACTGCGAACTGGCCCTGTGCGCCGGGTCGGGCGGCTTCCTCTCGTGCATCGGCACCGTGATCCTGGGGAAGGGCTGATGCCGATGGAAGTCGTGAAGGTCGAAGAGTGGAAGGCGTCCCTGCCGGATCCCGACGGGACGGCGCGACCCTTCTACGAAGCCGCGGCCCGGGGCGAACTGCGCTACCAGCAGTGCCCGGCGTGCGGCCACCGGCAGTTCTACCCCCGGGCGGTGTGCACCGCGTGCGGCGGCGACCCCGAGTGGGCGACGGCCTCGGGCCGCGGAACCGTCTACACCTTCACGATCGTGCGCCAGAACCACGCGAAGGCCTTCCGGGAGGACGTGCCCTACGCCGTCGCCATGATCGAACTGGAAGAGGGCGTGAAGATGCTGGGCCGGGTGACCGACTGCGAAGTGGACGCGGTGCGGGTGGGTCTGCCCGTCGAGGCCTACGCGGTCGAAGTCGAAGAGGGCTTCGCGCTCCCCTTCTGGCGCCCTGCATGAGCACGGGCGCGCTGCCGCACGCCGCCCCCGGGTGCGAGCCGGCCCGGGCGTGAAGGTCTACACGACCGCCCCCCTGGAAGATCCGCGCGATGCCCGCACGCTCTTCCCGCACCTGGAAGCCATCGGCTACGACGGCGCCTTCAGCTTCGAGGCGAAGCACGACCCCTTCCTGCCCCTGGTGCTGGCCGCCGAGCACACCCAGACGCTGCAACTCGGCACGGCGGTGGCGATCGCCTTTGCCCGCAACCCCATGAATCTCGCCAACCTGGCCTACGGGATGCAGGTGATCAGCGGCGGGCGTTTCTGGTTGGGTCTCGGCACCCAGGTGCGTCCCCACATCGAAAAGCGGTTCAGCATGACCTGGTCGAAACCGGCGGCGCGACTCCGGGAAATGGTGCTTGCCATCCGCGCCATCTTCGCGCGGTGGGAGGGCCAGGCCGACCTGCGTTTCGAGGGGGAATTCTATCGCCACACGATCATGATCCCTGCCTTCGATCCCGGGCCGAACCCGTTCGGACCGCCGCCCATCTATACGGGCGGCTTCGGGCCGCGCATGACCGAACTTGCCGGGGAGGTGGCCGACGGCTTCATGACGCATCCCTTCACGACCCGGGAATCCCTGCTGCAGAACACGCTTCCCGCCCTCGAGCGGGGCCTGGCCAAGGCCGGTCGCCGCCGGGAACACCTCGACGTGCTGGGTGCCGCCCTGGTGGTCACCGCCGACGAAGAAACCGAGTTCGCGCGGGTGAAGCGCGCCGCCCGCAAGCAACTCGCCTTCTACGGCTCGACCCCCGCCTACCGTCCCACTCTCGATTGCCACGGCTGGGGCGACCTGCACCGCGAGCTCAACCGGCTGTCGAAACAGGGGCAATGGGACGAGATGGCGGACCTCGTGACCGACGAGGTGCTGGAGACCCTCGCAGTCGTTGGGCCCCGCAGCGAGATCGCGGGGAAGCTGCGCGCGCGGTTCGACGGCATCGCCGACGGGGTGACCCTGACGCACAACCGGGCCCCCGACCCCGACCACTGGGCGGACGTCGTGGCGGAACTGAAGCGTTCCGACTGACGCTCAGCGCGTGGAGGCGGAACTGAAGCGCCCGGGCTGACGCTCAGCGCGTGGAGGCGGAACCGAAGCGCCCGGGCTGACGCTCAGCGCGTGGAGCCCGAGCCCCCGTCCACGAACAGGGTCTGCCCCGTCACGTAGGCGGCGTCTTCGCTCGCGAGGAAGACAACGACGCGGCCGATGTCGTCCTCGCAGTCGCCGACCCGGCGCAGGGGAACGGCGGCCAGGCTCGCCGCGTAGGTCTCGGGTTCGGTCTCGGACCACGCCACCATCCCCGGAGAGTTCGCGAAGGGGCAGACGACGTTGACGCGGATCCCCTGCGGCCCCCACTCGCGCGCAGCCACCCGGGAAAGACCCCGGACGCCTTCCTTCGCCGCCGCATAGGGGGCCTGGTTTTCGCGGCCGAACGTGCCCGAGTTGCTCGCGAAGTTGATGATGGCGCCGCCGCCGCCTGCCAGGAGGTGCGGGTGGCTCAGCTGCATCATCCAGAACGTCGCCCAGAGATTCGTGTCGAGGGTGCGGGCAAAGACTTCGTCGGTCGTTTCGAGGAGCGGGTTCGCGGGTGTCGGTGCCCAGGCGGCGTTGTTGACGAGCACGTCGATCGCTCCGAGTTCCGCCGCCGCGGTTTCGACGGCCGCTTCGCAGCCGGCGCGGGTTCCCACGTCGCAGGGGATTCCCACGGCGCGCTGCCCGAGGGCGCGCACTTCCTCGGCGCTGTGCTTTGCGGTTTCCGGGTCGAGTTCGGCGATGGCGATATCGGCGCCCGCTTTGGCCGCGGCCAGGGCGATGCCGCGCCCGATCCCCCGGCCGGCGCCGGTGACGAGCACGCGCTTTCCCTCGAGTCTGGAACTGGTCATGGGATTCCCTCTCGGTGAAGGCCCATGATACCGTGCGGCCTCACCGCGGCGGGGGGGAAGCGTGCAGGGCATTCTCGAATCGGGAATCGAGTGGATCGTCTGGATCCAGCAGTTCCAGACACCGGCGACCTTCCGGTTCTGGGAGATCTACACGAACTTCGGGGGCAGCTATTACCTCTACCTGGTGCCGGCCCTGCTCTGGTGCGTCGACTACCGGGCCGGCCTCCGCACCCTGGCGATCTTTACCGCGGCGGTCGTCGTCAACACGGCGCTCAAGGAATGGTTCGCCCAGCCCCGCCCCTTCCAACTCGATGAGCGCATCATCTCCGACGGCGAAATGGGGTACGGGTTGCCGAGTGGACACGCCCAGCTCGCCGTGGTGTTCTGGGGTTCGATTGCCAGCTGGGTCGGCCGCACCTGGTTCTGGTGGCTCGCCGCGGGGATCGCCTTCCTCATGGGCGTGTCCCGCATCGTGCTCGGCGTGCATTTCCCCAGCGACGTCGTTGCAGGCTGGGCCCTGGGCGCCCTGATGCTCTGGCTCTACCTCCGGTACCAGTCGGGACTCGAAGCCTGGCTCGCCCGGTATCCGCTCGGCGGCCAGGTGGGGTGGGCGGTCACGGCCGGGGTGGTCGTGCTCCTCTTCGTGCAGGTCATCCCGGCAGGTCCGGCGGGAATGAATGCGGGTGCCGCCGGTTTCATCGCCGGGGCCGGAGCGGGGGCCGCGATCGGGCTGCGCTCCCTGACCTTCGATGGCCGTGGCCCGGCCTGGCAGCGGGGACTCCGCTTCGTCCTGGGCCTTGCCGTTCTCTTCCTGTTGATCGGCGGCATGCGTGGGTTCGGGGTTCCCGAAGGGGGCCTCGGTCGGCTCGTCCTGGCCCTCTACATGGCGATCACGGGCCTCTGGCTGACGTTCGGGGCGCCCTGGCTCTTCGAGCGGGTGCGCCTTTCCCGGGCGCCGGCAGCCTAGCAAGACCGTCGTTAGGCCACCGCGCCGGTGCTGCGGAGGTCTGCGATCTCCTCCGCCAGGCCCAGCTCGCCCAGGATTTCATCCGTGTGCTCGCCGAGCGCAGGTGCGGGGCCGCCGACCTCGGCGGGCGTTCGTTCGAAGCGGGGCGCGGGCCGGGGCTCGCGCAGGGGCCCGGCCAAGGGGTGCTCGGTCTCGACCAGGGAACTGCGTGCCTGGACCTGGGGATCGTCGTGCAGTTCACGGATCGTTCGGACCAGTCCCGCCGGTACGTCCTGGGCGTCCATGGCGGCGATGGCTTCGTCGCGGGACATCTTTGCGGCCCTGGCCGCGATGTCCCCGCGCAGCAACTGTGCCAAGGCCACGACGTTTTCCATGCGCGCCGCAATCGTGGCAAAGCGCGGGTCTTCGGCGGCCTCGTCCAGCCCGAAGGCGCGGCAGATGCCCTGAAACTCGGCATCGGACAGGGGTGTTGCCGTCGCAAAGCCGTCGGCCAGGCGCATCAACCCGTAGGTGCTGCCGACCGTTGCCTGGTGCGTGATGCCGTCGCCGAGCAACATGTCGTCGCCGGCGGCGTCGGGCCACAGGAACCCGATGGAAGTCTCGAGCATGGAGAGTTCGATGTGCTGGCCGCCCTGGCCGCGTTCGCGTGCGAGCAGCGCCGCCGTCACGGCCTGGGCCGCGGTATAGGCGGTGAGCTTGTCGCAGATGAGCTGGCGGATGGCCTGGGGTTCGCCGCTTTCCGGGTCGGTCTGGGTACCGTTCATCCCCGAGTAGGCCTGGATCACGTTGTCGTAGACACGGCGCTGGGCGTAGGGGCCGTCGGACCCGAAGCCGCTGATCGAGAGATAGACCAGTCCCGGGTTTTCCCGGCGCAGTTGCTCCCAACCGATTCCCATGCGATCGGCGACACCCGGTCGGAAGTTCTGGATGAAGACGTCTGCCTGGCGGGCGAGACGCACGAGGATATCCAGGCCGCGGGGCTCCTTCAGGTTCAGGGCGATGGAGCGTTTTCCGCGGTTCGTGACGTGGAAGGTGCCGGACATGCCGTTGCGCGAGCTGCCGACCCATCGCAGGATGTCGCCGGCGCCGGGGGGTTC
>JAYZFQ010000063.1:0-22864 GCA_036336695.1 Myxococcota bacterium
GACCCCCAGAAGCCGCTCGTGGCGCTCGCCTTCAAGCTCGAAGACGGCCGCTACGGCCAGCTCACGTACGTCCGCGTCTACCAGGGCGTGCTGAAGAAGGGCACGAACATCGAGAACAGCCGGACCGGCAAGCGGCACAAGGTGGGGCGTCTCATCCGGATGCATGCGGATTCGATGGAGGACATCGAGGAGTCGACGGCTGGCGACATCGTGGCGCTGTTCGGCATCGACTGCGCATCCGGCGACACCTTTACCGACGGCAGCATCGCGGTCTCGATGAGTTCGATGCACGTGCCCGACCCGGTGATCTCCCTCGCCGTCAAGCCCGTGGACAAGAAGGCCCAGGACGGCATGTCGAAGGCGCTCGGTCGCTTCGTCCGCGAGGACCCGACCTTCCGGAGCCAGGTCGACCCGGAGAGCGGCGAAACCGTGATCTCGGGTATGGGTGAACTGCATCTCGAGGTGTACGTCGAGCGCATGAAGCGCGAGTACAACTGCGAAGTCGAGACGGGTGCGCCCCAGGTCGCCTATCGCGAGGCGATTTCCCAGCGCGCCGAGTTCAACTATGTGCACAAGAAGCAGACGGGCGGCTCGGGACAGTTCGGTGCCGTGGTGGGTTACGTCGAGCCGATCGCCGAAGGCGATACCGAGTTCGAGTTCCTCAGCGAAGTGCGTGGCGGCAACGTACCCAGCGAGTTCATTCCTTCGGTCGAAAAGGGATTCCGGTCCTGCCTTGCCAAGGGACGGGTGATCGGGTTCCCCGTGCAGGGGCTGCGCGTCGTACTCACCGACGGGAAATCTCATTCCGTCGACTCGTCGGACAACGCCTTCCAGGCGGCGGGGCGCGGGGCGTTCCGCCAGGTGTACGGTCCGGCGAAGCCCATCATTCTCGAGCCGGTGATGAAACTCGAGGTCGAGGCACCCGAGGAGTTCCAGGGGACGGTGCTCAAGACCGTCATGCAGCGCCGCGGAAACGTGGTCGGAACCACCGAAGAAGAGGGCAACTTCTGCCGCGTCGAGGCCGAGGTTCCGCTTTCCGAGATGTTTGGTTATGCGACGGATCTCCGCTCGGTGACCCAGGGCAAGGCGGAGTTCACGATGGAATTCTCGCGCTACCTGCCGGCCCCGTCGGAGGTGCAGGAAGAGCTCAAGGAGCGCTACAAGTCTCGGGTACCCGGCTCGGACGACTCGTAGACGGCGTCGGGGCGGCACGCAGGCCGGAATCGCCTGCCTGCGCGGACGGGGAACCCTCTCGGCTTTGGAGACACGCGCTTGAACCGAAGATTTGCGAATGCCCGCAGTCCCTTGCGGCTGCTCGAAAAGAGCCTCCACGGCGGTCTCGGGACCGGCAACGTGGGCGTCGTGCTCGCGGGGCACGGCGTCGGTAAAACGGCGTTTCTCGTTGCGGTCGCCCTGGACGAGTTGTTGCGGGACGGACACGTCCTCCACGTGTGCCTCGGCACCACCGTCGCCCATGTCCGGAGCCACTACGACACCGTCTTCGAAGACCTGGCGTCGACGACGCACCTCGAGGACGGGGCGATGGTCCACGCCGAGATCGACAGGCGCCGCAGCATTCGCGCCTATGCCTCCCAGAACTTCACTGCGTCGAAGCTTCGCGACGCCGCCAAGGTCGAGAGCGAGGCGGGCGGGCGGCCGTCCCTGATCGTGATCGAGGGTCTCGACTGCGAGACGCTCGAGCGGGACGAGTTCGACGACATCAAGGCGCTCGCGGTGGAACTCGCCGCGGAGGTCTGGGTGTCCGCGGCCTCTGTGGAAGAGTCGCCCCAGGCGATTCCCGGGTGGATCGACCGCTTCGGGTCTGCCGCCAGCGTGGTCCTGGCCCTCGCCCCGAACGGAGACAGCGTGGCCCTGCGGGCGCTCAAGGACCACGACAACCCGGACCTCGAAGCGCTTCACGTCGCCCTGGATCCGGCGACGTTGCTCCTGGTTCGCAAGTAGGCCCGCGCGTCGCTTTCTTGCCGTGCGGCGAGTCCGCCGCCGGCCTTCAGTCCTTTGTCGGGCGGTTCTGGAACTCGGACAGGTGTTCGCGGTAGGACGCGCGCAGGGAGATCGCCTCGGGGCGCGTGAAACCCAGCTCTTCGGCGATCTTCAGGATTTCGTTGGATTCGATGCCTGAAATCGTGCCGTCTGCGGCTGCGACGGCGTAGAGACACTCGAGCAACTGGCCGCGCTGTTCCCGGGTCGCCTGTTCGCGGAAGGCGCGGGTCACCACGTAGTTTTCGGTGCCGCCCAGGTGCTGGGCCTGGGTCCTGGCGATTTCGACCACCAGGGAGGCCTCGGCATCCGACAAGTGGGCGAGCCCGCGCACGATCAGCTGCATCTCCTCGATCTCCGACGCATCGATCTGGAGATCGGCGTTCGCGACTCGGGCCAGCACGTAGGAGAAGGTTGCCAGGTGCCGGGCCTGCTCCGCGGGCAGGCGCTCGAGTTCGGCCACGATCCGTTGCACGGTTTCGCTGTCCCCCCGGTCGCGGGGCGCGGTGCCTCCGTCACCCGAGAGGCCCAGGAAGCGGAACAAGGACATGGCGTTTCTTCCCCCGGAAGTGTCGTGGCACCGACGATACCCCGGAAACCGTGTTCGCCCCCCGGGTCGTCGGCCGTTCTGGCGCCTCGGGGCTAGCGCTGGAGCGCCATCCAGCGCCGCAAGGCGCCGGCGGTGAAGGGGGTGAGGCGGGTCCGGACCCAGGCGCCGGCGGCGCGCTTGATTCCCTCGGCCTGCGTGGGATACGGGTGGATGACGTCGAGGAGCTTGCCCAGCCCGATGCCCTGGGTCATGGCCAGGGTGACTTCGCTGATCATCTCGCCCGCGTGGCTCGAGACGATGGTGGCGCCGGCGATGCGGTCCTTCCCCTTTTCCGTGTAGACCTCGACGAAGCCTTCTGCTTCGCCGTCGGTGACGGCCCGGTTGACTTCCGACAGCGGGACCCGGAAGGCATCGAGGTCGACGCCGCGTGCCTGCGCCTCGTCCGGGTACATGCCGACGTGGGCGATTTCGGGGTCGGTGTAGGTGCACCACGGCATGACGAGGTTGGAGACCTTGGCCGTGGGCAGGAAGAGCGCGTTGCGCACCACGAGTTTCGCGGCCGCATCGGCGGCGTGGGTGAACTTCCAGCGCATGCAGGCATCGCCCGCGGCGAAGATCCGATGGTTCGTCGTGCGCAGGTAGTCGTCGACCTGGATTCCCTCGTGCGCGTCGAAGGCGACGTCCACGTGCTCGAGCCCCAGGTCCGCAACGTTCGGCGCGCGGCCCACCCCGACGAGGATCTCGTCGCAGAGGAGGGTCTCTTCCCGGCCGTCGGCGTGGCGGAAGCGGATCGCCCGGCCGTCGGCGCGTCGCTCGGCCGCCTGGATCTCGCAGGCGTCGACCACCCGTACGCCTTCGCGTGCAAACCGGGCCGCCACGATGGCCGCCGCCTCCGGGTTTTCCCGGGGCAGGAGGTGCCCATCGGCGTGGAGGAGCGTCACCTTGCACCCGAGGCGCTGGAAGGCCTGGGCGAGTTCGCACCCGATCGGCCCCGCGCCGATCACGCCCAGCCGTTCGGGCCGGTCGGTGAGGTGGAAGATGTCCTCGTTGGTGCGGTAGCCCGCTTCCTCGAGCCCGGGGATTCGCGGCCGTGTGGCGCGCGCGCCCGTCGCGATCACGGCCTTGCGGAAGCGCAATTCCTGGTCGCCCACCGCGACGGTTCCCGAGTCGGTGAACCGGGCGTGGCCCCGATAGACGTCGACGCCCAGTTCGTCCCGGTAGCGGGTCGCGGCATCCTCGGCGCTGATCTGCGCGCGGATGCGGCGCATGCGTTCCATGACGCGTGAGAAGTCGGGCACGGCGTCTGCGGCGAGGGGGAGCCCGAGTTCCTCCGCGGCGCGCCGGGCCTCGGCCACCATCCGGGCGGCGCGGATCACGCTCTTCGACGGAACGCAGCCCACGTTGAGGCAGTCGCCGCCCAGGTGGTGACCCTCCACCAGGGCGACCCGGGCGCCGAGGCCGGCCGCGACCGCCGAGGTAATCAGGCCGGCAGCACCGGCGCCGATTACCACCAGGTTGTAGCGGCCCTGGGGCGTGGGGTTCACCCAGTCTTCAGGGCACACGTTGCGGGTCAGGGTGTCGTTATGCGCATCGAGCGGCGTGAGTTCAGGCCAGTCGGTCATGGGGCTCTCCGCGAACGTCCGAAGGGTTTCAGGGGTTTCCGGCGTCCGGGGCACCGGTGGTTTCGGCCAGGGCGCGGCGTGCGATCCGCGTGACGTATACGGTGACGGCCACCGTCGCCGCCAGGCCCACGAGGAGGAGCGTCGTGCGGGCCGGCCCGCCTTCCAGGGGCACCCCGCCGGCGACGGCCGCCACGTCGCCCGCGAGTTTTCCGAGGTAGACGTACAGCACGGTCCCCGGGAGCATGCCCACCGAGGCCACCGCGTAGTCGGCGAACCGCACGCTGGTCAGGCCGAGGGCATAGTTGAGCAGGTTGAAGGGGAACACGGGCGAGAGTCGCAGGAGCAGGACGATCTTCCGACCTTCGCGTCCCGCGGCCCGGTCGATCGCGGCGAAGCCCGGCCGGCTTGCGATGCGCCGCTCGACGCGCGCCCGAGCGGCGTAGCGGCCCAGGAGAAACGCCAGGCAGGAACCGGTGAAGGCGGCGACGAAGACGTACAAGATCCCGGACGTCAGCCCGAAGATCGCGCCGGCGGCCAGGGTCAGGAGGGACGCGGGGACGAAGGCGACCACCGCCACCGTGTAGCCGGCGATGAAGACCAGGGGACCCCAGACGCCCAGGTCGGCGACCCAGGCGGAGAATTCCGGGATCCTCCCGCCGGCGGCCCGGCCGAGGAACACGAGCCCGGCGAGGGCGAGTCCCGCCAGGGCGAGGCTCCGCCAGGGGAACCGGCTCCCGGCCTCCTGTGCGCCCATGCTGCCTCCCCCGTGCTGTCCCTGCGTCGCGGGCGAAACGCCCCGCGCAGCCACCGCAACCCACCGATTGCGGGCGCGAGAGTACCCGGCCCGGCGTCCGCCGGCTCCGCCCCCCGACGCCCCCGAATCGGTTAGACTGCCCCGGCTCGCGCCATCGCTGCGAGCTTCCCCATTGCGAAGAGAGACGAGGAGAGACCCCCATGAGTGAGATTCGTTTCGACGGCCGTGTCGCCGTCATCACCGGTGCCGGCGGTGGCCTCGGGAAGACCTACGCCAAGATGATCGCGGCCCGGGGCGGCAGCGTGGTGGTGAACGACCTGGGCGGCGCGGCCGACGGCACGGGCGGCGGCCAGAACATGGCCGACGAGACCGTGAAGGAGATCGAGCAGGACGGCGGCAAGGCCGTCGCGAACTACGACAGCGTCGCCACGCCCGAAGGCGGCGAAGCGATCATCCAGACCGCCGTCGACAACTTCGGCAAGGTCGACATCGTCATCAACAACGCGGGAATCCTGCGCGACAAATCCTTCGCGAAGCTCGAGCCCGAGAACCTGGAAGCCGTCATCGACGTGCACCTCAAGGGCGCCTTCTTCGTCAGCCAGCCGGCTTTCCGGGTCATGAAGGAACACAACTACGGCCGCTTCGTGTTCACCGCGTCCGGTGCGGGCATCTTCGGAAACTTCGGCCAGACCAACTACGGCGCGGCGAAAATGGGCCTGGTGGGCCTTTCGAACGTGCTCGCCGTCGAAGGTGCGAAGAACAACATCAAGTGCAACGCGATCGCCCCCATCGCCAAGACCCGGCTCACCGAGCAGTTGCTGGGAGGCATGGCCGAACACCTGGATCCCGAGTACGTGACACCGCTCGTGGCCTACCTCGTCTCCGAACAGTGCGACGTGACCCACGAGATCTTCGACGTCGGCGCGGGACGCTATGCGCGCGTGTTCATCGGCATGTCGCCGGGCTGGACGACGGCCGAACCGGCGGTGCCCTCTCCCGAAGATATCGCCGCCAACCTGGAGCAGATCCGCTCGACGGAGGGCTTCACGGTTCCCGACAGCATCGCCGCCGAGATGCAGGCAGTGATGGAAGCGCTGAAGGCGCGGGGTTAGGGCCGTGCCGATCGATCCGAGCCAGGCCCTGGGCGCCGACCTGGGCGAGGGCCAGACGAGTTATACGAAGGACCAGGTGATCCTCTACCACCTCGGCGTGGGTGCGGGACAGCCGGCGACCGATCCCAACGAACTGGAATACACCTACGAGAAGAACCTCAAGGTGCTGCCGAGCTTTGGGGTGATTCCCACGTTCGGCTCCATGGGCAACCTCGGCAGCGTGCCGGGCCTGGAGTTCAACTTCGCGATGCTGTTGCACGGCGAGCAGGATCTCGAGGTGCACCAGCCGATCCCGCCCGAGGCGACCCTCACCAACAAGGCGCGGATCGCGGAAATCTGGGACAAGGGCAAGGCGGCGCTCGTGGTGCTCCAGGTCGACTCTTCCGATGAGTCGGGCCAGCCGCTGTTCACGAACCGCTTCTCCCTCTTCCTGCGCGGCGAAGGCGGGTTCGGCGGCGAGGCGGGACCGAAGGCCGGGAACGCGGCGCCGGATCGCGAGCCCGACGGCGTCATCGAACAGTCGAGCCTTCCCCAGCAGGCCCTCATCTACCGGCTGTCCGGGGACAAGAACCCGCTTCACGCCGACCCCGAGTTCGCAAAGATGGCGGGCTTCGACGCGCCGATCATCCACGGCCTGTGTTCCTACGGCATCGCCTGCAAGGCCATCGTCGACGGCGTCCTCGGAGGAGATGTGACCCGGGTCGCCCGGTACCAGGCGCGCTTTGCCGGCGTGGCCTTCCCGGGCGAGACCTACGTCGTTTCCTACTGGAAGGAGGGCGACGTGGTCCTGTTCGAGGCGAAGTCGAAGGAACGCGACGCCAAGATCATTTCGAACGCGGCCGTCACCGTCCGGGCGTAGGCGGCTCGCCCGCGGGCGACGGGTTCGTTTTGAGCGCGGCGAGGAAGCGTTGGGCGACGGCGCCTGGCGCCTCTCCGGCGCCGTCGACGGCGAGGTTCATGCGTTGCATCGCCCCGGCGTCGATCGCGCCGACCAGGGGTCGGAGCGCCGCGAGAACCTCGGGTCGCTCCCGGGCCAGGCCGGGGCGGGCGAGCACGATGGCGTCGTAGGGCGGGATCACGCCCTGGTCGTCTTCGAGGAGCACCAGGTCGTAGGCCGCGATCCGCCCGTCGGTGGAATAGGCGCTGATCACATCGACCTCGCCCTCGGCCACGGCCTGGTACATGAGCGCGGGGTCCATGGTCCGCTGGTGGCGGAAGGGCAACCCGTAGCGGTCGGCGAGGGCCCGCCACTCGGTGCGCTGGAAGAACTCGTAGTCCCCGCCGATTTCGAGTGCGGGGGCGTGCCGCGAGAGGTCGCTGATGCGCGCGATTCCGCGTTCCCGCGCCCGGTCGGCGCGCATGCCCAGGGCGTAGGTGTTTTCGAAGCCGAGCGCGCCCACCACGGTGATGCCGTGTGCGTCGCCCAGGAAGCCTTTCACTGCCTCGAGCACCGCGCCGCGGGTTTCGGGCAGGTCGGAGCGTTCCATGAGGGTCGCCCAGATCGTTCCCGAGTAGTCGACGTAGAGATCGAGGTCGCCGTTGCGGAGCGCTTCGAAGGCAACCGTCGATCCGAGGGACTGCACCGCCTCGGTGGGCAGCCCGGTTCGCGCCGCGATCTGTTGGGCGAGGATCTCGCTCAGCACGTACTGCTCGGTGAACGCCTTCGAGCCGATCGTGACGGGACGCCGATCGCCCGCTCCCCCGTCGTCGAAGAAACTCGCGCCGGTAAACAGGAGCAGGGCCGCCAGGGCGCCGCCCGCGAGGCGCACGCGCCCGCGCCGGCGCTCGCGAATGCCCGACTCCAGGGCCCGGATCAGCTGGTCGAGGGTCAGCGCCAGCAGGGCTGCCGCAACGCAGCCGACGAGCACCGCGTCGAAGTTGCGAGTCTGGAGCCCGCTGAAGATGAAGTTGCCGAGGCTCGTCGCGCCCACCGGCGTGGAGAGCGTCGCGGTGCCGATGACCCAGACCCCGGCCGTGCGGAGCCCGGCGACGATGACCGGCATGGCGAGAGGGAGTTCCACGCGCCGGAGCTGCTCCCGGGGCGTCATGCCGACGCCCCGAGCGGCTTCGACGAGTGCCGGGTCCACGCCTTCGACCCCCGTCACCGTGTTGCGCAGGATCGGCAGCAGGCCGTACAGGGTGAGGGCGACGAAGGCCGGTGCAAAGCCAATGCCCCGGAGTGGAATGCCGAAGGCCGCTTCGGTGACGGTCCCGAGGGCTGCGAGGACCGGAACCATGATCGCGAGCAGGGCGAGGCTGGGGATCGTCTGGATCACGCTCGCCGTCCCGACGACGCCGGGTTCCAACCCGCGTCGGCGCGTCACGAGGATGCCGAGGGGAATCGAGATCAGCGCGGCGATCACCAGGGCGGGCAGGGAGAGCTGCAGGTGCGCGGTGAGGTAGCCGGGCAGGAGGGCGAGTTGTTCGCTCACGACGGCTCCGTGCGCCCGAGGAGTGCGTCCACTGCTTCGGCCTGGCGGCGCGGCGTCGCCATCAGTTCGGCGACTTTTTCGTGTGCGGGGCGCAGCAACAGTTCCTCGGGCCGGCCGACCTGGAGCAGGCGCCCGGCATCGAGCACCGCGATGCGGTCGCCGAGCAGCAGCGCCTCCGCCATGTCGTGGGTGACGAACACGGAGGTGAGTCCCAGTTCGTGTCGTACCGCGCGGAACCAGCGCTGGAGGCGATCGCGCGTGATCGGGTCCACGGCCCCGAACGGTTCGTCGAGGAGCACGACCTCCGGCTCCGCGGCGAGAGCGCGGGCGAGACCCACGCGTTGTTGTTGTCCGCCGGAAAGCTCGGTGGGCCAGCGGTTGCGCATGGCCGCCGGTTCGAGTTCCACGAGCCGCAGCAGCGCATCGACGCGCTCGCGCACCCGGTCTTCGGGCCAGCCGAGCAGGCGCGGGGTGATGGCGACGTTTTCCGACACGTCGAGATGGGGGAAGAGTCCGATCTGTTGGAAGGCGTAGCCGATGCGGCGTCGCAGCTGGGGGGCCGGGAGTGTGCGCGTGTCTTCCCCGTCGATGCGGACGGTCCCCGCGCTCGGTTCGACGAGGCGGTTGATCATCTTCAGGGTCGTCGTCTTGCCGCACCCGGAGCCTCCGAGGAGCACGACGAGTTCTCCGCGTTCGACGCGCAGGTCGAGGGCGTCGACAGCCGTGACGTCTCCGTAACGCTTCGAGAGGTTTTCGAGTTCGATCAAGGCGTCGGTCCCGGGGCGTCGTCGCGCGCGCGGAGCCAGAGCTTGAGCCAGCGCAGGTGCACGTAGTGCGCGGTCAGGCAGGCAAGGACGAAGCCGCGCCAGCCCGCCAGGAAGCCGTGTTCGAGGAGGTAGAAGCGGAAGAAACGCCACGCCGGTCGGAGGACGAGGTCCCAGACACGCGCCCGCCGGCCCGTTTCGAAGAGCAGGTCGGCCTGGAGCGTCGAGTAGCGATCGATCGTCGCGAGGTGATCCGACAGGTCGCGGTACGGGTGGTGGAGGAGGTCGCCGCGGAGCGTTCCCGGTGCGGTCTCCAGCGCCACCCGGTCGTGGGGGTCGCGTCCGCTCCAGCGCCCTCGGCGACGGTCGAAGAGTCTCAGCTGGCGGTTGGGGTACCAGCTGCCGTGCCGGATCCAGCGGCCGAAGTACGAGGAGAGCCGCGGCATGCGCCACCCCGCGTGTCCCGGAAAACCGCGCTCGCGCAGCGACTCGATTTCCCGGCGGAGTGCTTCGGAAACCCGCTCGTCGGCGTCGAGACACAGCACCCAGTCGTGTTCCGCAGCGCCCACCGCAAAGTTCTTCTGCGCCACGTACCCGGGCCAGTCGCGCTCGATCACCCGGGCGCCGCGCTCCGCCGCGATCTCCCGGGTGGCGTCCCGGGAGTGTGAGTCGACGACGAGGATTTCGTCGCAGAACGCCAGGGAGTCGAGGCACGGAGCGATCCGATCGGCTTCGTCCCGGGCCACGATGCAGGCGGACAGTCGCGGCGGTGTTTCGCCCGTGGGTCCCGGGTGGCCTCGTTCGCTGGGTCCCGGGCCGCTTGCGCACATGCGGGCTCAGCCCGACGCGTCTACCCGGGCTTCGAGGCCCGGCCACGCGATGGCCTCCTGGGCAGCGAAGGCAGCGAGCAGCAGCGGTCGGTCGACGTCGTCGTCTCCCTGTGCCAGGAATGCATCGATGGCCTGGGTGAGCTCGGCCTTGCCGGGCTCGGGCGGCGCGTCGTCGGAGAGGACGCCCTCATCGTGGGCGAGCCCCAGGGCGTCGAGCCATTCCACCAGGAGTTCGTTGCGGCACTCGAGGAAGTAGGTCGCGAGGACCTCTGCGGCGATCGGTTCGGAGGCGACGCGCGAGAGTGCGCGCCGGACCGACTGGGCCCGCTTTTCGATCGGCTGGCGCTTGAAGTAGACGGGTCGCGCCTTCATCGCGACGGCGGCCGCCCCGATGGCCTGGGCCGCGATACCCGGTGCCGCCTTGGACAGCCCGCGAAGCAGCTGGGTGGCCTGTTCCGGGGTCATGGCCGCGAAGACCTGGAAGGAGCGCATCGGCGGTTTTGTAGCACGCGCCCGGGAACGGGATCAGCGGCACCGATGGGCCGCTGCCGTGAGCAGCAGCACGAGCGCGGTGGCGAGCGCGGAGTGGAGCCCGGTGATTTCCGCGGGAATGCGCGTCAGGACGTTCGCCACGCCCACGGCGAACTGGGCCAGCCCCACGGCGAGGGCGATCCCGGCGACCCGGGAGAGGCCGGGATGGGAGCGGGCGGCGCGCCAGAAAACCGCCAGGGCGCCGAGGAGCACGAGTCCGTTCCAGCGGTGGAACAGGTGGAGTCCGACGCTTCCCGCAAAGCTGGGAAACCAGGCGCCGTCGTTGCAGGCGGGCCACTCGGTGCAGGCGAGCCCGGCGTAGCGCGACGCGACGAGTCCGCCGAGCAGCATCTGGAGGAACAGCAGCACCGCGGCCGCGGCCAGCGCACCCCGGACCGCGCCGCGGACCCGGGGACGCCCGGCGTCGCCGCCCAGGGAGAGCAGGGTCCAGAGCAGCGTTGCCGCGAAGGCGTTGCCCGTCAGCAGGTGGGAGGTCACCGTCCAGGCGGCGAGCAACTGCCATACCGTGAGGGCGCCGAGGAGGATCTGGACCGCCAGCAGCACCGCCGCCAGGCCCAGCGGGAGCGCGCACCGGGCGCGCAGTACCGGGCGGCGTACGATCGCGATGGCGAGCGCGGTGAAACACAGGGCGACGCTTCCGGCGAGGACCCGGTGGGCGTACTCGAAGCCCACCCGGAGGTCGATGCGCGGAATGAACTCCCCGAAGCACAGCGGCCAGTCGGGGCAGGCCAGGCCCGCGTCGTTTGCGCGCACCCGGGCGCCGAGCACGGTCAGGCCGAAGGTCGCAGCGCTCCGGGCTGCGAAGGACCGGACCAGGAGGACCGGCGCGTCGGCGCGTTCGGCGGCTTCGTGCATGGTGTGTTCCGGGGCGCGCGGGCACCCGGTGTTTCGCGCGGGTACCGTAGGAGATGGGAAGAGGAGCAACAAACTCCTCCAGATCGAGGAAAATGGAAGACGCGCCGGCGCTCGAACTACAGGGACTGACCAAGCGCTACGGTGATGTCACGGCCCTGGACGGACTCGATCTCCGCGTGGATCGCGGTCGTTTCTTCGGTCTGCTCGGACCGAACGGCGCCGGCAAGAGCACGACCCTGGGGATCTGCGCGACGCTGGTGCGGCCGACCGGGGGCCGGGCCTTCCTGCTGGGCCGCGATGTCGTCGAAGACGCCGCCGCCGCGCGCGCGGCCGTGGGGCTGGTCTTCCAGGAGCCGAGCATCGACCCGGAGTTGACGCCGCGGGAGACCCTCGAACTCACGGCCCGGCTGCACCACCTCGAGGCGCCCCGAGAGCGCACCGCCGAGTTGCTCGAAGAAGTCGGTCTCGTTCCCGAGGCCGAGCGCCCCGCGCGCACCCTGTCCGGGGGCCAGCGCCGCCGGCTCGAAATCGCGCGCGGGCTCGTCCACCGGCCGCGCGTCCTGTTCCTCGACGAGCCGACCGTCGGCCTCGACCCGGCGGCCCGGGTCGCCATTTGGGAGGTCCTCCGGGCGCTCCCGCGCGCGGGGCAGACGACGGTGTGTCTCACCACCCACTCGATGGAGGAGGCCGATGCGCTCTGCGAGCGACTCGCGATCGTCGATCGCGGGCGGGTCGTCGTGGAGGGCGAACCCGGAGCGTTGAAGGCGGATCTGGGTGGCGACGTCGTCTACTTCACCCTGGAGCGCGCCGACGGCGCGGCCGAAACGCTCGGCGCGCTGCCCGGGGTGCGGGGGGTCGAGGCCCGCGGCGGGGGACGGCTGCGCCTGACCGTCGAAGCCGGACCACGGCATCTCGCCGGTCTCGTCGAGGCCGTCGCGTCCCACGGGATCATCGAAGTCGACATGCGGCGCCCGACCCTGGAGGAGGTGTTCCTGCACCACACGGGCCACGCCTTCGAGGGGGCGTCGTGAGCCGGGTCTTCGAGGACACCCTGACCCTGCTGCGCCGCGAACTGCTCCGCTATCGCCGGGACCGCGCCTACTGGATCGGCCAGTTCGTGTTTCCCCTCGCGGTGATCGGTGTCGCGGGCTTCGGTCTGCGCAACGCCGAGTGGCTCCAGGGCGCGGGCTATGGCGGGGCCCTGGCCTCGGGGATCCTGGTGCTGGTCGTCGGATCCGGGGCCGTCGGCGGGGGCTTTTCCCTGATCGAAGACCGCGATTCCGGCTTCCTCCGGGCGCTCCTCGTGGCGCCGGTCTCCCGGACGAGCATCGTCCTCGGGAAGCTCGGCGCGCGGATCGCCGTCTCCGTCGTGCTCGTGGCCCTGCTGCTGATCCCGCTCAGCCTGGGGACCGGGATCGGCCTGCCCCACCCGGGGGCGGCCCTGGTGGCCCTGGTGGGGGTCACCGCCTTCTTCGTCGCCCTGGGGATCGCCCTGGCCGTCCGGCTGCGGCGGCTCGAGTCCTTCCGCACCTTCGCCGCCCTGGCCACGATTCCGCTCTACCTGTGTTCTGGAATCCTGTATCCCCTCGCGGATTTACCCGGCTTTCTGCGCATCCTGGCCTATCTGAATCCCATGACCTACGGCGCAGACCTGTTCCGCTGGGGCCTGCTCGGCGTCCACGAAATCCCGGTGGGCCTTTCCCTGGCGCTGCTCCTCGGCCTCTCGGCCCTTTCGGTCGCTGCTGCGGTGGCCCTCTTCGAGCGGGGAGCCCGCACCTAGTGCCGGCCGACCGGGCGGGCGGTTCCCGACGGGAAACCGGGGCTCCACGGGTCGAAAAACCGCGCCGCCGGCTTCAGCTGTGACGCGGATCCGCCGATCATGAGAGCATGGAGACTGCAATGGCATCGATCGCGGGCGGCAACGACGATCCGCGCAAGTTACGAGACATGCTCGGCCGCGCGGCTGTGCTCGCGGGCGAGCACGAGCTGAAGTCGGTCGTCATGGGAATCGCGGCGTCGGAATCCGACCTCGCGTTTCCCCAGTTGATCGATTTCCTCGAGAGCGCTCTGCGGGTCGAAGACTCGGTCTTTCGCATGACCCGCGACCGGGCCGTCGTCTTCCTGGCCGACGTCGACGCCGCGCGCGCGCAGCAGATCTTCGATCGCGTCGCCGCGGACTTCGCCGCCCAGGTGGCGCTCGCCGAAGTGCCCGAGCGCAGGCTCGGGTTCTACGAGATCCCCCCCGGGACCCAGGAGTTGGCGGTCAAGGACGTGCTCCCGGAACTCTTCCGCTAGTCCGAAGCTCGGGCGCTACCCGGTCGCCCCGGGGAGTCGGCAGCTAAGGACGTGCTTCCGAAACTGTTCCGCCAGCCCCAAGCTCTGCCGCGAGCGCGCTTTCGACGCGCGCGTGGGTGAAGGCGAAGCCCAGTTCGAGCGCCCGCTTGGGAACCACCCGCCGGCTGTCCAGCAGTTCGGGGGCGAGGTCTCCGAGGGCGGTGCGCAGGGCGAACCCCGGCACCGGAAACAGGGCGGGGCGGCGCACCGCCTGGGCGAGGGCCCGGGTGAACGCCGCGTTGCGAACCGGTTCGGGGGCGACCGCGTTGATGGCGCCCTGCCAGCGGTCGTCGTCGAGCGCGGTGCGGATCATCGCGACGAGGTCGTCGTGGTGGATCCACGGGAACCACTGCTTGCCGCTTCCCAGGCGGCCGCCCAGGCCGTACCGGAAGGGCAGGGCCATGAGCGGCAGCGCGCCCCCCGCGTTCGCGAGCACGACGCCGATGCGCAGGGAAACGACGCGGACGCCGCTGGAAGCGGCTGCGGCCGCCGCGGCTTCCCAGTCGCGGCACAGCGTCGAGAGGAACCCGCTCCCGGGCGCCGCGGCTTCGTCGAGGAGCGCGTCACCGGAATCGGCGTAGAAGCCCACCGCCGAGGCGCACACGAGCCGACGGGGCCGTTCGCGCTCTTGCAGCGCGCCGAGGGCCGCGACGAGACTTTGCGTCGACGCGACCCGGCTGTCGCGCATGCGCTGCTTGCGCGCCGCGGTGGGCAGGCCGCCGAAGATCGGTTCGCCCGCCAGGTGGACCACGGCGTCCGTCCCGCGCGCCGCTTCGCCGGGGATCTCGGTGCCGTCCCAGCGCACCAGGATTGCTCGGGGATCGAGGGTGCCGGCCGCCGGGCCGAGGCGGCGGGTCAGGGCGCGGACATTGGCGCCGCTTTCCAGGAGTTCGCGGACGACCTGGCTGCCGACCAGCCCGGTCGCCCCGGTCACGAGCACGGTTTCCGGAGCGTTCACGCGGTTGCCCCCCCGGCCGGGGCCAGGGCGTCGAAGACCGCGGCGACCTGGTCCGGTTGGGCGGCGAGGGGCGCGATCACGGGAGTCGTGACGCCGCCCGCCACGTAGGCGGCGATCCGCTCGCGGCAGGCATCGGCGGTGCCGAGGACCGCGATCGCGTCGATCATCTCGTCGGTCAGTGCCGCGGCGCTGCCGGCCCGGTCGCCCCGGGCGAACGCGTCGGCGACCGCATCGGCTTCCTTTTCGAAGCCGTACCAGCGGAGGTAGGCGTTGTAGACGGGCTGGGCGAAGTAACCGGCGAAGCCGGCGCGCACCATGTTCCGGGCGCTGGCAACGTCGTCGGTGACGGCCACCATGAGCCGGCACACGACTTCGTCCCCGCTCGCGTCGCGCCCGGCGCGCTCGGCCCCGCGGCGGTAGGCCGCGAGAATCTGCGGCATCGCTTCGGCCGGGAAGAGGTTGAGGATCAGTCCGTCGCCGACTTCGCCGGCGAGTTCCAGCATCTTTTCCCGCAGCGCCGCGACGTAGATGCGCGGCGCGGGGCCGCGAGTTCCGAGCCGAAAGCCCCGGGAGCGGAGCGCCTTTCCCGTGTAGTCGGTCTTCTGGCCGGCCAGGGCCTGGCGCAGGATCGCCACGCTGTCGCGGACATGGGCGAGCGGTTGCTCGAAGGCCAGACCGTTCCAGCCCTCCATCATGGCGTGGCTCGACGAGCCGACGCCCAGGATGAAGCGGCCCTCGGAGAGCTCGGCCAGTGTTCCCGCGGTCATGGCCAGCACGGCCGGGGTGCGGTTGTAGACGGGCACGATCGCCGTGCCGATTTCGACCCGCCGGGTCGCCATGGCGATGGCGCCGGCGAAGCTCGCCGAGTCGGGGCCGTTGGTCTCGGCGAGCCAGATGGCTTCGTAGCCCCACTCGTCTTCGGCGCGTCGGGCGAGCGCCACGCTTTCCAGGCTCGAGAGGCCGGGCGCCGGCAGCGTGATGGCGAGTTTTCCGAGGGTCATGAGCAATCCTCCGCGAGTGCCGCGGCGAAGCGTTCGGCCCAGGGTCCGGGGCGACCGTCGCCGACGGGGTTTCCGTCGAGCCGGGTGATGGGCCGCACCCCGCGAACGGCGTTGAGCGCGAGGATTTCTCCGGCGCCCTGCAAATCGGTTTGCGAAAGCGGGCACTCCGCCACTTCGGGTACGTGCTCGCGCGCGGCCTCCAGTGCAATTCCGGCGACCGCTCCCGACTGCCGGCCCGGGGTCGCGGGCCCGGCGCCGGGCGGCACGACCACGATGTTGCTCCGGGTGCCCTCGACCAGGTGCCCCGCGGCGTCGAGGAGGAGGGCCTCGTCTGCCCCGGCGTTCCGGGCGGCATCGGCGGCGAGGGCGATCGCGAGGCGGCTCGTCACCTTGAAGCCCGTTTCCCCGGCGGCGCCGGCGTGGCGCAGGTCGGCGACGATCGCGCTCCACGTGTCGGCTTCGGCGCCCACCGGGCGGGGGACGCCCACCAGGTGCACGGTTCCTGCCGTGTCCCGGCTGGCCTGGAAACGGATCACGCCCGGTCCAGCGCCGAAGGCCGCCTCGGCCAGTTCCGAGAAAGCGCCGCGGACCGTTCCGTCGTCCAGTTCTCCGATGCCGAGCTGTCGGGCGGTGCGCACCAGCCGGTTCACGTGCCGGTCTTCGAACCACACGCGTCCGGCTTCGACGCGGGCGCTGGTGTAGCAGCCCCGTCCCTCGGTGTAGGCGGAGTCGTCCGCTCTCAGCGCGGGCGCCGCGAGCGGCTGGAGCCGCCCGTCGACCCAACAGACGTCCGGCGCGGTCTCAGCGATCTTGGAGCGGGACGTAGGAGGAGAGCTCCGGCCCGGTGTAGATCTGCCGCGGGCGGCCGATCTTGAAGTCGGGATCCTGGTGCATCTCCAGCCACTGGGCGATCCAGCCAGGGAGCCGGCCGATGGCGAAGAGCGCCGTGAACATCGTCGGGGGCGTGCCGATCGCGCTGTAGATCACGCCGGAGTAGAAGTCGACGTTCGGGTACAGCTTGCGCCCGACGAAGTACTCGTCCTTCAGCGCGATTTCCTCGAGTTCCACCGCGATCTCGAGCAGGCGGCTGTGAACGCCGAGCTTTTCGAGCACGTCGAAGCACGCCTTCTTGATGATCTTCATGCGCGGATCGAAATTCTTGTAGACCCGGTGGCCGAAGCCCATGAGACGCGCGCCCGGGTCGCCGCGCTTGGCCCGCTCGACGAACTCCCGCCCGGTCATGCCCTGGTCCGCGATGGCCTGGAGCATCTGGATCACTTCCTGGTTGGCCCCGCCGTGGCTGGGGCCGCAGAGCGCGTTGATGCCGGCGGAGATCGCCGCGAAGAGGTTCACGTTGGACGAACCCACGAGCCGCACCGTGCTCGCCGAACAGTTCTGCTCGTGGTCGGCGTGCAGGATCAGCAGCAGGTCGATGGCCTTCTCGATGACCGGGTCGACCTCGAAGGATTCGCAGGGGTTTCCGAACATCATGTACAGCAGGTTCCCCACGTAGCTGAGGTCGTTCCGCGGGTACATGAAGGGCTGCCCGATCGAGTGCTTGTAGGCGTAGGCGGCGATCGTCGTCGTCTTTGCGATCAGGCGGTGGACCGAGATCTCGATGTGGCGCTCGTCGCGCGGATCGAGGGAGTCGGGGTAGAACGTAGACAGGGCGCCGATGGCGGCGGAGCAGGCAGCCATCGGGTGCGCGTCCTTCGGCAGCGCGCCGAAGAAGCGCTTGAAGTCCTCGTGGAGCATCGTGTGGTGGGTGATCGAAGTGCGGAAGTAGTCGTACTGCTCCTGGTTCGGGAGCGTTCCCGCGAGGAGCAGGTACGCGACCTCGAGGAAGTTGCTCTTGTCCGCGAGCTCCTCGATGGGGATCCCCCGGTAGCGCAGGATGCCCTGGTCGCCGTCGATGAACGTAATCGCGCTGCGGCACGAGCCGGTGTTCGCATAGCCGGCGTCGAGGGTGATGAGGCCCGTCTCGCCGCGCAGCTTGCGGATGTCGATGGCGCGTTCGCCCTCTGTTCCCTCCACGAGCGGGAGTTCGAAAGTCTTGCCGTCGACGCAGAGCTGCGCTGAATCTCCCATGCTTGTGCCTTCTTTTGTCTCGGGGTGGGGAGTCTCGTTCGCGAGGCGGGATCTTAGCGAAGCCACTGCTTTTTTGCAGAGATCGCGGGGCTGCGTGCCCGGTGCGGGCCTTTTCCGTGTCGCACTGCGTCGACGCCGTGCGGCAAAGCGGGGCGAGTGGGGGTACCCTCGGGGGGTGCCGTCCACGGAAGCGTCACCGAGCGGTGAACTGAGGCGGCTCGCCGCCGAGCGGCCCACCGATGCGCGGCGGATCGGCGCGTACCTGGATTCGTTGTCGCATCCCGAGCGTGTCGCCGCCGTGCGGGGCCTCGGCCGGACCGAACAGCGCGCGCTCTATGCAGCGGTCGACGGTTTTCGGCCGCTCCAACTCGTCGACCTCGTGTCCCCTGCGCGCGGCGACGAGGAAACCGTGCGCCACTTCGGCCGGAACACCCTTCCGGCCTTCACGCACTTCGAAAAGCGCTTCTGCCGTCCCGCCGGCAGCGATCCGGCCGCGCCCGCGGTGCTCTGGGGTTTCAACCACCAGACCCTGCAACCTGTGACCGGTCCCGGTTACTTCGTGGCGCGTGCGGCGGCGGACCGACCGGAGATCGAGGTCGACTACCATCATGTGCCCGACTCCCAGCCGGACGGCTGGCCGGCGGTGCGGCGCAACGAAGTCGGCCTGTCTCGCTTCATCTACGGTTTCATGATCGACACGCTGCGCGGAGTTTCGGAGCACGTGACGATCGGCTCCGCAGCGCGCAAGGGGCGCGACATGGGCAGCTGGTTCGTGCTCTGCAGAGAGCCGTAGGTGCACGTCCGGGAGTTGTTCGACCTGGCGGGGCGCACGGCCCTCGTCACCGGCGGCGGCCGGGGAATCGGCCGTCACGCCGCGGTCGGCCTGGCCGAGGCCGGGGCCCGGGTGCTGGTGGCCTCGCGCAAAGCGGCCAATTGCGAGCAGGTCGTCGAGGAGATCGAGGGCGCCGGGGGTACGGCTGCGGCCTTCGGCGCCGACGTTTCGCGCGAAGACGACGTGGCGGCTCTCGCGCGCTGGGCCTGCGAAGAGCACGGCCCCCTGGACGTACTGGTGAACAACGCGGCGGCGATCTGGGGCGCGCCGACCCTCGATTTCTCGATCGAGGCCTGGGACAAGGTCTTCGCCGTGAACGTGCGCGGACTCTGGCTGCTCACCCAGCACGTCGCCCGCCACATGGTGGAGCGCGGCACCGGGTCGATCGTCAACGTGACCTCGATCTCCGGTTTCCGCGGCGCGCGCGAGGAAGACGAGCCCGACATCGCCTACCCGCCGAGCAAGGCCGCGGTGACCGCGCTCACCCGCGACCTGGCGGTCAAGCTCGCGCCCCGCGGTGTGCGTGTGAACGCGCTCGCGCCCGGACCCTTCTACACCGACATGATGAACCACGTGCGCCACGACGCGGAGGCCCTGGCCCGGTTCGAGCGGCAGATTCCCATGGGCCGCTCGGGCGAAGCCGACGACGTCAAGGGAGCCGTCGTGTTCCTGGCCAGCGAGGCAGCGCGCTTCGTGACCGGTGCGACGCTCGTCGTCGACGGCGGCACGATCTGTCACAGCGGCTCGGTCGTCTGACCGGGCTCAGCCTCCGGCGCGCTTGACGGTGTAGCCGCGCGCTTCCAGTTCTGCGACGAGGACGTCGCGGTGGTCGCCCTGGATCTCGATCACGCCGTCGCGCGCCGAGCCCCCGGTCCCGCAGCGGCGCTTGAGCTCGGCCGCCAGGTCCTTCAGCGCGTCCGGGGTCAGCGGGACGCCCGAAATCGTGGTGACCGTCTTGCCCCGCCGGCCCTTGGTTTCCCGGCGAACGCGCACCACGCCGTCCGCCGACGCGTCCGACTGGGCGCGGGGGTTCTTGCGGCAGGCACAGCGCTTCTGGGGGAGGCCGCAGTGGGGACAAGCGCGTCCCGTGGCCGAGGAATAGACGATCCGGTCGCGGCTCACGCGCGCTCCGGCTGCCGCACCCGGGGAACCGGGGCGGCCTGCTCGGTTTCTCGCTTCTCGATGCTCACGACCTCGATACGCCGGAGGGCGCGTCCGGACGCGTCCGGTGCGCGGTCTCCTCGACACCTCCCGCAGCGACCGATACTGTACCGCGCCATGCGCACTGCCGGCCCCGGCGCTCTGCTTCTCGGACTGGCCCTCCTGTTGCTTCCCGTGCCCGCGCCGGCCGATGCCCTCGACGCCGAGCCCGTCGTCGTTTCGCCGTCGGGATTCCGCGACCCGGTTTCGCGCATGGTGAAGACGCGTCTGTCCAACGGCCTCGTGGTGCTCACCCTGGAAGACCACACCACGCCCGTCGTCTCGTTCCAGATGTGGGTCAAGGTGGGCTCGCGGGACGAGAGCCGGTACACGGGTCTCGCCCATCTGTTCGAGCACATGATGTTCCGGGGCTCGGTGAACATTCCGCCCGAGATGCACGCGCGCCTCGTCAATGCCCGGGGCGGACGCACGAACGCCTACACCAGCCGCGACTACACGGTCTACTTCGAGGACGTGACGTCGGAGAGCCTGCCCCTGGTGATCGAGTTGGAGGCCGAGCGCCTCGCCAACCTCGACATCAGCGAGGAAAACCTGAAAAGCGAGCGGCAGGTCGTGCTCGAAGAGCGGCGCATGCGCACCGAGGACCAGCCGATGGGCCGCGCCATGGAGGCCTTGATGGCGCTCACCTTCCAGGCGCACCCGTACCGCTGGCCGCCCATCGGCTGGCGCAGCGACGTGGAGCGCGCCACGGTGGCGGCCAGCCGGGAGTTCTTCGACTCCTACTACGCGCCGAACAACATCGTGATCGCCATCGCCGGCGACTTCGATTCCGAAGAGGCGCTGGACCGGATCCGGCGGACTTTCGGCAAGCTCGAGCCGGTCGAGATCCCCCGCAACCCGACCCAGGAACCCGAGCAGGATGGGGAGCGGCGGGCGACGGTGTATTTCGACCTCCGGGGCCCCATTCTCGCGGCGGCCTGGCACGCCCCGAAGACCGGGCACGAGGACGGCGAAGCCCTCGACGTGCTCTCGACCATCCTTTCGACGGGACGTTCCAGTCGTCTCTACCGGAAACTCGTCTACGAGCAGCAGAGCGCCCTCGCCGCGCAAGGTGGCTACTGGGAACTCGACGACGCGGGCGTCTTCTACGCCGTGGCCCAGGTGCGTCCGGGCGTGCGTGTCGAAGACGTCGAGGCGTCGTTCATGGGGGAGATCGAGCGCGTCAAGACGTCCGGCGTCAGCGAAGAGGAAGTCGAAAAGGCGAAGCGCCAGATGGAAGTCATGCTGGTGAACGGCCTCGCCACGAACCACAGCCTCGCGGGGCGGATGGGGCGCGAAGTGTCGACCTTCGGCCGGGTGCGCCCCCTCGACGAACGCCTCGCCGCGATTCGCGCCGTGACCCCGGAAGACGTCCAGCGCGTGGCGCGCACCTATCTCAACGACGAGAAGCGCAGCGTCGTCCACGTCGTCCCCCCGCCGCCGGGCCGTTCGGAGGAGGGCACGTGACCGCCGCGCGCCGCGCTCTTTTCGCAGGGACGCTCGCCCTTGCTTGGCTGGTCGCGGGTTGCGCCTCGGTCGGTGTCCCCGCCTGGGACCTTCCGCCCCCGGCAGCCCCGGACCGGCCGGTGGTCGAACCGGGGGCCCTGCAGCGCGCGGAACTCGACAACGACATGGACGTGTTGGTGCTCGAGGACCGGCGCTTGCCCCGGATCGTGCTCGGTGTCGCCGTGCGCCGGGGCGGCGACCGGGTCGCCCCCGATCAGGCGGGGCTTGCCGCGTTCACGACGGAGGTGATGAAGCGCGGCGCCGGGGAGCGGGATGCCCTCGCCCTGTCCCAGGCCACGGACGAGATCGGCGCCTCCCTCTCGGTGAGCGGCGACTGGGATTCGACCGTGGTCACCGTGGCGGGACTCTCCCGGGACCGGGAGCAGTTGCTTTCCATCCTCGCCGACGTCGTGCTGCGTCCCCGTTTCGAGGCCGGCGAAGCGAACAAGGCGCGGGACGAGACCCTCGCTTCCCTCGAGCGCGCCAAGGACGACCCGGCCACCCTGGCCCGTTGGAATTTCGCCCGCGCCCTGTACCCGGGCCACCCCTACGGCGTGCCCCGGTCGGGAACGCCGGAAACCGTGGCCCGGCTCGATGCGTCCCAGGCCCGCGCATTCCACCGCGCCATCTTCGTCCCGAACGACGCCATCTTCTTCGCGGCCGGAGACGTCGACATGAAGTCGCTGCTGCCCGCGGTGGGCAAGGCTTTCGGCGCCTGGGAACGCGGCGAAGTGGTGCCGCCCGGCCCGCCGCCGCCGGAGCGGGTGCCCGCCGCGCGCCGCATCGTCATCGTCGATCGGCCCGATCTCGCCCAGGCCCGGGTCACCGTGGGCCACGAGGGGTTGTCCCGCACAGACCCCAAGCGGATTCCCGCGTCCCTGATGAACACCGTGCTCGGGGGCGGTGGTTTCTCCTCGCGCCTCATGGAGACCCTCCGCACCGAGGGCGGGCTCACCTACGGCGTCGGCTCGGGGTTCAGCCTGCGCCGGCACCCCGGGCCCTTCTACGTCTCTACCTTTACCCGCGTGCCCGAAGTGCGGCGCGTGCTCGACCTCATCCTCGCCGACCTCGAGAAGATGCGGGAAGAGCCGCCCACCCCCGAAGAACTCCGCGACGCCAAGGCGTTGAGGGTGGGCCTCTTCGGCCTGGGTCTCGAGACTTCGACGGCCGTGCTTTCGGCCGAAGTCGACCTCGACATCTACGGGCTCCCCGAGGATTCCCTCGACACCTACCGGGGGCGCGTCCGGGCGGTGGACCCGGAAGACACGGCGCAGATGGCGCGTGAACTGCTCCACCCGGATCGGCTGGTCATCGTGTTGGTCGGGCCGGCCGATGCCTTGTCGGCCCAGGTCGAGGGGCTCGGCCCCGTCGAAGTCATTCAGCCCTGACGGGCTTGCGCCCCGCGAGCCACGTGGCCGCGACGATGAACGCGACGAGGGCGGCGCTCGTCCCGATGGAAATCGTGTCCCACTCGGG
>JAYZFQ010000064.1:0-47054 GCA_036336695.1 Myxococcota bacterium
TGGGGTGCGGTCCGGCTTACGGATCGCGCTGTGATACTGGAGAGGCGACGGTCCGGGTGAGACTCCTGAATGCCGGCGCCCTGACCGGTGAGATCGACATCGAGTCCGAGTTCACCGCGAGAACACGGCCGGACCTGTACACCATGGTCGATGCGGATGGGATTCCGTGCCCTCCGACGAACCTCGATCCTTGCCGGGTCTGGGGGCGCGGCGGCGGGATCGATTTCCTGAACGCAGAAGCGAGTGTGATCCTCCAGTCGATGCCGGGTTTCGAGGGGACCGAGGGGGGGACCAACACCCAGTACACGGACGATGGGCTCCCTACCGGCAACGTCCTCTTCCCGGACCAGTGGATCACCTGGGCGGCGGACACGGCCCAGCCCGGGACGATCGGTATTCCGGGCCGGCAGGAAAACGACGGCGCGGGCGGCAAGGCGGTAGAGCGCGCCACCCAGCCCTTCGTGGGCGGGGTGGTCTGCACGCGTTACGCGCCGGGCGAGCCCAACGCCGATGCAAACGGTCTCGTGATCCTGCCCGGCTGTCGGGGTGCCATCAGTGCGACGGTCGACGACAACGATCCGGCCAACTTCAATGACAACGTGATCGATGTGCGTTTCGACGAAGGCTACAGCCCGAAGGTCGACGGGTGTGTGTTCGGCCGGAAGATGGTCGACGGGTTCTTGACCTACTGGGTCCGTGCGGTGAACGCCGACGGCAGCCTGAACACCGCGCTGCAGGATGAGCTCTACGAAACCTGCTTCAATGCAAACCAGGCGAACATCGAGGGCGTTACAGCGGGCAGTCCGCTGCCGGGCACGGAACAACGGGTGAACGAACACTCTGGAGACGTCACCTGGTTCTCCTACTCCCGGCGACCGGTCCTGAATGCTGCGGGACTGGAGGTTGCGGCTAGCCGTATCACGTTGCTGGACGGCATCGGGGCCGGTCACCTCTTCCACCCGCTTGCGGGCTGTGAGAACAGCACCGCGTTCAATCCGAAGCTGCCCGCCCCGCCCTTCCCTGGCCCTGATACTCCCTTACGCCGGGTCCAGTTTGCGCAGAACCTGTGTCAGTCCACCTTGCGGGATTTCGAGACCGAGTTCGTCAACGGCGACGCGTCGGTCTTCCGGAACGAACTCGCGGCGATCTCGTTCAACTTCATGACCTTCCTGGTGATCTCGAGCTGCAACTCGGTATCGGGAGGCGATGACCTGAGCGAGGCCGAATGCTTCCTGCAGAGCCAGCCGTGGACGGTGGGCCGCTGTTCCTTCTCCTCGCCCCAGTATTGCCGGAACGTGCGGAGTTTCCTCGGCGTGGGTGGCATCGGACGCAACGATGTCCGGGCCGGCGGCAACGCGTCATTCGGTCGCCGCGACTTCTTGTGGCAGAGCGGTGCGGACCTTGCGCTCAAGTATGCCCGGCGCAACGTGTTCGGAATCTCTGCCGACTTTGCCGAGGACAACACCAAGACCAACTGGGGGGTGGAGTTCACCTGGATCGCGCCGACCCCGTGGGTCGACAATAATTCGATGACGTCGACGACGGACAGCTCGGCATTCAACCTCACGGTTTCCGTCGATCGTCCCACGTTCATCAACTTCCTGAACGCCAACCGGACGTTCTTCTTCAACACCCAGTGGTTCTTCAACTATCTCCCCGACCACAGCGACGGGTTCACGACCTTCGGAGACCCCTTCAACGTGTTGTTCACGTTCGCGGTGTTCACCGGGTACTACCAGGACCGCCTGCTTCCCCAACTCGTGACCGTCTACGACTTCGGTTCCCAGTCCGCTGGGTTCCTGCCGCAACTCGGTTACCGGTTCAACGAGGCGTTCTCCGTCACCTTCGGGGTGAGTTTCTTCGTGGGCCGCAGCCAGTATGTGCCCATGCCCCTACGCGGTTTCGCCCCTCGGGCGAACCGGGCGGGGCCGCACAAATACGAGGACGGTGTGCAGCGGCTGCTCGCGAACTTCATGCGTCGCGACGAAGCCTGGATGCGCCTGCGCTGGACGTTCTGACCCTTGGGGCCTAGTGGCCCCGGATCAGGAAGTCCGTCGACGTGAAGCGGCGCCGGATCCGTTCCTCGGCGGGGGTGGACCGCACGTCGTAGGACTCGCGCCGCCAGCCGCTGTCGTCGACGACGCGGTAGGACACCTCGGCGACCGGGTCGAATACGCTGGACTGTTCGCCGTTCGGCCAGTCCGGGTAGTTGATCACGTCGTTGCTGAAACGGTGGACCGGGATTCCCACGTCCAGGAGCCTGCCCCGGCTCGCCCTGGTGATGACGTAGAGGGGTTGCTGGGTCTGCCAGTCCACGTAGATCACGATCGACTGGAAGCCCTGGTTCTCCATCCGGAGCCGTCCCTCCAGGACCACCGCCCAGCGAACGTCCCACCGGTCGCTCGCGACCGAAAGGCCGTGGGGGCCGAAGTTGCGCTGCTTTTCGTCCGGGTACCCCGGCCGCGACCCGTTGATAGGGGCGATGACCTCCCGCTCGCCGCGCACGCGCCAGACGTAGGCGTTCGGACGCAGGGCGAGGGAGGTGAACCCCCGGCGGATGTCCTCGGTCTGGTGGATCGAAATTGCGCTCACCGGGTTCAGGGAGCCCGATGCCCCCGTGTAGGCCTCGCCGCCGAAGGGCATACCGCCGCCGCCTGTATCGCCGGCGACGCTGTACCGGGGGATGTACACGCCATCGACCCAGGGTGTGGCCGAGCGCCGGACCTTTCGCATCGTCGGGACGTAGACGAACGTGTTGTCCGACAGGCTGTATTTCTCTTCCGCTTCCTCGGGTCGGACCTGTCGCCAGGCGAGGTGACGCGCGGACTGGGGTTTCAGGAAACGCCCGCCCGCGACCCAGAGATCGTTTGACGAGCCCTCCACGGCATACTGCGTCTCGGCCAGGTCGGTTCGGTGTCCGGTCTGGTAGAAGAAGAAGAACCCCTCCGAGGTGTGGTCCTGCCCGAAGCGCGGCGCCACGTCGACGAGTCGGAAGTTGCCCACTGGGCCGGAGCCCCGGAAGCGGTTCTCGAGATTCCAGGCCCACTTCGCCCCGGCGTCGGGGGAACGGATGTCGATGTCCTCGGGCGGGAAGGGCAGGCCCGCCACGTAGTCCTCCAGGTTCCCGTCCTCGTCGAGCCGGGCCTTCCCCCCATAGCGTTCTGTGGCGGAACGGAAGAACGCCGGAACCGGGTACCGGCGGTGACAATCGCCGATCACCATCTGCATGCCGGAAAAGAAGAACACGTGGCGCTGCTGCCAGATCTCGTGGGGCAAGAGTTGGCGCAACGCGGACAGGGAGTCGTAGCTGAGCTTCTGCCCGCGTTCGAGTCGCCGGGGCACGGCATCGGAGATTCCGGGGCCTATCGGTCCACTGATGCTGGGGCACTGGTCCTCGGCCGGAGGCTCGGCGGTCACCGGTCCAGCCAGGAGCAAGCATGCGCTGAGGAGCAGCAACGGGCGTCTCACGGCGAACCTCCGGGCGGCTTTCGAGATCGGTCCGACAGTCTATCCTAGACGGTGCGAGGCCCCCCATGACGCGTCGATCGATCGGCTTCCCCCTGATTCTTCTCACGGTGTTGTTGCTCGTGGTGGTGTTGCTCGGGGTCGGCTGGCAGTTGCTCGTGCTGAACCGGGGTATCGAAGACGTGGACTGGGCTCTCGTGGTGGCGGGGGCCGCGGGTTCGCTCTCGATCGTGATTGGTCTCGTCTGGCTCTGTGTGTGGCTCGTCCGTGAGATTGGCGCGAACCAGCGACAGCGCGCGTTCCTGGACGCCGTGACCCACGAGATGAAGACCCCGTTGGCTTCGATGCGCCTCTACCTCGACACCTTGGACCGGCACGATCCGGAGCCGGACCGGCGACGCGAGTTCCTGGGCAACATGCGGGGCGACCTGGAGCGTCTCGACCGGACCGTGGAGCAGGTGCTCGCGGCCGCGCGGGCCGAGGACCAGCGCGCCCGCGCTCAGCTCGAGCGGGTGCCCCTGTTGGATCTGTTGCGTCGTTGCATCGACGAGATCCGAGAGACTCACGCGCTTCCCGAGCGCGCCGTTGCCCTCGAGAGCGATGACGATGCTCAGGTGCGGGGCAGTGCCGGCGAGTTGATGGTGGTGTTTCGCAATCTGTTGGAGAACGCCGTCAAGTATTCCGACGCCCCCGTCGAAGTTCGCGTCTTGGTTCGCGGCCTGGTCGACGGCCGCGTGGCCGTCGAGATTCGAGACCGTGGCGTGGGCATTCCCTCGGACGAGCTGCGAAAGATCTTTCAGCGGTTCTACCGAGCCGGGCGCGACGTGCAGCGGAAAGCATCGGGTCTGGGGCTGGGTCTCTTCATCGTCCGCAACCTGGTGCGCCGCCAGGGCGGACGCGTGGTGGCGCGCAGCGACGGTTTTGGCCAGGGAAGCCGGTTCGTGGTCACGCTGCGCGCCTGCTGATGGCGCGGATCCTGGTCGTCGAGGACGAAGGGCACATCGCCCGCGGCCTCCAGTTCAACCTGGAAGCCGAGGGCTACGACGTGACGCTGGAGCCGAGTGGTGCGACGGCCGCGGCGCGACTCGAGGCGGGCGACGACCACTGGGAACTGGTCATCCTCGACTTGATGCTTCCGGGCATGAGCGGTTTCGAAGTTGCCCGTCGGGCCAGGGCGGCGGGGATCCTGGTTCCCATCCTGATGCTCACGGCGAAGGACGATGCCCGGGACCTGGTGCGTGGTCTCGAAGAAGGGGCGGACGACTACCTCACCAAGCCGTTTCGGCTCGACGAACTCCTTGCGCGCGTGCGCGGGCTCCTGCGCCGCCGCCGCTGGGATGGGGCGGGGCCAGCGCGGGAGCGGCCGGCGGCGGTAAAAATCGGCGATTCCGAGGTGTATTTCGACCGCTTCGAGATCGAAACGCCGCGAGGGACCGTCAGTCTCACGACCCGCGAGGCAGGTCTGTTGCGCGCCCTCCTCTCGCGCGAGGGGGAAGCGCTGACGCGCGGGGAGCTGCTCGAAGAAGTCTGGGGCCTTCGCCCGGACACGCGCACGCGTGTCGTCGACAACTTCGTCGTGCGGTTGCGCCGGTACCTGGAGCGCGACCCGTCGGACCCGCGCCACATTCTCTCGGTGCGTGGCCACGGATACCGCTTGCTGCGCTGAATCCCGAGGGGGAGCGAATTCCGGTCAGAGTTCGATGGATTCCTCGATCAACATGACCGGGATGCCGTCGTCGACCGGGTAGAGGATCTTTCCGTCTTCCCGAACGAGTCCCTCGGTGGGTGCGCTCTCGAGTTGGGTGCCTCCCCGGTTGCGGACGCTACCCGACCGGATGCCGTCAGCCAGCTTGGAGAGCACGTCGTCTGACGCGACGGAAACCGATTGCTTCGTCTCGGGGCACACCAGGATGTCGAGCAGTTCTTCACTCACGGGCATGGGATCCTCCTTCTCGCTCTCTAGTCGACGTATCCTAACTGACGCAGGAGCTTGCTTTCGAGGGGGTCGAAGGAGACCGGTGGCCCGCCGGTCGCGCCGGCTTGCCAGTTCTCCGCAAGAAACGCGTCCAGTTCCCGGCGCAGGTCGATGGCGACCCGGGGATGTTCCGAAAGCGCATTGCGCGTCTCTCCGGGATCCTCCTCGAGATCGTAGAGCGCGAACTCTCCGAACTGCCGGACGTCGCGGGGGTGCTGGGAATGCACCAGCTTGAAGCGGCCGCGGCGGACGAAGTTCTGGGGCGGTTGGCGCACGCCCGCGTGTCCAAACACCGCCGGTGCTTCTTGGGTGCTTTCGTTGATCCAAGGCAGGAGGGTGCGCCCCTGGACCTGGGGCGGCGTCGCGAGGCCGAGCAGTTCCAGCGCCGTCGGTAGCAGGTTGACCAGCCCGACCGGGGTCTCGACGACGCGTCCTTCCGGGAGGCGGCCGGGCATGCGCAGGAGCAGGGGCACGCGAGTCGTCGGGCGGAAGGGGGTCTTGCCGTGGCCCAGGATCTCGCCGTGCTCGTGGAAACTCTCGCCGTGATCGGCCGTCACGACCAGGAGGCCGGGCGCATCGCCCCAGCGGGCGAATACCGCGTCCAGGAGTCGCGCGACCTCGTCGTCGAGGTAGCGGATCTCGCGGTCGTAGCTGGCGACGTAGTAGGCGAGGTCCGCCGTGGGTTCCTGGGCGCCTGGCGGTGTGCGCCGCTGGTACTCCGGGATGTCTTCGATCGGGAGGATGTGGGATGCGTGCGCGTCGGGAAAGAGCGCGGCGTACTTTTCCGGCGGGATGTAGGGACCGTGGGGATCCATGTAGTGGACCCAGAGGAAGACCGGCTCGTCCGGGGGTTGGCGGTCGAGCCAGGTGAGTGCCTCGTCCGTGACGACCGTCGCGTTCGTGAACCGTTTCACGCCCGAGTCGTCCATGTCTCGGTAGGTACGGCCGGGGAATTCCCGTCGGAAGCCCTCGAGCCAGGATTCGACGAAGGTGTCGAAGCCCTGGTGGAATTGCATGCGGCGCCCGATGCTCGCGTTCGAAACCACCGCGCCCGTGTTGTATCCGGCGTTCGACAGGATTTCGGCGAGCGTTTCCTGGCTCCAGTCCAGGGCGCGCTTGGGCGCCCAGACCACCCCGTTCCGGCCCGGGTAGGTTCCGGTGAGCATCGAGGCCGTGCTGGGCCAGGTACTCGGCCAGTGGGCGGTGGCCTCGTCGAATCGGACGCCCTCGGCCGCGACGCGATCGAGGTTCGGCGAGACGTCCAGTGGGTAGCCATAGCTCCCCAGGTGGTCGGCCCGGAGCGTGTCGATGGTGACGAGCACCAGGTCCGGTTGCTCGGGCGGCCGGGGCTCGGAACCCGGCACGCACCCGAGGGCGATGGAAAGGGCCGCAGCCAGGAACGGAGCCCGTGCGGAGGTGGTGGAACAAGGTATTGAAATCATTGAAGATTCTAATCTCAGTCTAGCGGCGGTTTTCGGGCCGCGCAGCGGTCGGGAATTTCGAGACGCCGCGTCTTGACTGGGGCGAACCTATTCAGTATTCCACGGCCCGGATTTTCGGAAAGCAGGCGTCGCGTCGACCCCGGCGCGACAACCAGCCTCCGTCCACCGTTGTTTCGAGTGTGTTGGATTCACCACGGCTGCGGTCGATCGGCTGCAAACCGGGCCGGCGTGGGGATCCGACGAGGGGAACGAACCTCCCGCATGAGACCGAACGCTGCGCGCCGTCTCGCTCTCGTCCTACCGCTCGGTGGTGTCGTCCTCGGCATCGCGCTCCTCGGAGGCGGGCTATCCGCCAGTTCATCGGAATCCCAGTCCGAGGAAGTCCTCGTCGCTGGCACCGTCTGCGAGGCCCAGGATCTCAAGCGCCGCAAGGAACTCGATCCCTCGCTCGCGATCGAGATCCCCCCGGAACTCAACACGCCCTGGCCGAGCTGGGAGGCCTGCCGCTCCTACGTTGCCGCCGAGGATCCCGATACGCCGGGTCCGGTCCAGCCGATCCAGTTCAGTCACAAGCACCACGCCGGCGACTACCAGATCGAGTGCCTCTATTGCCATGCAGGGACGGATCGTTCTGCGGCGGCGGGGGTGCCTTCGGTCGAACTGTGCATGGGGTGTCACGCGCAGTTCCCCGCGAGCTACGACGAACTCGAGGGAATCCGGACGCTCAAGCAGCACTGGGAAGAGCAGCGGCCCATCGAGTGGGAGCAGATCCATCGTCTGCCCGAGCACGTCCAGTTCCGCCACAACCGCCACGTTGCTGCCGGCGTCGATTGCCAGGCCTGTCACGGCGACGTCGCGGAGATGGACAAGATCTCGATGATCGAGGACACGAAGTGGTGGCCCTGGTTGCTGCCCACGCACACCCTCGAAATGGGCTGGTGTATCGAGTGTCACCGTCGCAACGAGGCGTCGCAGGACTGTTACACCTGCCACTATTGAGAAGATCCGGGGAACCTTCACCGCATATGGCCGAAATCGATCGTCGCGACTTCCTGAAGCTAGTCGGTGTCGGTGCGGGTACGGCCGCGGCGAGCAGCGGTTGCTATCGCTACTCCGACCTTCCCGAAAAGCTGATCCCCTACGTCGTGCAGCCCGAGGAGATCACGCCGGGCATCGCCGTCGATTATGCCTCGACCTGCGTGGAATGCCCCAGCGCGTGCGGACTCCACGTGCGCACGCGCGAGGGTCGACCGGTGAAGCTCGAGGGGAACCCGGACCACCCGGTGAACGAGGGCGCGCTGTGTGCTCGGGGGCAGGCGAGCATCGGCCGGACCTACCACCCCGACCGGTGCCGCGGGCCGATGCGCCGGGGGCCCGACGGTGTCCTGGCGCCGATCTCCTGGGACGAGGCGACGACACTTCTCGCGGAGAAGCTGACGGCCGCCGGTTCCGAGGCCCGCTTCCTCACCCCGCCGATGGGCCCGACGCTTTCCGGGCTGCTGGATCACTTCGTCGAGATCACCGGCGGTGGCCCCCGCGTCGAGTACGTGGCCTACTACCAGGGGGCGCTGCGCGAGGCCGCCGCGGAGGTATTCGGCCAGCCTGCCCAGCCGCTCTTCGATCTGACCGGCACGGATTTCGTCCTCGATTTCGGAAGTGACTTCCTCGACTCGGGCCCCTCGCCCGTCGAGCACCAGCGCCAGCTGAAGCAGGCGCGCGACGTCCAGACGGCGGCGGGTCGCGAGGCGCGCTTCGTCTACGTGGGGCCGCGCCTCTCGACGACGGCGGGAAACGCCGACGAGTGGGTGGCGCCGAAACCGGGGAGCGAGGGACTCCTGGCCCTGTCGGTGGCGAAGGTGGCCTTCGACGAGCGACGCCGCAGCGGGAAGCCGGTGGGCGGAGATGCGGCCCTGGTGGGCGGATTGCTCGCCGATTTCGAGCCGAGTGCCGTGGCCGACCGCACGGGCATCTCGGCGGACCGGATCACCCGTCTCGGGAAGGCCGCCGCGGCGGCCCAGCGCGCCATCGCACTTCCCCCGGGTCCCGGCCTCGAGGGGAGCAACGCCGTTGCGGTGAATGCTGCGGTCCTGCTCCTCGACGCCGTTCTCGGCGCCGTCGGCGAGAGCGTGAGCCTCGCCCCGGTGCCGGACGCTGCCAGCTACGCGGCGGTGAAGCGCCTGACCGACGACATGCGGGCGGGACGCGTCGACGTCCTTTTGCTGGGCGATGACAACCCCGTCTACTCGTTGCCCGAACTCGGATTTTCCGACGCACTGCAAGAGGTCGGTCTCGTCGTCTCCTTGTGCCCCACACAGGACGAGACGGGAGAACTCGCGGACCTGGTGCTCCCGGACCACACGCCGCTCGAGTCCTGGGGCGACGCCGCGCCGCGCCCGGGTGTGCGCTCCATCATTCAGCCCACTCTCCGTCCGCTCTACGACACCCAGGCGTTGGGAGACACGCTCCTCGAGGTCGGGCGGAAGATGGGCGTTGCCGACAAGCTGCCCGAGGGCAGCTTCCGCCAGGTGCTCGAGGCGGCCTGGTCCGATACCGACTGGCGCGCCGCGCTCGGCCGTGGTGGCGTCTTCACGACCGTGGCTCCCCAGGGCGGGACCGTGCGAAGCAGCGCGTCGAAGCTCGTGGCAGGCGAGGCGAAGTTGGACGGGGAGGGCGATTTCGTCCTGCTCTCCCAGCCCTCGCCGCTTCTCTACGACGGCCGCGGTGCCAGCCTGCCCTGGCTGCAGGAGACGCCCGACCCGGTGACGAAGATCGCGTGGCAGTCGTGGTTGGAAGTGAACCGGGACACCGCGAAGAAGCTGGGCATCACCGAGGGTGATGTGGTGACGCTCGAAACGGCCGCCGGTTCGGCGGAGATTCCGATCTTTCCTCGCGGCGGCATCCGCGAGGACGTGGTCGCCCTCGCCGCAGGGCAGGGTCACACGGTGGGTCGCTTCGCTTCCCGCTCCGAGGACGGCAAGCCCGGTGAAATGCGCGGGGTGAGCGCGTTTGCCTTGCTTCCGGGCATGACCAATGAATCCGGCGGGCGGGCCTGGCTCACCACGAAGGTACGCCTCGCGCCCACCGGGAAGCAGAGCCGACTCGCGAACACCCAGCGGAGCGACAACAAGCGTCTCCGACAGCTCGCCGAGTCCGTCACGCTGGCAGAGCTTGCCCGCGGCGACTGGAATGCCGAGGCGCGCGGCGAGCCCCACGGAGCCCACAACGAGGCCGATCACGGCGGCGGCAACTACGAGGCCCACCACGCGCCCGCCGCGGGGCACGGCGATGAACACGCCGGGTCCGGTTCGGGTCACGGGGATGCCGCGGCAGCCGCCGCCGGCGGGCACGCCGTGGCCCACGAAATTCACCGGCCCTTCGATCCCGCCGACGATGCTTACGACGACAGCGCGTATCGCTGGGGCATGTCGATCGACCTGGACCGCTGCAGTGGCTGCAGTGCTTGCGTGGTGGCGTGTTCCATCGAGAACAACGTCCCGAACGTCGGGGAGGAGGCCGTTCTCCGGAACCGGCAGATGCAGTGGCTGCGCATCGAGCGCTACGTCGGCGAAGGGAACAAGGACCTCATCGCAGGCCGGAAGCGCCCCGACGATCTCGAAAACGTGGGTGAAGTCGATATCCGGCACTCGCCGATGCTCTGCCAGCAGTGCGGTGCCGCCCCCTGCGAGCCGGTATGTCCGGTTCTGGCCACGTACCACACGGGTGAGGGCCTGAACGCGATGATCTACAACCGCTGCATCGGCACGCGGTACTGCTCGAACAACTGCCCGTACAAGGTGCGTCGCTTCAACTGGTTCGACTACGCCATTCACGACTTCCCTGAACCGATGCAGTTGATGCTGAACCCCGACGTGACGGTTCGGGGCCAGGGTGTGATGGAGAAGTGCACGTTCTGCGTGCAGCGGATCCAGGGAGCGCGACAACTCGCCAAGGACGAAGCTCGACCCATTGCAGACGGGGAAGCCGTTCCGGCCTGCGCCCAGACCTGCCCGAGCGACGCCATCGTCTTCGGAAATCTCAAGGACGCCAAGAGCGAGGCGCGAGTCCATGTGCGGGAAAACGAGGGCCGTGCGTACCACGCGCTCCAGGTGCTGAATACGAGACCTGGAATCACCTACCTGGCCCAGGTCGAGCGGTCGGAAGACGGGGAGGATCACGGATGACACCGCCTCCCGCCGAATCCGTAGCCGCCATGATCCGGCCGGGCGCCGCGCCCCCGGATTCGCCCGTCAACCGCGACCTGCTGCGGGTGATGGACGGGACTTCCGTCGGCTACTGGATCCTGGTGCTGGTCGCGGCCGGTTTCGTTGGCCTCGCCGCAGGCATCTGGATCTGGCAGGTCTACGAGGGCCTGGGAATTGCCGGCTACAAGCACCCCGTCTTCTGGGGCGCGTACATCGTCACCTTCGTGTTCTGGGTCGGCATTGCCCACGCCGGGACACTGATTTCCGCCATCCTCTACCTGTTCCGCGCCAAGTGGCGGAACGCGATCAACCGCAGCGCCGAGATGATGACCGTGGTCGCCGTCCTCACGGCGGCCCAGTTTCTCGGGATCCACGTCGGCCGCATCTGGAAGTCGTATTTCATCCTTCCGTACCCGAACCAGCGCGGCCTGTGGGTGAACTTCAAGAGTCCGTTGCTCTGGGACACGTTCGCGATCACGACGTACCTGACGATTTCCGTTCTGTTCCTCTTCGTCGGTTTGATCCCCGACTTCGCGATCGCTCGGGACCGTGCATCGGGGTGGCGGAAGCTGCTCTACTCGCTGTTGGCCGGAGGATGGCAGGGAACGTCGCGCCAGTGGAAGGCGCACAACCGGAGCGTGCTCCATCTCTCCGGATTGGCGACCCCCCTGGTTCTGTCGGTGCACAGCGTGGTTTCCTGGGACTTCGCCATGTCGATCGTTCCGGGTTGGCACGCCACGGTGTTCGGTCCCTACTTCGTCGCGGGCGCGATCTTCTCCGGCTTCGCCATGGTGCTCACGGTGATGATTCCGATGCGGCGGATCTACGGCCTCGATGCGTACATCACCGACTATCACCTGGAGAACATGTCGAGGTTCCTGCTCCTCACCTCGACGATCGTCGCCTACGCCTACGGCTCCGAGTACTTCATCGCCTGGTACGGCGGTGTCGAAGTCGAACAGACCAATTTCTGGTTGCGCGCGTTCGGTCCCTACTGGATCAGCACCTGGATCATGATCCTGTGCAACGGCGTGTTCCCACAGCTGTTGTGGATCCCGAAACTCAGGACCAATGTCGCGTTCCTCTTCGTGCTTTCCGTCCTGATCAACATCGGGATGTGGTTCGAGCGCTACGTCATCATCATCACGGGCCTGTCGCGGGAGCACGACCCCGCGGTGTGGGGCATCTACACGCCGAGCTACGCGGAGCTGGGGATCGTCGCGGGGAGCTTCGGCTTCTTCGCGCTCCTGTTCCTGCTGCTGATCAAGATCGTGCCGGTCGTGGCGATCGCCGAGGTGAAGGAAACCGTGATCCACGAGCGCATGCACGGCAAGGGGGCGCACTGATGCCGACACTGCGTGGCGCCTTCGATCGACCGGACACCATTGCCGGGGCCATCACCCAGCTCAAGGGCCGCGGGTACACCGATCTCGAGACCTATGCGCCGGCTCCTTTCGCGGAAGTCGACGATGCCGTGATCGAGAAACCCAGCCTCGTGCGCCTCTTCACCCTGGTCGGCGGCCTTACCGGAGTCGTGACCGGCTATGCCCTCACGATCTGGATGGCCAACGACTGGCAGATGATGCTGGGCGGGAAGCCGTTCACGTCCATTCCGCCCTACACGATCATCGCCTTCGAGCTCACGATTCTCTTCGGTGGCGTACTCACCGTGCTGGGCCTCTTCGGAATCGGGCGCCTCTATCCCCGCAAGCTCGACGCGGCCTACGATCCACGCTTTTCCGCCGAGGAGTTCGCGCTGGTCGTCGCCTGCGAAGACCGCGATGTCGGCGAGATCGAGGAGTTGATGCGCACGCATGGCGCACAGGAGGTGACGCTTGTCGAGTCGTAGCCGACGCATGCGCAATCTCTACGTGCTCGGCGCCCTGCTGCTCACCACGTCCATCGGCTGCTGGGAACAGTGGTCGGTCGACTGGTTCCCGCAGATGAAGTGGCAGATCGCGGTCCAGCCCTTCGAGCGCACCATGCACGAGGGAAAGGTCGATCCCTTCCTGCCGCCCGAAGGGACGGTCCCCGTCGGCGCGCCGGGGGTGCCGGTGATGGACAAGATGGACGAGGCGGCCCAGTCGGCCGTGGCGAACCCGCAGCCCGCGACCCTGGCTTCCCTGGAGAACGGTCGCGAGCAGTACCAGATCTTCTGCGCCACGTGTCACGGCCCCACCGGTGCCGGGGACGGGGCGGTCAGCATGATGGGACCCATCCAGGGTCCCTTCGCGGGCGTCCTGCCGATCAGCGGGCCCGCCAGCATCGTGCGGGTGCGTACGGACGGGCACCTGTATGCCACGATTCGGTACGGCCGGCGGCGGATGCCGTCGTACCAGCGGATCGACGAAAACAGCCGCTGGGACATCGTGAACTACGTGCGGTACCTGAACGGCCAGGAAGGGGTGGCGGCGAAGTGACCGGCGCTTCCGTCTATCGTGCAAACCCGCGCCCCCTGCCGAGCGCCCTGGTGGGTGTCTGTGGCGTGATGATCGCGCTCGGCGTGATCGCCTTCTTCGTCGGCCTGGCGAGCGATCCCGCGACCATGTGGCGCGCCTACCACGTGAACTTCCTCTACTTCGCGGGGCTTGCCCAGGGAGGGCTCGCCCTCGCCTGCGCCCTCGTGATCATCGGCGCCCGCTGGGCCGGACCGGTGCGCCACGTTGCCGAGGGGCTTGCGGCCTGGGTCCCGATCACCTTCGTGCTGGCGGTGATCGGTTTCTTCGGGGGCGAGTACGTGTTCGCCCACTGGTGGCACGGGGCGCCCTATCCGAAGCAGGACTGGCTGACGCCCGGCCGGGTCTATGGCACCGACCTGACGATCCTGGGGGTGGGAGCGATCCTGTCGATCGCCTACCTCCGCGCATCCTTCCGGCCGGCGCTCGAGGGGGCGGCGGACCGGGACGGACCCTGCAAGGGGATGTTCGCGCGTTGGACCCGCAACTGGCAGGGCCAGTCCGCGGAGTGGGAGGCCTCGCGCAAGCGCCTCGCGGTGCTCGCCCCGCTCGTCGCCCTGCTGTTTGCCTTCGGCTACGGGATGATCGGTTTCGACCAGGTGATGTCGCTCACGCCGACCTGGTTCTCGAACCTGTTCCCCTGGTACTTCGCCTGGGGCGGCTTCCTGTCCGCGGTCGCGATGACCGCGCTGCTGTGTGTCTTGCTGCGCCGGGCGCCGGGCTGGGAGGACGAGATCACGCCCGCGCGACTCCACGACCTGGGCAAGATGATCTTCGCCTTCTCGATCTTCTGGATGTACCTCTTCTTCTCCCAGTACATCGTGATCTGGTACGGCAACCTTCCCGAAGAGACGCAGTTCTTCCAGGCGCGGCTCGGCTCCCAGTTCATCCAGGACACCTGGGACTGGCAGTCCCAGCGCCTCGATGAGCCCTACGTGAAGTTGGCGCTCACCGCCTGGTTCGCGTGCTGGTGGGTGCCGTTCTGGGTGCTGCTGGGCCAGGCGCCGAAGCGGACGCCCCAGATCCTCGGCACCGTGGCGTTCATCGTGCTGTGCGGATTCTGGCTCGAGCGCAACATGCTCGTCTGGCCTTCGCTGGTTCCCGACGACGGTTCGTCGTGGTTCGGTCCGATCCAGATCGGCATCGCTCTGGGCTTCCTCGGCGCGTTCGTGCTGGTCCAACTCGTCTTCCACCGCCTCTTCCCCACGCTTCCCCTGCCCGCCAAGGACTGATCCGGCGCCGGCGGGTAAGCTTTCCCCATGCCCGCGATCGAAGAGCCGGTCGAAGAGGTCCGCCTCCGCCCAGGGCCGAACATCGCGTTCGACAGTGCGGGCTTCGCCCACCCGGCGGGTCCGAAAAGCCCGCGAAGCGAATACACGCGCTACGGCGAGGTGACCCACATCGGGGCGTCCGACCGCGGCGTCTGGATTGCCTCGGAGCGGGATCTCGTCGTCATTCCCCGGGAACGCTTCGCCGCAGCCGGCGAGGAAACGCGCCTCGTCCACTCCCTGGTCCGGCGGATCCGCCGGCTTCCCGACGGCGAAGCCCGGGTGGCGCGCATGGCCGCGATCGATGCCTTTGCGGGTCCGGAGAAGCCGGCGCTGGCGACCTTCGGCCTGGTGGCGCTCTGTGCGCTCGTGTTCGCCCTCGATTGGGCGTTCCATCCCGAGATCCACCTGGTCGGTTCCTTCAGCCCGCGCCTGGCTCTGGACGGCGACCTGTGGCGGGTCGCCACGGGCAACCTCCTCCACGGTTTTCTCCTGCACTTCGCGCTCAACATCTTCGGCCTCTACATCCTGGGGCGGATGGTCGAGCGAGCGCTCGGGGCCGAGCGAACCCTGTGTGTCATGGGAGGCGCCGCCCTGGGTTCGATGGGGTGGAGCGGATGGCTGGCGCCCACCGACGTCGTCGGCGTCTCGGGGGTCGTGCTCGGCCTGGCGGGCGCTCTGGTCTGGATGGAGTGGCGCCGGCGCGCGGAACTGCCCGCGTGGTGGCGCTTTCCCCGTCGGTTGCGCCAGGTCCTGGCCGTCGCCCTCGTGGCGGACCTGGGGCTGGGCTTCTTCATTCCCATCGTTGCCGGTGCGGCACACTTCGGCGGCTTCGTCGGCGGGGTGATCGCGGCGGCGCTGGTGACCCGCGACGGCCTGCTGCGCGGCCCCGGCACGTTCGCGCGGTTGTCCGCCCGGGGCATCCTGGCGGTGACGGCCCTGTCCGTGGTCGTCGCGGGCCTGCAGCTGGCCCGGGACGATTACGTGGCCTGGCACGCGACCCGGCTTGGCACTTTCGACGACATCGGCCCGCTGGAACTCAACAACGCGGCGTGGTTCATCGCGATCGACGACGACGCCACCCAGGCCCAGTTCGAGGCGGCGCTGAAGCTCGCCGAGCGTGCCGTCGCCGAGACGGGGGGCGAGCATCCCGCCATGCTCGACACCCTGGCCGAGCTCCAGTTCCAGCTCGGAGACGCCGCGGCGGCCCTGGAGACGATCGATCGGGCCATCGCCCTCGATCCCGAGGAGTCCTACTACCGGGAGCAGCGCCGGCGCTTTACCGGCGAGCGGCCCGTCCACGACCGGCCGCCCGATCCGCTGCTGCGGCCCCGCGACCGACCGCTGCCGCCGCCCGCGTCCAGCGAGGACGAGTCCCAGGCGTGATTGCCTCGGCGTCTTCCACGATCACCACTTCGCCGCCCGCGTCGAGCGAGGACGCGCCCCGGGCGTGATTGCCGCGGCGTCTTCCACGATCACCACTTCGCCGCCTGCGTCTAGCGAGGACGCGCCCCGGGCGTGATTTCCTCGGCGTCTTCCGCGATCACCACTTCGCCGTCGAAGGCGTCGCCGAGCATCCCCATGACCTGGAAGTCGTAGACCGGCGGCGGCCGCAGTCTGACGAGGACCAGGGTGTCCACGCCAGCCTCTCGGGCCAGATCGGCGACCGATTCGAACGGGGTATGGAGCCCGGCTTCCCGGCGCAGCTGTTCGGGCTCGGTCTCGATGCCGGCGGCCTGGGCCTCTTCGGCGCTCGGGATCAGGGCCGCCTCGCGAACGAGTACCGAGGCGCCGGCGGAGAACTGTGCGAGGGCCGCCTCGTCGCCCGGGAACGGGGCAATCACGAGCGCCCGGTCCTGGGCCTGGAAGCGCCAGGCCAAGCGTGGCGAGGGGCCGTCGAGGAGCGCCAGGGCCCGAATCGTCAGGCCGTCGCTCGTCCCGGCGACGTCTCCCGTCACTTCCTCGGCGTCTAGCTGCCCCCCGGGTGCCGGCAGTGCCAGGGCCTCGGCCCGGTTGCTGGCGGTCCGGTGGGCGGCTTGCAGCCCGGCCACGAGCGCCCCGGTGCCCGGGGGACCGACGACCCGCAGCGGTTGGGTGCGGCCCGCGAGCCAGCCGGTGAGCAGCAGGTCGTCGAGGCCCACGATGTTCTCGGGGTCCAGGCTCGTGAGATAGACCGCCGTCGGTTGGTCGAGGGGAATCTCCGCCGCCCGGAGGGCCTCGGCTACCCCGCGGCCGGCATCCACCAGGGCGATGCGCTGGCCGAAGCCGACGGCGAGCACCGGCCCGAGCCGCTGGGGATTTTCCCAGGCGCCACCGGTTCCCGCGGTGACGAGCGTCAGGGTCTCGAAGGTGCGGGTCGGAATCGGCGCGAAACCCGCCGCACCCTCGACGAGGCGATTGCCCACCCAGGCCAGGATCCATGCGGCAGCCAGCAGCGCGATCGTGACGAAGAAGGCCACACGGCGGACATTCATTCGAAGACCACGGTCTTGTTGCCGTGAACGAGGACCCGGTTTTCGAGGTGACAGCGCACTGCACGAGACAGGGTGGTGCGCTCGACGTCGCGGCCCTTGCGTACCAGGTCGGCGACCGAGTGGCGGTGCGAGGCCCGGATGGCGTCCTGGGCGATGATCGGGCCCTCGTCGAGGTCGCGGGTCGCGTAGTGCGCCGTGGCGCCGATGAGTTTGACTCCGCGTTCGTAGGCCTGGTGATAGGGGCGACCGCCGCTGAAGGCGGGCAGGAAGGAGTGGTGGATGTTGATCACCGGGTGTGCGAAGCGGTCGAGGAAATCGCCGGACAGGATCTGCATGTAGCGGGCGAGCACGACCAGGTCGACGCCCGCGTCGGCGAGCAGCGCGCGCTGTTGCGCCTCCTGTTCGGCGCGCGTTTCCGGTGTGACGGGCAGGACGTGGTAGGGGATGCCGAACTGCTCGGCGACCCGGGCCTGGTCCGGGTGGTTGCTCACGATCAAAGGGATCTCGCAGCGCAGTTCTCCGGCCTGGTGGCGGAGGAGCAGGTCGTACAGGCAGTGGTTCGTCTTGGAAGCGAAGATCGCCATGCGGGCCAGCTGGTCGCCGTAGGCGATCCGCCAGTCCATTTCGAGCCGCTCGGCGACGTCGGCAATCGCCCCCTCCAGGGTGAGCCGGTCCGTGTGCATCTCGGCCAGGTCGCAGTGGATGCGCTGGAAGAAGACCCCGGCCGCCCGGTCGGTGTGTTGGTCTGCCTCGAGGATGTTCGCGCCGTGGCCTTGGAGTACCTGGGCCAGGGCCGCGACGATGCCGCGCCGGTCCGGACAGCAGAGGAGCAGGGTGGCGGTCGGGTCGGCAGGGGCCTCGGGCATGCGGGGCCGAGTGTAGGTCGACCGCCTCCGATTTCGACTCTGGAACCGGCCCGGGGTGTCCGATAAGTTTGGTCATAGGGGGCCTCACTCGCCCCCGAGTTCCTGCCGGCCGGGCCACAGGGGTCCGGAATGGGTGGGGGCGGCCCAAAGGGGGGGGTATCGGCGACCCGCCTATCTATTGGGACGAAATGCGGGGTCTGGGCCCCGCAGGATGTTCTCTATGCCGGCTTGGGAGGTGAATCGGTGCAACATCAATGTACTACGGCGAGTGAGGTGATGAAGGCGTCCCGACGTCACACCGAATAGCCAACCAGTCTCGGTGTAGCCGGGACGTAGTCCCAGCATCACCGTCCCCGGGAGCGCGGACGCCGTAGCCGCAGCGGGCCCTCGGGCCCCTCCCGGGGGCTTTTTGCGTCTGGAGTCCACTCTCTATACTCCGCCGCTGTGCCCGACGTTTCTCGCGATCCCCTGACGCCCCTCGCCTTCTTCGCCCGCACGGTTCGGGTCTTTCCCGCCAAGACGGCCGTGGTCTACGGGGACCGCCGCTGGACCTGGGCGGAGTTCGCCGAGGAGGTCGGCCGGTTTGCCGGGGCCCTGGCCCGCGCGGGGGTCGAAGCGGGCGACCGGGTTGCCGTGCTCGCCCCGAACGTGCCCGCGCTCCTGGCCGCCCACTTCGCCGTGCTCGCGCGGCACGCGGTGCTCGTCGCGATCAATACGCGCCTGTCGCCGGACGAAGTCGGGTACATCCTCAATCATTCCGGGGCGCGGGTGGTCCTGGTCGATCCGGAACTGGCCGACCGCGTGAGTGCCGGGCCGCGCCTCGAAGCGGATCCCCTGCTCGTCAACCTCGAGGATCCCGTGGCGGGTGTGACGGGCACTCCCCTCGACGGGCCGAGCTTCGAGGCGTTCGTCGCCGGCGCCGAGGTGCTTCCCGTTGCTGCCGGTGTCGACGACGAGGACCGGGTCACGTCGATCAACTACACCTCGGGGACGACCGGCCGCCCCAAGGGCGTGATGTACACCCATCGCGGGGCCGCGATCAACGCGCTGGGCGAGGTGATCGTCCACGGGCTCGAGCGGGACTCGGTCTTTCTCTGGACCTTGCCCCTCTTCCACTGCAACGGGTGGTGCTTCCCCTGGGCCGTGACGGCGGCGGGCGGGACCCACGTGATGCTTCGTTCCGTCGACCCGGCGCGCATGCTCGAACTGATCGCGGCCGAGGGCGTCACCCACTTCAACGGCGCCCCGACGGTCCTGCTCACCCTGGCCGAGGCCCCCGAGGCCCAGGGAGTGCGCTTCGAGCCGCCGATTCGCGTGGCGACCGGCGGTTCGCCCCCCTCGCCGACCCTGCTGGGGCGGATGGAAGCGCTCGGCGTCCGGGTCACGCATCTCTACGGTCTCACCGAGACCTACGGTCCCCATGTCTACTGCGAGATGCAGCCGGAATGGGAGGCCCTCGACGTCGACGGGCGCGCTCGGGTGATGGCGCGTCAGGGCGTTCCCTACCACGTGGCCACCCACCTGCGCGTCGTGGACGAACAGATGCGGGACGTGCCCGCCGACGCGGAGTCGATGGGCGAAGTGGTGATGCGCGGCAACAACGTGATGAAGGGCTACTTCGAGGATCCCGACGCTACCACCGAGGCCTTTCGCGGTGGGTGGTTCCACTCGGGCGATCTGGGAGTCGTTCACCCCGACGGCTACATCGAACTCCGCGATCGGAAGAAGGACATCATCATCAGCGGAGGCGAGAACATTTCGACCATCGAGGTGGAGCATACGGTGGTCAAGCACCCGGCCGTGCTCGAGTGCGCCGTCGTGTCCACGCCCCATGAAAAATGGGGCGAGGTTCCCAAGGCCTTCGTGGCGCTGCGTCCGGACGCCGAGGTGACCGAGGCGGAGTTGATCGCGTTCTGCCGCGATCGCCTCGCCCACTTCAAGTGCCCGAAAAGCATCGAGTTCACCGACCTCCCGAAGACCTCGACGGGGAAGATCCAGAAGTTCCGGTTGCGCGAGAAGGAGTGGTCCGGCCGCGATCGCCGGATCCAGTGACCGCCGGCTTCAGTTCCGGCCGCGATCGCCGGATCCAGTGACCGCCGGCTTCAGTTCCGGCCGAGTTCGCGCAGCCTGCGTTCGACGCGCGCCACGTCGTCGGGGACGTCGACGGCCGCGCTTGCCCAGTTCTCGACGACGGCACAGCGGATCCGGTGCCCGTTCTCGAGGGCGCGGAGTTGCTCGAGTGCCTCGGCGCGCTCGGCTTCCGTCGGCTCGAGACGCAGGTACTCGGCCAGGAATTCGCGTCGGTAGGCGTAGAGGCCGACGTGTTGCCAGTAGCGGGGCGGGTTCTCGGGGTTCCGGAGCGCCGGGATCCGGCTCCGCGAGAAGTAGAGGGCGTCGCCCCGGCGGTCGAGCACGACCTTCACCCGGTTGGGATCGTCGATGGCCTCGCCTTCGATCGCGTGGACGACGGTCGCCATCGGGACGTGGGGCTCCCGCGCGATGGCTTCGACGACGGCGTCCACGACGAAGCCTTCGATCAGCGGCTCGTCGCCCTGGACGTTCACCACCACGTCGTCGTCCAGGCCTTCGGCGACCTCGGCGAGCCGGTCCGTCCCGGTCGCGTGGTCGTCGCGCGTCATCACCACCTCGGCGCCGAACTGCCGGCAGGCATCGGCGATGCGGGTGTCGTCGGTGGCGATGAGTACGGCCCGCAGGCTCTTGGCGGTGCGGGTGCCCTCCCAGACGTGCTGAATCATGGGAAGGCCGGCGATCGGCGTGAGCGGCTTCCCCGGAAACCGCACCGACCGGTACCGCGCCGGGATCACAGCCACCGCACGCATGGCGGCATCCTACCCGATGGGTACCTTCCCCGCCGTGAGCGCGGGCCCGGAAGATCCACTCGCCTGTCGCGACGCCGAGGAGGAATCGATGCCCACGTTCGGAGTGCTGGTCGGGGGTGGCCCGGCCCCGGGAATCAATGCCGTGATCACTGCTGCGACCAAGGTCGCCACTCGACGGGGCGCGAAGGTCATCGGCTTGCTCGACGGTTTCAAGTGGATCATGGAGGGACGCACGGACCGGACGCTCGCGTTGGACGAAGCGGCAGTGGCGGGACTCCACCTCCGCGGGGGGACGGTGCTGCACACCGCCCGGGCCAACCCGACCCGGAAAGAAGAACACCTGGAGAACTGCGTCAAGGCGCTCGAAAGTCTGGGCGTCGATCACCTGTTGACGATCGGCGGCGATGACACGGCGACGTCGGCGAGTCGCGTTGCCGAAGCGGCGGGGGGACGCATTCGCGTGGCCCACGTTCCCAAGACGATCGACAACGACCTGCCCTTGCCTCCGGGCGTGCCGACCTTCGGCCACGACACGGCCCGGGAACACGCCACGGCAGTCGTCGAACGGATCCTTTCCGATTGCGAGGCCACCCAGCGCTGGTTCTTCATCGTGATGATGGGACGGCAGGCCGGCCACCTGGCGCTCGGCGCGGGCAAGGCCGCGGGCGCCCCCCTGGTGTTGATTCCCGAGGAATTCGAGCCGCCGATCCGTCTGGCGGACCTGGTGCGGGTGCTCGAGGGGGGCATCGTCAAGCGCCTTGCCGACGGGCGGGCCGACGGTGTCACCGTGATCGCCGAAGGCGTGATGGAGTACATGGACCCGGACGACCCGCACCTGAAGGACGTGCCGCGGGACGAGCACGGGCACATCCGGCTGGCCGAGATTCCCATCGCGCGCTTGCTGCGAACGGCGGTCCAGGAAGAACTGGCCGGGCGCGGCGTCCGGGTCGCGATCGGGGAAAAGGAGGTGGGCTACGAGTTGCGTTCGGGCTATCCCACCGCCTCCGACCGGGACTACTGTCTGGATCTCGGGGCCGGTGCCGTCGAGACCCTGCTGTCGGGTGCGTCCGGGGTGCTCGTGACACGCCAGGCCGGCCGGATCGTTCCGGTTCCCTTCGCGGAAATCATCGATCCGGAGACCGGCCGCTCGCGCACGCGGCAGGTCGACGTCGAGGCGGCGGCGTGGCAGACGTGTCTCGCCCTCCAGGAACGGCTCGGCGCCGCGGACCTGGACGATCCGGAGCGCCTCGCGGTCGTTGCCCGCGTATCGGGCCTGTCTCCCGAAGCGGCTCGGGAACGCTACGGGGCGGGCTGAGGCGTTGTCCCGGGCGGGGGTTTGCAACGGGCGAGCGGCCTGGTAAACCGGTCCCGGCGCCCGATGTCCCGCTCCTGGCTGCGCATTCCCGATCGCGTGCTTCCGTCGCCCGAGCGGCGGGAACTGCCCCGGCCGGTGTCGTTGCGGCGCATGGTCGGCCCGAGCGTGATCCTGGTGGGGCTCTCGATCGGGAGCGGCGAGTTCATACTCTGGCCCCGGCTCACCGCCGAATGGGGCTTCGTGCTCTTCTGGGCCTGTTGGACGGGCGTCAGCCTCCAGTTCTTTCTCAACATGGAGATCGAGCGGTGGACTCTTGCCACCGGAGAAAGCGCGGTGGTGGGCTTCGCGCGCCTGTCCCGGGTCTGGGCGCCGGGTTTCCTGTTGTGCGCCACCGTGCCCTGGGTCTGGCCGGGGTGGGCGACGGGCGCGGCCACGCTGCTTTCGTGGCAGGTCGACGTTCCCGTCGTCGGAACCGCGGTGGCGGGACTGGTGGCCTGCGGCCTGGTCCTTTCCGTGGGGCCGGTGGTCTACCGCACCGTCGAGGCGATCCAGATGGTTCTCGTCGCGGGCATCTTCGGAGGCCTGGTCGTCCTGGCGTTCCTGGTGGTCGAGCCCCGGACGGTGAGCGACCTGGCGGCCGGCGCGGTTCGTTTCGGTCACGTGCCGGAAGGAGTCGATCTACCCATGCTGCTCGGGGCCCTGGCGTTCGCTGGGGCGGGTGGCGCCGTGAACCTCGCCCAGTCGAACTACATCAAGGACAAGGGCTACGGCATGGGCCGTTGGGTCGGGCGCATCACCAGCCCGTTCACGGGCCGCGATGAATCCGTGAGCGAGATCGGGTCGGTCTTCGAAGCCTCTGCGGAGAACGAGCGCCGTTGGCGCGTGTGGTGGCGCAACGCAAACACCGAGCACTTCCTCAGCTTCTACCTCCTCGCCCTGCTTTCCCTGGCGCTGTTCTGCCTGGTTGCCGCCTCCCTGTTGCCCACGGGGGTTCCCGTCGGCGAGGATCTCCAGTTCATCGACGCCGAGGCGACGGCGCTCGCCGAACGTTTCGGACCCTGGGGCCGGCACCTGTTCCTCGCAACGGGAATTGCGGTGTTGCTCTCCACGGAACTGGCGCTCCTCGACGCGGTGTCCCGGGTCGCCGCAGACCTGCTCCAGGTCTGTGTCCGGCTGGTGACCGGTCGCGAGTCGAACCTGTCGCGTCTGTACTTCGGGACGGTCTGGACCTTGATCGCGTTCGGGGTCGTGGTGTTGCTCGCGGGCTTCGACCGTCCCCTGACGCTTCTCATCGTGTCGGCAGCGCTCAATGCCGGGGTGATGTTCCTCTACTCGGGTCTTCTCCTCTGGCTCAACCTGCGCAGCTTTACGGGTCCGCTCCGGGTTCGGCCCGGCCGTATTGCGGTGCTGCTGGTTTCCCTGGTCTTCTTCGGGTTCTTCAGCGGGATCACGCTGCTCGATCGCCTCGGGCTGCTGGGGTAGGGGATGGCCTTCGACGTCGTACGCAATTTGGGTGCGGGCCTCTCGCGGTTCACGGAGCGCTGGGTGCCGGATGCGTGGGTGATCTGCATGATCCTCACCGCCTTCGCGCTGCTTCTCGCGGTGGGGGGGGCCGGGGCGAGCGTCGAGGAGGCGGTGCTGGCCTGGGGGGACGGCGTTTGGGTGCTGCTCCGGTTGGCCATGCAGTTCACGATCGCGATGGTGGCGGCCCATGCCTGCGTGGCGTCGCGTCCCGTCTTTCGCTTGCTCGACGGACTCGCCGGCGTGCCCGATCCGCAGCGTCCCGTGCAGGCCGTGCTGCTCGCAGCCGCCTTCTCCCTGGTGACGGCCTACCTGAACTGGGCGCTCTGCCTGGTTTCCTGCGCCTTGTTCGTCCCGTTCCTCTGCCGGCGGAATCCGAACACCGACGTGCGCGTTCTGATCGCCGCGTCCTACATCGGGCTCGGCACGGTCTGGCACAGCGGTCTCTCGGGATCCGCGCCCCTGATCCTGGCGACCCCCGGCAACCCGTTGCTCGACCCGGGCGCCGGGGCTCCCGTCGTCGATCGCCTCTACCCGGTGACCGAGACGCTCTTCAACCCCTTCAACCTGTTGTACGTGTTGGCGATCGGTGCCGTGGGTCTCGGGACGGCGGTCTTGCTGCACCCCCGTAAGAACCCGGTGACCTTCACGCCCGAGCAGGTGGCGCGGATGATGCCGGCGCTGCCTCCGGAAGAGCCGCCCTCCGGAACCCCGGGCGGAAGGCTCGACGCGTTCCGGGGCTGGGTCTGGCTCGCGGCGCTGCTGCTCGCCTATCCCCTCGGACACTCGATGGTGACCCGGGGCTTCGGCACCAGTTGGACGATCGACGCCTACAACGTCACCTTCCTCGTCGCCGCGTTGTTGCTGCACGGGCGCCCGTTGCCGTTCTTGCGCGCCTGTCGCAACGGCGTCGATGCCGCCTGGGGCATCATCCTCCAGTTCCCTTTCTATGCCGGGATCTTCGGCTTGATGCAGAACACGGGTCTCGGCGCGTGGATCGGGGGCCTGTTCGCCGACGTCGCCACCCAGGGGACCTATCCCTTCGTGGTGTACGTGTACTCGGCAGTGATGAACCTCTTCGTTCCGTCGGCCGGCTCGAAGTGGCTGATCGAAGCGCCGTTTCTCCTGCCGGCCGCCGAGCAGCTGGGCGTCTCGGTGGTGACGGTGCTCCTGGCGTATTCCTACGGAGATTCCACCACGAACCTGATCCAGCCGTTTTTCGCGATCCCGCTCCTCGCCGTCACGCGGATCCGCTTCGGCGAAATCGTTGGCTACACGTTCCTGATCGCCTGCGCCTGCTTCGCGGTTTCGACCCTGGCGATGTTCTTGATTCCCGCGCGGCTATGAGTCGCCCGGCGGGTGCGGGCGCTGCCCGCGTCCTCAGATCCGGGCGCGGCGGGTCTGGCGCTGCCCGCGTCCTCAGATCCGGATGCGGCGGGTCTGGCGCCGTGTCGTTGCGGCGTGGACGATCATCCCGAGCACGCCGCCGACGATGAGGATCGAGGCGCCGGTGATCCATTCCGGCCAGCGCGCGCCCGCGCGCAGTTCCATGTTGTCCTTCTCCAGGGTGTCGAGGCGCGACTGCAACGTCGTCCGCGTTTCGCTCAGTTCGGTGTTCTCCGTGCGCAGGGTCTGGACTTCTTCGGAGAGCCGGGAGTGTCCGAGGCGCAGTTCGGCGGTGTCGGCTTCGTGCCGTTCGAGGCGGATGCGCGCCGGCGCCTCGGCCTGGAGGTAGCCTGCCGGGATCCACCCCTGCAACGCGTCGCGGCCCCGGACCTCCGTCCATCCCTCGGTCCGCGAGAGGACTTCGAAGGAGTCTCCCGTCTTGACGGCCCCGCGGATGCGGTACTCCACGCCCGGGCCGGTGCGGATGTTGAGCCGCACCTCGTCCTTGACCCAGGCCCGTTCGGCCAGGCTGGTGGCCGGCAGGCCCGAGACGACGAGGACGGTCGCAATGAGCAGCGCGGAGGTTCGCGGCATGGGTCGAGCTCCTTTTGCGGGAACGGGGGCGCAAGCATATCGCACCCCAAAGCACCGGTATTGCTTGTGAATTGGGACGCTTGATCTTCGAAGACAGGCGCCTAGACTCGCGGCCGGTGGGTGATCCCCGGTAGCTCAGCTGGCAGAGCAAGCGGCTGTTAACCGCTGGGTCGTAGGTTCGAGTCCTACCCGGGGAGCCACCTGCCGGCCGAAGGTCTAGCCCGCGGTCGCCGCGTCCCGGTCGACCGCCACCGAGTACACGTGAACGGGTTCCTCGCGGCCGGAGAGCAGCCGCTCGCCTTCGAACCGCAGGCGGCACTCGGTGCGGACCGCGCGCTGCACTGCTTCGGACACGAGGATTTCGCCGGGCCGGGCGAGTTTTTCGAGCCGGTGGGCCACGTTGACCGCGTCGCCCACCGCGGTGAAATCCGTACGTCGGTCCGAGCCGATGTTGCCGAGCACCACGCTGCCCGTGTGGATGCCGATTCCCATCTCGACGGGACTGGCGCGGTCCCCATCGATGCGGGAATTGCGCTCGGCAAGGGCCCGCTGGATTTCCGCCGCCGCCTTGACGGATCGGATGGCGTGGTCGTCTTGCCGGACCGGCGCCCCGAAGTACGCCATGACGGAATCGCCCATGAACTTGTCGATGGTGCCCCCGCCGGCGAGGATGCGGTCGGAGACGAGCTGGAAGATCTCGTGGAGGAGGGCCACGACGTCGCGGGCTTCCATGTCCTCGGAAAGGTGCGTGAAGCCGCGAATGTCGCAGAAGAGCAGCGTGACCTCGCGCTCGATGCCCGCGAGGGCCTCGGGTTCGGGGCCCTCGAGGAGCTGGTTGAGCACGTAATCGTTGACGTAACGGCCGAACGCATGTTGGACGCGCTGCTTCTGTTCGAGCGCGTCTCCCATTTCGTTGAAGGCCCGGGCCAGCGCCCCCACTTCGTCCCGCGCGGCCGGCGGGACCCGCACCGAGAGATCTCCGTCTCGAAGTCGCTCCACCCCGCTGCGCAGGCGCCTCAGGGGACGCACCAGCAGGGCGACGAGGAGCGTGCCCGCGACGATTCCGACGCCGACCAGGCTCGCCGCGAGGAGCGAGAGTTGGCGCGTCGACCGGGAGACGACGGAGTCCACGAGTGCTTGCCCGTCGAGAACGATGCGCGCCGTCCCGATCCGAACGCCCGCGTCGATGATCGGTGCGGTCGACACCAGAACCCGGCCCGCCTGGCCGGACCGTCCGGGAGTTGCGTCGGGCGTCTCCGGGCCGTCCGGGGACTCGCCGGCTGTCGGGTTCGAGACGCCGGCGACCACTTCGTTGGCGCCGTCGCGCACCTGGGCTGCCACGAGGCCCCGGCTCGTGGAGATTTCGCGCAGGATCGCATCGAGCGCCGGTCTCTCGCCGCGCGTGCCGGCAGCTGCCAGGGGACGCCGGGCCGCCATTGCCAGGGAACGGGCGAGGTTGTGGCCGCGTTCGATGGCCTCGGCTTCGAGCGCCGCGCGCTCGTTTTTCGTCGCGACGAGCACGAGGCCGACGCACGCTGTGATCAGGAGCGCGACGAGTAGCGCGGTGAATTTGACCTGGAACGATTGCAACGGTCGCAGCCTGCTGGTCCCAAGGCCGCGCGTTCGCAGGGCACCGGCGGGAACCCGGGAGAGGGGCCGGGCAGCCGGGGTTCGCCCGGCTTGCCGGTTTGCTGTGAGTCGCGGTCAGGAACTGAGAATTTCGAGGATCTCGAACTCGCGCGTGCCTCGGGGCACGCTTACCCGAACCAGGTCGCCGACCTCCTTGCCGAGCAGGGCCCGGGCAACCGGCGAACCTACGGAGATACACCCGTTGGCGGCGTCTGCCTCCTCCTCGCCGAGCAGGGTATAGGAGACTTGCTCGCCGCTGTCCGCGTCTTCCAGCTCCACGCGGTGTCCGAAACGGACCTTGTCCGTCGACTGCCCCGTCGGATCGATCACCTGGGCCCGGGCCAGCCGGTCTTCGACGGTCCGGATGCGCCCCTCGACCTGGCCCTGTTTTTCCTTGGCAGCGTGGTACTCGGCATTTTCGGACAGATCCCCGTGTGCGCGCGCGGTCTCGATCTCTTTCACGATCGCGGGGCGCTCTTCGCTCTTGAGCCGCTTCGCCTCCGCCTGGAGCTTGGCATAACCCGCCTGGGTCATGGGCACGCGGTCGGACATGGGGACCCCCTCGGAGCGGTGCGCGGGGCTACACTTCAGGGGGGAGACACCCGCCCGGACACACCACGGAAACGAGGCAGCCTGCGCTCTCTTCCTGGAGCGCGGGCGCAGGAGAGAGGCTAACGGCCCGGGTGGAGCGGGTCAAACCGCCATGCAGGACCCCGAATTCGAGCCGCCCTCCCGCGCCTCGCTCGTCAAGACCGCCGGCGTCTTTTACAGCGCGATGCTTGCCGTGGCCTGGGCCTGGGCGGCTTGGATGGGGCGCAGTCCGTGGTTCGCGAGCCCCGGAGCGATGCAGCGCGGCGTGGTGCCCCTCGATTTCGCCGTGGGCCTGGTTGCCGGGGTCCTGGTCATCGCGGTTTCCGCGGCGCTTGCCCAGACCCGCTGGGGGCGCGCCTTGTCCGAAGCGCTGGGGTCGCTCCTCGGACCGCTCCGGTGGCGGGATTGCCTGGTCCTGGCGTTGCTTTCCGGGGTCGCGGAAGAAGCCTTCTTCCGGGGAGCCCTCCAGCCCGAAGTGGGCCTGTTTGCCGCAAGCGTGATCTTCGGGCTCGCGCACCTCGTCCCGCGCCGCGAACTCGCGCCCTGGTGCCTCTTTTCCTTTGCGGCGGGTCTGCTGCTGGGCTTGCTCTTCGACCGCACGGGGAACCTGGTGGCCCCGGTCGTGGCGCACTTCGTCGTGAATGCGGTCAACCTGCGTCTGCTCTCCACCCGGTGGAGTGGTGGAACGGGCTGAACCGCAGGGCGCCGCCGGTGGCGCGCCTTACACGTGAGCGATGCAGTCCACCTCGACCCGCGCGCCGAGCGGCAGGGCGGCGACCTGTACCGTCGAACGCGCGGGCTGCGGTTCGTCGGCAAAGAACTCGGCGTACACGGCGTTCACACGCTGGAAGTCGTCGAGGTCGGTCAGGTAGATGGTCGTGCGCAATACGCGGCCGAGTTCGCTGCCCGCCGCCCGCAGTACGGCGTGCAGGTTTTCCAGGACGCGCCGCACCTGGGTCTCGATGTCTCCCGTCACGAGGTGGCCGGTCGCCGGGTCCAGTGGAATCTGGCCGGAGACGAAGACCAGGCCGTCGCGTACGACGGCCTGGGAATAGGGGCCGACGGGCGCCGGAGCGTCCTCGGAACAGACGCTTTTCACGCCGGAGCGGCTTGGCCCAGCCTCTCCTCGACGATGCGCGCCAGGTACCCGAGCAGGATGAGGCTCGGGATCTGGGTTCTCGCTACCTCGGTCAAGCCGTGCACCTTGGAGAAGTCATCGCCGTAACGCGAGGCGAACTCGGCGATATCGGCGGGAACGTTCTTCGCGATTAGCTCGTCGAAAGAGTCTTCCGACAGGCCATTGAAAATCTCGGCCAGTTCCCAGCAAATCTGCTGGGTCGACACCGTGGAATCGGAATGCAGCGCATCCATCGTTTTTCTCCCCCCCACTCGTTTGGACTCTGTTCGGCGCCCCATTTTCGTAGCCACGCCTCTTGAGTACAGATGCTCGGACCCGGCACCTTGTTCCCGAATTTTCGTAGCTTTCGAGCACGATGGCAGGCGGGAAAACCGCTGTCAAACGGTCAGCAGGCGGTGTGAAAGTACCGAGGACAACCGTTCTCCGAGTGGTTTCAGCAGCCTTTCGCCCTTAAGGGCGCGCTCCTTTCGAGCGTTTTTTTGACCGGAATTTCGGGCTTGGAAAACAGCCCAATCGGGGCGGGGGGGCGTCCGAGCGGTTCCGCCGAAATGGTCGGGGCGACTGGATTCGAACCAGCGACCTCTTCGTCCCGAACGAAGCGCGCTACCAGGCTGCGCCACGCCCCGACTCCACCGGGCTCGCGATCCGCTCCGGCGAATCGCGTAGACTAGCGCGGAATATGCCCGAGGTATGGTCCCCGGTCGACCCGGCGATCTTCGCGATCGGGTGTGCGCTGGTGCTCGGCAGCGGCCTCGTCGTTGCATCGCTGCGCCCTCGTGCCGTCGTCGGACACCCCCGGAGCGTGCTGGGGATTCTCGGCCTGGTCACCTGCGCCGGCGTGCTCGCGTTGGTCCGTCTCGATCCCCTGGGATTGAATCTTCGCGTCGATCCTTCGACAGAGCCGCTGCTCCCTACCGGCGATTCGGCGGTGGGGGTCTACCGCGAGGCAGTAAGAGACTTCGGGGACGACCAGGTCTACGTGGTTGCCATGGAATCCGAAGCTGCCTTCCGCCCCGAGAACCTGGCGGCGCTCGAGCGCATCGGAGACGCGATCTCCCGCATCGGCGGGGTTCGCAGCGTGACGAGCCTCCTCCGGGTCACGTCCTTCCGATATGTCCCGGAACACGACTGGCTCGAAGTCCAGCCGTTCATCGAGGAGATTCCGGCCGATCCCGGGGCGCTCGCTGCGCTCCGCGAGCGCGCCCTCGCCAATCCGCTGTACACGCGCAACCTCGTGTCCGACGACGGCCGGACCGCAGCGCTGAACGTCCGCTTCAAGCCCATGACGGACCTGGATTTCATCGCTGCCGGCATCGATGGCCAGGTGCAAGACATTCTCGCTGCGGAGGCGGGCGACGGGCGGCAGTTCTACGTCTCGGGCCGTCCCCATATCAAGGCGCTCATGTACCACACGATGACGCGCGACCTGCTCGTGCTCATTCCCGTGGGGCTCGTCGTCGTGACCCTCGTCCTGGCGTTTGTGGCCGGGACGCCGCGCGGGGTGGCGCTGCCCCTGCTGTCGTTGCTCGCCGCAGTCGTCTGGACGTTCGGAGCGATCGCATTCCTGGAGCGCCCGCTCACGGTTCTCACGGTCCTGCTCGCCCCGACGCTCGTGGCCATCGGCAGCGTCTATGGCGTCCACGTCGTCAGCCGGTACTACGAAGAGGTAGAGGGCGGCGGCTCGCGCGAAGCGATCGTCTTGCGCACCTGTCTGCGCATGCGGGTTCCGGTCGTCGTCGCCGGGGTTACCACTGCGATCGGGTTCGCTGCGCTGCTCACGACCGACGTGCCGGCCGTGTTCGAGATCGGTGCGTTTTCGATGCTGGGAGTCCTCTCGGTCGCGCTCCTTTCCATCACCGGGGTTCCCGCCGTGCTGGCGCTCTTGCCGGTGCGGGCCGCCGAGCCCTGGGCGGGCCCAGCCGCCGGGCTGCGTCGCGGGCTCGACCGCGCCCTCGGGGCGGCTTCGCGCCTGGCGACCGAGCGCCCGGGCGCCATCATTGCCGTCTTCGCCGTTCTGACGCTCGGCGCCGTCGTGGCGATCCCACGGATCGTGATCGACACGGACTACCTGAGTTTCTTCGACGCCGACGCGCCGGTCCGGGTCGAATTCGATCGCATCAACAGTCTTCTCGCCGGGGCGGTCCCCCTCTACGTCGTTCTCGATGGCGGGGAGCCCGGAGCCTTCCGGGATCCCGAACTACTGGGGCGCGTGGAAGCGCTCGAGGAGCGCCTCCAGGGCTTGCCGGGCGTGAGTCGGACGCTCTCCTTTCTCGACGGAATCCGTCGGCTCCACCGCGCGATCGAGGCCGATGACCCCGCTGCCGAGCGCATTCCCGACACGCGGGCCGGGGTGACCGAACTCCTGTTCATGTTTCCGAAGGACGACTTGTCGCGTTTCGCGACCGTCGATCACAGCGCGGCGAACGTCGTCGTGCGCACCGGGGAAGTTGGCTCCGCGGCAGTGGGAAGGCTCGCGGGAAGAATCGAGGCGATCCTGGCCGAGCCGGCCCTTCCCGAAACCGTGCGCGCCGCGGTGACCGGCCATGCGGTCCTGCTGAATCGCGCCGCCGACGGGGTAGCACGCAGCCAACCGCGTACCGTGGCGACCGCGGCCTGCGCGATCTTCGTGCTGTTGGCGATCGGTTTGCGTTCGGTCCGCTACGGGGCGGTGGCGATGCTTCCGAACGTCGTACCGGTGCTGTTGTTCTTTGGCATCCTCGGGCTCGGCGCGGCCCCGCTTTCCCTCCCAACCAGCTTGATCGGGAGCGTCGCCCTGGGGATCGCCATCGACGCGACGGCGCACTACCTGGTGCGATACCGCGCAGAACGCGCCTCCGGGGCAACGCCCGAAGCTGCGGTGGCGCGAACCGGACTCCGGGTCGGGCGCCCGGTTGCGACCGCGGCGCTCATGCTCACCCTCGGCTTCCTGTCCGTCTCGGCGTCCGAGTTCGCGACCCTGCGGCAGTTCGGGGTGCTCACGGCGTTTACCATGGCCGCTTGTGCCGCGACGGACTTGCTCCTGCTCCCCGCGATCCTGGTGCGCTGGAAGCTCTGAGCGGGCGCTCAGTGTCCTTCGAGGCGTCGCAGGTCCCAGGTGTCGATGTCGAACCGCGGGTTCACTTCGAGACCGGTCACGACGAGCGTGGTGCTCGAGTCCAGCAGGAGGTTCCGCATCGTGGCCTTCATCGGGACGAAAATGCCCTCGAACTCCCGAATCTCTCCGGGGGGCGCCTGGAGTTCCTTGATCTCGACGCCTGCGTCGTCCCAGTAGCGGGCCCGGACGATGACCGCGCGCTGCTTGTCGACGAAGACCTGGATCCGGGAGTACTCCGAGCGCGCCAGTTCCACGGGGAAGAGTTCGACGACGTAGACCGGCGCCCCCCCGACTTCGGTATCGGCCAGTCGCTTGTATTGGAAGTCTTCGGCCTCTCGCGGCACGACGTCTTCGAAGCTGAAGTCCGTCCCATAGACGGCTTCGTTGCGCAGGTTGATGCGGACCACCCGCCGCTTGGACGGGTAGTAGACGAACTGGTCGTTCGCCCGGTCCTGGTTCGTCTGGATCAGGTACCCCGCGTGCCGCAGGTCGAAGGGATGCGAGTAGCGCACGAGGGTCTTCGACAGGACCGACGGTTGTTCGGGAGCCGAATCGTCTTTGGTTCGAAAATCCTGCCACTTCATCTCGAAGCGGCTTTCCTGCTGTCGGCCGGTCCGATCCGCCGAAATCAGGGTCGATTCCTGGTTGAACGACTGGAACCGGTTGGCGATCACGCGGTCGTAGACGTCGCGGCCGGACAGCCCGTCGGCGGGGGAGGGCGTCGGCGACTCCGCGTGGCCGGGCAGGCCCACGGCGAGCACGGCGAGGCTGAGCAGGACGCGGGGGATGCACAGACGCATGAGGGGGGCTCGCCGGGTGGACCCTGCTCCAGCGCAGGAGCCGAGACGCCGCAGGGTAACGCAACCCGTAGCCGGGTTCCCCGGCGCGCCGGGGAATCAGTCGGGGCGGGGGGGAATGACCTGGCCGCGCTGGAGAATCAGCTGGCGGCGCGGCGCAGGGCTGCGATCGCGTCGGCGTAATCGGGGGCCCCGAACACCGCGGTCCCGGCCACGAAGACGTCCGCGCCGGCCGCAGCCGCCCGGCCGATGGTTTCGACGGCCACGCCGCCGTCTACCTCCAGGGCCACGTCCAGGCCGCGGCCGTCGATCCAGTTCCGCAGGGTCTCGAGCTTGGGAAGCGTTGCCTCGATGAACTTCTGGCCCCCGAAGCCCGGGTTGACCGTCATGACCAGGACCTGGTCCACGTCTCCCAAGACCGGCTCGACCGCCGCGGCGGGTGTGGCCGGGTTGAGCACCACGCACGCCCGGGCACCGGCGTCGTGGATCTGTCCGATCGTTCGGTGCAGGTGGGGGCAGGCCTCGACCTGGACGCCGACGGTCGCTGCACCCGCGCGTACGAACGCGTCGATGTAGCGCTCGGGCGCCTCGATCATGAGGTGGACGTCCAGGGGAAGGCTCGTCGTGCGCTTGACCGCTTCGACGACGAACGGTCCGAGAGTGATGTTCGGCACGAAGTGGCCGTCCATGACGTCCACGTGGATCCAGTCGGCGCCCGCGGTTTCGACGGCCGCAATTTCCTCGCCGAGGCGCGTGAAATCCGCCGACAGGATCGAAGGCGCGATGCGCGGCGTGCCTCGGCTCACGAGACGCGCACCATGCGCACGGCAAAGAACCCGTCGCCGTCGTGGAGGTGGGGCATCACCCGCAGGGTGCCCTCGGCGTCGATCAACGGACGCAGCGCCCGGGGGATCGAGTCGGCCGGAGCGCGCTGGAAGTTCGGCGTCTCCTCGAGGAAGGCCCGAACCAGGTCTTCGTTTTCTTCGGGGAGCACGGTGCATGTACTGTAGACGAGCACGCCGCCGGTCCTCAAGGTTGCGGCAGCACGGTCCAGGAGGGTCCGTTGCTTTTCGGCGAGCCGCGCGGGGTCGCCGGCCTGGACGCGCCACCGGGCGTCGGGGTTGCGGCGCAGCGTGCCGAGGCCCGAGCAGGGCGCATCGACGAGGACGCGCTCGAAGCCCGCTCCCGGAGCCAGGTCCTCCAGGCTCCGGGTGGCGTCCCGCTCGAGACACCGGATGCCGGCCAGGCCGAGTCTCCGGATCTGGCGCCGCACGAGGTCGAGCCTCCGGGAATGGGTGTCGAGTGCGACTACCTGGCCCGCTTGGCCGGTTCGTTCGGCAATGCCCGTGGCCTTGCCGCCCGGCGCGGCACAGGTGTCGAGCACCTGTTCCCCCGGTTGCGGATCGAGGAGGTCCAGCACCAGCTGCGAAGCTTCGTCCTGCACCGTGAACCGGCCCGAGAGGAAGGCTGGGTCGAGCCCCGGGTGGCCGCGGCGGCCGATCACGACGCCGTCGCTGGCGTACGGGCAGGGCTTGGCGTGGGGGAACCGGGTCCGGAGATCCGCCAGGAGGGCATCGCGGCTGCTGCGTTGCCGGTTGGCGCGCACGCTGATCGGCGGGATGCGATTGCTCGCCTGTGCCAGGGCCAACGCCTCCTCGGGGCCGTAGCGTTCGAGCCAGCGGGCGGCGAGCCAGGGGGGGAGCGAGAGCGCATGGGTGAGGTGGCCGAGCGGATCGGTTTCCAGGGAGGGGAAGTGCAGGCTTTCCTGCTCGGCGGCCAACCGCCGGAGCACGGCGTTCACGAAGCCCGTCGCGTGTTCGACGCCGGCGGCGCGCACGCACCGAACCGTCTGGTCCACGGCGGCCCGGTCCGGCACCCGGTCCGTGCAGACGATCTGGTAGGCGCCGAGCCGCAGGGCGTTGGCCACCAGCGGTTCCAGTTTCTCGAGGTCGCGGTCGACGAGCATCGCGAGCAGGTAGTCGAGCCGGCCCCGCCAGCGAAGCGTGCCGTTGACGAGGTCTGTGGTGAACGCGCGGTCGGCGGCCGCCAGGGGGCTGCGCCCGAGCTGCGTGTGGAGCAAGCGGTCGGCGTAGGCCCCGGTGCGCTCCACGCGTTCGAGCACCCGCAGTGCCAGGAGGCGGGCCTGGGTCGGCGCGCCGCGCCCGGCGCGTGCGGGCTGCTTCGGGCGACCGCGGCGGGGTCGGCCGCGCGTCGATTGGACGGACGTCACCCTGGGAGTCTATCCACAACTCCCGTCGTCGGCCGGTGGCGGGGGAAGACACGTCCCGTCGGGAATCGAGAAGCCGCGCAGGAGTTCGGCAACCGCGAGCGGTCGCTTGCCGGGCCGCTGCAGCACTTCCGGCACGAGCCAGCCGGCGCCGGTGGCGATCCGGAGCCCCGGCCCCGCATCCCGGCGCAGGGTGCCGGCCGGGGCGTCCGCCGGCCCCGGCTGGGCCCGGGCCGCGTGGACCCGCAGCACCTCCCCCGCGCACTCGAACCACGCACCGGGGTCCGGCGCGAAGGCCCGGACCCGTTGGGCGAGGGCGTCGGCGCTTTCCCGGAAGTCCAATCGGGCCTGACGCCGGTCGAGTTTCGGTGCCAGGACGACTCCGGTGCCGGGTTGGGGGGTCCACTCCGAGCGGCCGCGGGCGATGTCGTCCACCGCGTCGGCAACCAGGTCGGCCGTCAGCTGGGCCAGGCGTTCCGAGAGTTGGCCGGTGTTCTCCTCGCTTCCGATTTCGATCGCCTGCTGGGATGCAATCGGACCGGCGTCCATTTCCCGTTCGACCCGCATGATGGTGACGCCGGTGCGGGAGTCGCCGGCCAGGATCGCGTGGGCGATCGGCGCGGCGCCGCGCCAGCGCGGCAGCAGGCTCGCGTGGCCGTTGATGCAGTAACCGAGACTCGGCAGCTCCCGCACGCGCTTGGGGATGAACTGGCCGAAGGCGACGACGACGCCCAGGTCGGGCCGGTGCTCGGACAGGGCCGAGACCACGTCCGGGGCGCCGACCGTGGGGACGCGCAGGGTGAACACCCCCGCCGCAGCGGCGGCTTGCGCCACGGGAGACGGCTCGCTTCGGCCGCGGCGCCCGCGCGGCCGGTCGGGCTGGCTCACGACGCCGACCACGTCGTGGGGGCCTTGGCAGAGCCGCTCGAGGGTGGGCACCGCGTAGGCCGGAGTGCCGAAGAAGACGAGACGCAGCGCGCGCAGCGGCTCAGCCCAGGCTGCCGACGGCGTCGAGCTCTTCCTGGCGCAGTTGCTTCTTCCGCTTGCGCACGTACATCTCGCGCTTGAGTCGGCTGATGCGGTCGATGAAGAGCACGCCGTCGAGGTGATCGATTTCGTGCTGGAAGCACACGGCCTGGATGCCCTCGGCGTCGATCTCCACGGCTTTGCCGTCCAGGTTTCGGGCCGAAAGGTGTACGAACTCCGCTCGTTCGACGTCGGCCTGGAAATCCGGCACCGAGAGGCAGCCTTCGTTCCAGGTCACTTCGCCCGAACGCTCAGTGATCACCGGGTTCACGAGGACCAGGGGGTTGCGCTCGGCCGCTTCCTCGGTCCACTCGGTGTCGACGACGATGAGCCGGATGGGTTCGCCGACCTGGGGCGCGGCCAGGCCGATTCCGGGTTCGTCGTACATCACATCGAGCATGTCCTGGGCCAGCGCGCGGATTTCCTCCGTGACTTCCGCAACCGGTTTGGAGGTTTCCCGCAGACGTTTGTCGGGAAACTGGAGGACTTCGCGCAGCGCCATGGCTTGAATCTACAACATGTGTACGGGGCGCGGATCCACTACGGCCTGGATGCCGTCCGGGAGTCGGGCCGCAGCCTGGCGCAGCCGATCGGCGGCGCCGCGCACGGCGCCGACGTCCGCGCCCTTCACCAGCAGTTGGAAGCGGTACTGGCCGCGGAGACGGGCCAGCGGCGCGGGTGCGGGTCCGAGCAACTCGGTCCCCGGTTCCGGTGCGGCTCGCTGGGCAAGGGTCTGTGCTGCCGCAAGGACGGCGTCGGCGTCGGCTCCCGAAACGATCACGTGGGCGAGACCGCCGAAGGGGGGGTAGCCGAGCGCGGAGCGGTGGGAGAGTTCTTCGGCGTAGAACGCCTCGTAGTCGTGGCGCCGCACCGGTTTCACGGCGTAGTGATCGGGCGCGTAGGTCTGCACGACGACCCGGCCGGGGGCCCGGTCCCGTCCGGCGCGGCCCGCCACCTGGGTCAACAACTGGAAGGTGCGTTCGGCGGCCCGGAAGTCCGGGAGATGAAGGCCGATGTCGGCGAGCACCACGCCCACCAGCCGGACGCCGGGAAAGTCGTGACCCTTCGCCACCATCTGGGTGCCGACGACCACGTCGAGCTTCCGAGCCCGGAGGTCCGACAGGATGCGCTCGGTGGTGCCGCGCCGCGCGGCGGTGTCCCGGTCGAGGCGCGCGATCCGGGCCTCGGGGAAGCGCGTATGGAGTTCTTCTTCGAGGCGCTCGGTGCCGAGTCCCAGCAGGGCGTGGTCCGGCGCACCGCAGCCGCCGCAGGTTTCCGGGGGCGGCTTGCGGTGGTCGCAGTAGTGGCAGCGGAGTTCGTGCTCGGTGGCGTGGAAGACGAGCGCGATATCGCAGTCCGGGCAGCGCTCGGCGTAGCCGCAGTCGAAGCAGAGAATCTGGGTGGAAAACCCGCGCCGGTTGAGGAACAGGATGGCTTGTCCCCGGTCTTCCAGGGTCTCTTCCAGGGCCCGTGTGAGGGTTCGGGAGAGGATCACCTTCCTGCCCCGGGGTGAAAGCTCGCGCTCGCGCTGGAGGTCGACGATCTCCACCGCAGGCAGGGGTCGCCCTTCGATCCGCGACGGGAGGGAAAGCCGCTCCATGTCGCCGCGATCGGCGGCGAAGCGGGTTTCGAGTGCCGGGGTGGCCGACCCGAGCACGACGGGGCAATCCATCGCCGCAGCGCGGCGCCGGGCCAGGTCGCGCGCGTGGTACCGGAAGCCCTGGTCGTTCTTGTACGCCGTGTCGTGTTCCTCGTCGATCACGATGACGCCGAGGTTCTCGAGCGGCGCGAAGAGGGCCGAGCGCGCGCCGACCGCGATCGACACCTCGCGGGAGCGCAGGCGCTGCCACTGTTCGAGCCGTTCACCGGCGCTCAGTCCCGAATGGAGGACGGCCATGCCGTCACCGAAGCGCGACCGCAGCCGGGCCAGGATCTGGTGGGTGAGCGTGATCTCGGGCACCAGGACGAGGGCCTGGCGCCCCGTGCGCAGGGCCTCGCCCACGGCCCGGAGGTAGACCTCGGTCTTGCCGCTTCCGGTGACCCCGTGCAGAAGGAAGGTGCGCGCCTCGCGAGCCGCGACGGCATCGGCAATCGGCTTGAGGGCATCGGCCTGCTCGGCCGTGAGTTGGACTTCGGGTTCCTCGTGGAGCGGGGTCCCGAGCACGTCGCGGGGGGTCGGGACGTCGCGCACGGAGACCAGGCCGCGGGCGGCCAGGGGACGCAGCAGTGCCGCCGCCGTGGGAAAGGCGTCGCGCAGCGCGGAGACGGGCGTTTCCCCCCGGCGCTCCAGTTCGAGGAGCAGGGCGGCCTGCTGGGGCGCCCGGGACAGGCGGTCCGAGGCTTCCTGGCTGGCGTCGACGCCCGCCGCAACGCTGGCGCACCGCGTCGTGGCGGCGCGTGCTGCCGGTGCCCGGTCGAGTCGCACGGGAGCGATCAGTCCGTCTCGCTCCAGGTCTGTCAACAGGGCCGGCGCGGCTTTTCGCCGCAGCCGGGCCGTCGACCGCGGGCCGTCGGCGAGTTCCCCGAGCCGGGTGGCGGCGTCGCCGCGGACGGCGCCGGCCTCCAGGGCGGCGCGGCCGCGCGGGGTCTGCTCCCAGCCCGCGGTGCTGCGCGGCGAAGAGCCCGGGGGCAGGGCCGCGGCGATGGCCATTCCCACCGGACAGAGGATCTCGGTCGCTTCCTCGCGTAGGATCCGCATCAGCGTGTCCGAGAGCACCGGTTCCGTATCGAGTACCGCGTCGAGCGGATGCAGGCGTCCGCGGAAGCCGCCGGGTTCACCCGTTTCGACGATGACACCGGTTTCGATGCGACCGCGAAAACGGACCCGGACCCGGCACCCGGGCAGGGCCGCCTCGGCCAGCGGTTCGGGAACGGCGTAGTCGAAGAGTTCGTTGGCCGGAACGGGAAGCGCGACACGAACGACGCGGTCGGTGTCCCGGGTGAAGAGCGGATCGTTCATGGCGGCAGGAGGAGTGTAAGGCAAGGTGGCAAGGCAAGGCCGGAAGAAGCGCCCCGGGAAACCGCGTGTCGAGGTTCGCGTCACCCGGCGGGGTTGCGCCCTGCGCGTGGATGGCACCCTGGCCTCCTGGTACGCACCGGGGTTGCCCGTCACGGGATCGGTGTGGGATGCCCTCGCCGCGCCGATTCTCGCTCTCCCGCCGGCGCGGCGCCGCAACGTCCTCGTCCTCGGGCTCGGGGGCGGCAGTGTGGCCCGGGTGCTGCGCGCCGTGGCGCCTCGGGTCCGCATCGTCGGCGTCGAAACGAATCGCGAGGTGCTCCGGGCGGCCCGCCGCTGGTTCGACCTGGACGAAGTGGGTGTCGAAGTCGTCGAGGCCGACGCGGTCGCCTACCTCTCGCGCTCGCGCCGCCGCTACGACCTCGTGGTGGAAGATGTCTTCGTGGGGCGCGGGCGAGCCGTGCACAAGCCGGACTGGCTGCCCCGGCCGGGTCTCGCGCTCGCGGCGGCGCGGCTCTCACCCCAGGGGGTCCTCGTCAGCAACACCCTCGACGAGTCGCGCGCCGTGGCTGCCGAACTCGGCCGCCTGTTTCCCTCGCGGTTGTCGATCGAGGTCGCGGGTTATGACAACCGCGTCTTTGCGGCGAGCCGCCGGCGCCTGTCTGCGGGCGCACTGCGGGCCGCGGTGCGGGCCGATCCGGTGCTGCGGGTCACGCTGCCGAAGTTCCGGCTGCGCGGCCGCTCGGCTAGCCGCCCATCTGCTTGAGATCGCGGAGCACGTCGCGGGCGACGGCCTTGAGCGTCTCGAACACGCCCTCGCCGGTGGTTGCGGCCGCCTCGAACTCGGTGCGGCCGCCGGGATTCAGCAGTCTGCGCATCTCTTCGAGGGGCGCGGCGTTGGGAAGGTCCCGCTTGTTGTACTGCATGACGCACGCCACCTTGTCGAGGTCGTACCCCTGCTCGGCGAGGTTCACGCGCAGGTTTTCCAGGCTCTCGACGTTGGCTTCCATGCGCTCCATCTGGCTGTCCGCGACGAAGACGACGCCGTCGACGCCCTTCAGGATCAACTTTCGGCTCGCGTCGTAGAAGACCTGGCCCGGAACCGTGTAGAGATGGAACCGGATCTTGAAGCCCCGGATCTGCCCCAGAGCCAGGGGGAGAAAGTCGAAGAAGAGGGTTCGCTCGGTTTCCGTCGCGAGCGAGATCATCTTCCCCTTCAAGTCGGGATTCGTCTTGCTGTAGATGTGCTGGAGGTTGGTCGTCTTCCCGCACAGCCCGGGGCCGTAGTAGACGATCTTGCAGTTGATTTCGCGAGACGAGTAGTTGATGAACGACATATTCCGACGTCAGACTGAAAAGAGGTTGTCGATGTCTTCGTCCGTGATTTCGGCGAAGGGTGTTTCTGTCCGGCCCTGGGTCTGGGTCCGGTCGGCTTTCTTTCGGATCGCTTCGAAGACCTTCCCCAGCTGAGCGCCCATTTTCTTGACGCGCAGCCGGACGAGACCGAGGGAGCTGCGGTCGTCGAACACGACGACGAGGATGATCTGGCCCGCGATCAGGGAGATGTGGAGGTTGTTCTCCTGCCCCTGGTGGAAATGGACCGGGAATTCGTCTTCGCCGACGAGCTTGGCGAGTCCCCCGGTGGCGGCGACCGAGCCGGCAGTGAGCGAGGCCAGGCTGGTGGTATCGATGCCCTGGAGTTCGCCGGTTTCGGCGATGAGCTGGCCGTTGTGGTCGACGATGAAGACACCCTTGGCATTGGCGTCCTTCACCAGCCGCTGTGCGACGGCGAGAACCCTGCGCAGGTCCTCGTCATACATCACGAGCGGGGTGTCGAGCATCGGCCATCGCCTCGCTAAGCACTTGGGGGGGAAGGGTTTTTTCGATCGTCACTCTACCCCGGGGTCCGGGGTGACGCCAAGCGTGAATCGGCCGGCAAACGGCTCGGCTTTAGCCGCTCAATCCATTGCACGGCGATTGTCCATGGACAGGCCGATGGTCACGTGGTCCGCGTACTCGAGGTCGCCGCCGAGGGGCATGCCGTAGGCGATCCGGGTGAGGGTGACGCCGAGGGGGCGCAGGCGTTCTCCGATGAAGTGGGCCGTGGCGTCGCCCTCCGCGGTGGGATTGGTCGCGAGGACCACTTCGGAGACTTCGCCCTGGCGCACCCGCTCCTCGAGTTCGGCGATGCGCAGTTCTTCGGGACCCACGTCGTCGATCGGCGAGAGCGCACCGCCCAGGACGAAGTACCGGCCCGAGAACCGGCCGCTGCGGTCGATCGCTGCGAGGTCGGCGGGTTCCTCGACGACGCAGAGCGTCTTGGGGTCCCGCCGGGGATCCCGGCAGATCGCGCAGGGCGACTCGTCGGTCAGGTCGAAGCAGTCCGCGCAGAGGACGATGTCCTCCTTCAGCCGCGCGATGGCCTCGGAGAGTTCGCGCGCGGTGGTTTCCGGCGCACCGAGCAGGAAGAACGCGAGACGGGTCGCTGATTTCTCCCCGATGCCGGGCAGGCGCTTGAGCGCCCCGACGAGGCGCTCGATCGGCGGGGCGGTGCGCATGGCTCAGCCCGTTCCCGGGGGCATGGGGATGGCCATGCCGGCCGACGCGCGCTGGAGTTCCTCCTGGACCTGGCTCTGGGCGTTGGCCAGGGCGGCGTTCAGCGCCGCTGCAACCAGGTCCTGGAGCATGTCCCGGTCCCCGCGCTCGAGGAGCGCCGGTTCGATGCGGACCTCGTGCACCCGGAGAGCGCCGGTCACCACGGCCGTGACCATCCCGCCTCCCGCCGCGCCCTCGTAGCGGCGTGTCGCCAGTTCGCGCTGGAGGTCTGCCAGGCGCGACTGCATCTCCTGGGCTTGCTCGACGAGCTTGCCGAGGTCCTCCGGGTTCACCGCGGACTCCCGCCGGGTCCGACCGGCCGTATTTCCGCAATCTCGCCCTCGAGCACCTCGAGGGTCAGGCCCACCGCGGGGTGTTCGAGCGCGCGCTGGCGCGCGGCGCGGTTGTCCTCTCGCCCTGCCTTGCGTTCCCCGGGCTTCGCGCCGTCGCTCTCCTGCTCGATGCGGACCTGGGTGGGGCGACCGAAGAGTTCCTCGCACAGGCTCTCGAGGGTTTCCCGCCGACTCTCGAGGCGATTGGCGGCAAAGGGGTTGGGCGCGACGAGGACGAGATGGTCGTCGCCCCGCTCGCGCAGGGTGCTGTTCTCCAGCGCCGGGGCGAGGCGCGGCTGTCGCTGGCGTGCGAACGCGTGCAGGCGATCGAAGACGGCACCCAGCGAGGCGCTCGCCGGCGGTGCGCCCGGTCCCGGGGGCGTCGCGGTGGGCCCGGGCCCGGCCGGTTCCGGGGGCGCCGCCGTGGGGCCGGGTCCGCTCGGTTCCGGGGGCGCCGCCTTGGACGTGCCGGTTCGGCCGGATTTCTTCGGGCGGCGCTCGGGGGAGCTCCCCGGGCGCTTTCCTTTCGGGGCGCCCCCGCCCGAAGCCCCGCCGCCGCCTCCCGAGAAGGTGCGTTCGAGCTCATCGAGTCGGGAGAGGAGCCGCGCGACCTCGTCGCCGTCGGGCTGGGTGGCCAGGCGCACGGCCGCCATTTCGAGCACCGCCATGGGCTGCGGTGCCCAGGCGAGGTCTTCCTGCTCCTTGACCAGGGCGCGGAACATCCGCCGCAGCCGGGTGGCATCGGTGCGCTCGGCGATGCCGCGCAGTTCCTCGCGTTCGGCGTCCGAGGCCTCGAGCAGTTGCGGGTGTTCCGGTGCCACCCGGATCACGACCAGGTCGCGCAGGAGCTGCAAGAGGTTTTCGCCGAGGCGCTTGGCGTCGGCCCCGGTGGCGGTCGCGCGACCGATCGCTTCCAGGGCGGCCGTCGCGTCGCCGTCGATACACGCTTCGGCGATCCCGAGCAGGAGCCGTCGGTCGATCAGGTCGAGCACCTGGGCGACTTGTTCGTCGTCGACGCGCTCGCCGCCGAACGCAACCACCTGGTCCAGCAACGTCTGGGCATCGCGCAGGGAACCGTCGGCCTCCCGCGCGATGGCCAGCAGGCTCGTGTCCGAGACTTCGATCTTCTCGTTCTGGCACATCAGGCGCAGGCGATCGGAGATCTCGCTGGCCCCGATGCGCCGGAGGTCGTAGCGCTGGCAGCGTGAGACGACCGTGAACGGGATTTTTTCCGGGTTGGTCGTGGCGAAGACGAACAGGCTCCGCGGGGGCGGCTCCTCCAGGGTCTTGAGCAGCGCGTTGAACGCCGCCGTCGAGAGCATGTGCACTTCGTCGACGACGTAGATGCGGTGCTTCCCCGGGGACGGCGCATAACGGATCGCGTCGATGATCTCGCGCACGTCGTCGACGCTCGTGCGGCTCGCCGCGTCGATTTCCTGGACGTCCGTCGAACGTCCCTCGATGATCTCGCGACACGCCGGGCACTCGGCGCAGGGGGTTTCCGTCGGACCCTTCTCGCAGTTGAGGCAGCGCGCGAGAATACGCGCCAGCGTCGTCTTGCCGACGCCGCGCGGGCCGGTCAGCAGGATCGCGTGGGGCACGCGGTCCATGCGAATCGCGTTGCGCAGGGGCGTGGTGACGTGTTCCTGACCGACGACGTCGTCGAAGGCCTGGGGCCGCCACTTGCGCGCGAGGACCTCGTAGCTCATGGCGCCAGTGTACAGCCTGTGGGGCGTCGGCCGAGCGTCTCGTGGCGGAGACCCGAGATCGCAGGGCACCCCCGCTCGCAACCGAAGTCCCGCTACCGCTGCTTCCTTCCGGATCTGACGGAGTTCACGAGGTTCGTGATCGAGCGGGACCCTGCGATCGCGGCTCTCCGCTGCCCAGAATCTACGGGGAGGGCGCCGGGGGGTCAAACGCCGTATCGAAGCACCGGGTTGCCCCGGGGAGCGGGGGCCTCAGCCCGCGTCTGCCGGGTCGAGTTCGTCGCGCAGCTGCCGCTTGAGGAATTTGCCGTTTGCGTTGCGCGGAAGCGGCTCGGTGCCGATCCAGATGTACCGGGGAATCTTGTGCGCGGCCATGCGTTCCGCACAGTGTTCGCGGATTGCCTGGACGCCGAGATCGGCGTCCTTGCGCAGCACCACCGCGGCGCCGACCTCTTCGCCGAGCCGTTCGTCCGGAACGCCGAAGACCGCGCATTCCGCCACGTCCGGGTGTTCGAAGATCCCGGCTTCGACCTCGGCGCAGTAGATGTTCTCGCCGCCGCGCAGCAGCATGTCCTTGATCCGGTCGACGATGGTCAGGAACCCGTCGGAATCGATGTGCCCGAGGTCCCCGGTGTGGAACCAGCCGTCGGTAATCGACTCGGCGGTGGCCTCGGGTCGGTTCAGGTAGCCCGCGACCACCTGGGCGCCTTTCACCCAGAGTTCGCCCACTTCACCGTCCGCCACGGTCCGGCCGTCGGCGTCGACGCAGCGGGCCTCGAAGCTGGGCATGATCGGCCCCACGCTCTCGGGCTTGGCGGCGTGGTAGTCCGCGGAGGTCGTGGTGATGATTCCGCAGGTTTCCGTGAGCCCGTAGCCCGTGTTGGGACGCGTGCTCCCCTTTCGCGCCTCGATCTTGTCGACCAGGTCGGGTTGGAACGCGGCCCCGCCGCCGCCCATGATCTTGAGGCTCGAGGTGTCGTAGTTGTCGAGATCGGGGTGGGCGAGGACTTCCCGCGTCATCGTCGGCACGCCCGTCAGGTTGGTGACCTGCTCGCGCTCGATCAGTTGCAGGGCCTCGGTGGGGTCCCACCGGTACATGAACACGAGGGTGCCCCCCGCCGCGGTCACGCTGTAGGCGACGCAGTTGTTCGCGGTCACGTGGAAGAGCGGGGTGGTCACGAGGGAAACGATCCGCGGCGGGACGAGGGCCGGGGGGGCCTCGCTGCCGTCGGGTTCGGCGAGGGCGCGGGCGCGTTTTCCCACCGCGTCCCAGAACACGATGCTCATCAGGTTCGTGACACAGCCCCGGTGGGTGAGTTGTGCACCCTTGGGCCGCCCGGTGGTGCCCGAGGTGTAGAAGATGCAGGCGTCGGAGTCGGGGTCGATGTCGGGCTCGGGAGGGTCTCCCGCGTGGCCCAGGAGCTCCGCGAAGGGCACCGCATCCGTCGCCCGGCCAGGCGGCAGTCGCACGCCGACGGTCTGGAGCGGGGGCAGCGCCGCGCGCTGGGTTTCGAGGCGTTCCAGTCGCTCGACGTCGCACACCACGACCTTCGGAGTGGAGTCTTCGAGCGCGTAGGCCATCTCGGGACCCGTCCACCACGCGTTCATTCCCACGGCGGTGGCGCCCAGCGAGAGCGTGGCCCAGTAGGTGAGCATCCACTCGGGGTAGTTGCGCATCGCGATCGCCACCCGGTCGCCCGGGGCCACACCGTTGGCGGCCAGCCAGGTCGCGATCGAAGCGACGTCCCGGTGTGCCGCCGCGAAGGTCCAGCGCTCGTCTCCGTAGACGAGGTAGTCCCGGTCTTCGTAGGCGCGCGACGCGTGCCAGATGTCGCGCACGGAGTTCGGCGCCCCGGTGTAGGTGCGGACCGGGATGCCGCGGACCGGGACCTCCACGATCTCGAAGGGTCCTCCGGGTCCCGTCAGCTCATTCCAGGCGTTGCGGAGTTCTGTGAACATCGGCCCGTGTTCAGTTGGGTGGCGGAGAGGGTGGGATTCGAACCCACGGATGAGCAAGCCCATCACCTGATTTCGAGTCAGGCCCGTTCAACCGGACTCCGGCACCTCTCCGTTGGCCTGCAGGCTAGCAGCGCCGTCTGGGGCTCCGCGACGGGTCTGTCGCGTCGCGCCGTGCCCCCCGGGCCGCGCGCCTCGGCGGTGTGTGCGGAAAACCGCGCGGAAATCGGGTAACCTGCGCCGCTTCGAGAGGAGATTCCTTGGCGCGAGACGACTTGATCCAGGCGGTGGGTACCGTGGACAAGATCCTCGGTGGCGGTCGCTACCGGATCACCCTGGAAAACGGGCAGGTCGTGACCGCGCAACTCTCGGGTCGGATGCGGCGTTTCCGCATCCGGGTGATTCCGGGGGACCGGGTGCAGGTCGGGGTTTCGCCCTACGACCCGACCCACGGCTTCATCACGTTCCGCCTGCGCGAAGGCCAGATGCAGGCAGGCTAGGGCGCCGTGCGCGCTCTGGAGATGCGGGTCTGGGATCGCTGGAATCGCATCCGCCTGGCCTTTCTCCGCGCGCGACATCCCGGCCTCGCGATCGATCCCCGGGCGAGTTCCAACTTTGCGGTGGCCCGCTACAACCTCGCGCCCAACTGCTCCCTGCGCATCGCCGCGGGTGCCGTGACCGAGAGGATTCCCGGTCGGCTCCATTTCGTGCTCTACCCCGGTTCGCGTGTCGAGGTCGCCGAGGGCGCCTGGCTGCGGACCGAGGTGGGCGATCTCTACATCGTGGCCTTCGAGGGTGCGGAGATGGTCCTGGGCCCCGAATGCCTGGTCAACGGCTGTCACCTGAGCGCCAAGCGTTCCGTGACCCTGGCGCGGGGCGCCATGGTCGGACCGGGAAGCCGCGTGTTCGACTCGGACCAGCACGATTTCGACGGCACCCGGCCCGAACGCAGCGAGCCGGTTGCGATCGGCGAGCACGTCTGGATCGCGAGCGACTGCCTCGTGCTGCGCGGCGTGACGGTGGGGGCGCACAGCATCGTGGGGGCGGGTTCCGTCGTCACCAGTTCGGTGCCGCCCCATACCCTGGTCTACGGTCGTCCGGCACGTCCGCGCGGAACCGTCGGGGATCGCTCCGAGGCGAGTTGAAGCGGACGAGGGACGAGCCATGGGCATCCGGATCGCACTTTTTGGACAGGCGGCCTTC
>JAYZFQ010000065.1:0-9771 GCA_036336695.1 Myxococcota bacterium
GGGCTCGCGGAGCTGATCATCGCGAAACAGCGCAATGGCCCGACCGGGACCGTGCGTCTTTCCTTCGAGGGGCGCTACGCGAATTTCCGCGACCTGGCCGACGCCCCGGGCGACGGCATCGTCCAGACGCCGCCGGCTAGCAATCTGCCCCCCGCCTTTCCGGACGACGAGGGAGACATTTCCTTCTAGTGCCGGTGTTTCAGAAGCCGCGTGCGTTGGCTGCGGGCGCGACGCTTGGAATCGCGGCGCCCGGCGGTCCCGTCGACCCGGAATGCGTCGACGCCGGCTGTGCCTTGTTGGAGGCTGCCGGGTTTCGCACGTTTCGTCGCGACGACCTGTTGGACCGGCGCGGCTACCTCGCCGGCGATGACGACCGGCGCGTTGCGGAGCTCACCCAGTTCTGGGAAGACCCGGCAATTGACGCGATCGTCTGCGCGCGCGGCGGTTACGGGTGCGATCGGATCCTGGGGCGGCTCGACCCGGCGCTGGTCCGCGAAACCGCGAAGCCCCTGGTCGGCTACAGCGACGTCACGGCCCTGCTGCTCTGGCAGGCCAAGCACGCGGGGCTGGCCGGCTTTCACGGTCCCATGCTCGAGCGCGGAGGCGACGTCGCGCCCGATGCCCTCGCATCGCTGGCGGGCTGGCTGCGGGGGGACGAGAGCGCCGCGCCGGCCCTGGCGGGAAGTGGTGGGCTGCCGGGGCGCGCCGAGGGGGTTCTGGTCGGGGGTTCCCTCACCCTGCTCGCGGCCAGCGTCGGCACGCCGTGGGAGGTGGATCTCGGGGGCGCGATCCTGCTGTTCGAGGAGACCCACGAAAGTCCCTACCGGGTCGACCGCATGCTGCAGCAGCTGCGGGCCAGCGGGCGGCTCGAAGGTGTGGTGGGTCTCGGCTGCGGCGACCTGTCGAGTTGCGTGGACCCGCGCTACGGGACCGAGGTCGACGACGTGATCGCGGAGTTCTCCCAGGCGCTCGATGTGCCGACGGTGACGGGGCTGCCCTTCGGCCACGTGCGCGACAACTTTCCCTGGCCCTTCGGGGGTCGCGCTACCATCGACGGTTCGAGCGGGGAGGTGCGGATGCTGGAGTCGGGAGTCGCAGGGCCGGCATGAGGTGGAGTGCGGTTCATCGCAAGCTGGCGCGGGTCGACCGCGCCATCGCCAAGGCGATCGAGAAGCAGGAGATTCCTGGCGCCATTTTGCTGGCGCGGATGCCTCGACACGGCGAAGTGATCGAGCACTTCTCGCGGCACGGACTCGCCGTGACGCGTCCTGAACGCCTCCCGATGCTGCGGGAGACGGTTTTCGACCTGGCCTCGCTGACAAAGCCCCTGGCGACGACGACGGCGGTGATGCTCCTCGAAAGCGACGGCGCCCTCGGTCTGGACGATCCCGTCTCGAAGCATCTCCCCGTGTTCTCCGAGCGGGACAAGGACGGCGTCACCGTGCGGCACCTGCTGACCCACACCTCCGGCCTCAAACCGCTGCGACGGTTCCACCAGGATCTGCTCGCCCGGGAGCGCAAGAAGGGGGAGCGCTGGATCGGGACGCCGGCGGCGCGGGAGTTCGTCGTGGATCGCGTCCTGCGTTCGGGGCTGGTCCACGAGCCCGGGAGCGCTGCCGTGTACGGCGACCTCGACTTCATCGCGCTCGGCGCCCTGGTCGAGGCGGTGTCCCACCAGTCCCTGGATGCCTTCTGCCAGGCCCGGATCTTCGGCCCCCTCGGAATGGACGACACCTTCTTCGTGCGCGTGGGCGAAGGCGAGCCCGGGCTGCCCGATGCGGTGCGGCGTCGTACCGTTGCCAGCGAAGATTGTCCCTGGCGCAACCGCATCGTGTGGGGCGAGGTTCACGACTCGAACGCCGCCGTGATGGGGGGCGTGGCGGGGCACGCGGGTCTCTTCTCCACCGCCGACGACGTGATGAAGTTCGCGCTCACCCTGCTCGACGTCTGGCACGGTCGCAGTGAGGTCTGGCCGCGCGAAAGTCTGCGCGCCTTCACGAAGCGCCAGGACATTCCGGAAGGTTCCGACTGGGCGCTCGGCTGGGACACACCGACCGAAGGCGCGTCTTCGTCGGGTCGCTACTTCTCCCGGGAATCCGTCGGCCACCTGGGCTTTACGGGTACCTCCGTCTGGATCGACCTGCCCTCCGAGGCGGTGGTCGTGTTCCTGACGAACCGCCAGCACACCCACGAGAAGAAGAGTCGTTTCGAACTCAGGCCCACGGTTCACGATCTCGTCCGCGAAGCGTTCGAGGAAGGCTGAGCCGATGGGGGATGCCTTGCGTCACGTCCACTTCGTGGCGATTTGCGGCACAGGGATGGGGTCGCTCGCAGGCCTGCTCCACGCCCGGGGGATCCGGGTGACGGGATCGGACGAAGGTCTCTACCCGCCCATGAGCACGGCTCTTGCGGGCTGGGGCATTCCCATCGTAGAAGGCTTTCGCGCCGAGAACGTCACGGACCACGCGCCGGATCTCGTCGTCGTCGGCAATGCGGTAAGGGCGGACAACCCCGAGGCACGCGCCGCCCTGGACGAGGGGTTTCGCGTGCTCTCGTTCCCGGACGCGCTCCACGAACTTGCCATCGCAGGTCGTCACTCGGTCGTGGTGGCGGGTACCCACGGAAAGACGACGACGACGGCTCTACTCGGTTCGCTGCTGGTCGCCACGGGTCGGGATCCTTCCCTGTTGGTCGGCGGTTACTGCCAGGATTTCGGCGGAAGTTTCCGAGAGGGAGACGGCGAGCATTTCATTGTGGAGGGTGACGAGTACGACACCGTCTTCTTCGACAAGACGCCGAAGTTCCTTCACTACGGTGCCCGGACTGCCGTGATCACTTCCGTCGAGTTCGACCACGCGGACATCTACCGGGACCTCGAACACGTGAAGGAGGCGTTTTGCGCCCTGGTGGCCGGGATGCCGTCGGACGGAACGCTGGTGGCGGCTGTCGACCACGACACGGTTCGCGACGTGATCCGCGACGCGCCGTGCCGCGTCGTGGGGTATGGGCTCGGTGACGCCGGTTCGCCACGGTGGCGGGGAAGCGAGATCGATGTCACCGAGGAGGGCACGGCGTTTCGCGTTGCGGACGCGGACGGCGGCGCCTGGGACGTGCGGGTACCGCTCTTCGGAGACTTCAACGCGGAGAACGCTCTGGCGGCCCTGGCAACGGCCGAGGTGCTGGGGGTGGTCCCCGCGGATGCCGTTGCCGCGCTTGCCCGCTTCGGGGGCGTCAAGCGGCGCCAGGAGGTGCGCGGCGAGGAGTCGGGCGTCCTGGTGATCGACGATTTCGCGCACCACCCTACCGCGGTGCGGGGTACGGTCGACGCGGTTCGGGCACGGCACCCCGGTCGGCGGCTCGTCGCGGTATTCGAACCGCGGACGAATACGAGCCGGCGCGCGGTATTCCAGGCGCGCTATGCCGAGTGTTTCGACGCGGCGGATCGTGTCGTGGTCGCGGCGCTTCCCGAAGGAGAAATCTACAGCGCCACCGGTGCGGTGACCGAGCGCTTCTCGGTCGATCGCCTGGTCGACGACCTGCGCGAGCGGGGGGTCGAGGCCGATTCCCCCGGCGGGGTGGAAGAGATCGTCGCGGATCTCGGGCGAACGTCCGTTTCCGGAGACGTGGTGCTCGTCATGAGCAACGGGGCGTTCGGGAACATCTGGGAGCGCTTGCTCGAAGCGCTTCGCAGCCGTCCGTAGGCGCGCGGGGCTCAGCCGTAGGCGGGGAACCGCGCGAGTTTGCCGGCCTGGGCAGCGCCTTCGATCGCCTTGCTGACGAAGCGGCGGCCGCGTTCGACGGCGACCGGGATCTCGTCGCCGCGCGCCAGGTAGGCGGTGACGGCCGACGCGAGCGTGCAACCCGTTCCGTGCACTGCCCCGACGGCGTGCCGCGGCCCCTCGAGCCAGGTCAACACCTGGGAGCCGCCCTCGCGGACCACGAGGAGATCGTGGGGCGGCCCCTCGGCATGTCCACCGGTGACGAGCGCCGCCCGGGCGCCAAGCCCGGAAACGAGGGCGCAGCCTGCGGCGGCAATCCCCTCCTGGCTCTCGACGTCGCAGCCCGTGAGCTGGCGCGCCTCGGGGAGATTCGGCGTCACCAGCGTGGCCCGACCGATCAGGCGTTCGAGGGTGGGTATTGCACGGGATTCGAGCAGGGCCGTTCCATCGCTCGCGGCGAGGACCGGGTCGACGACCAAGGGGCGGTCGGTCGGCAGGGCCGCCAGGCCGTGCTCGACGTTTCGGGCCACGTCGTCGGTGGCGAGCATGCCGACCTTCACCGCGTGGGGGGTGACGTCCGCAAGGAGCACCCGCAACTGGTCGAGCACCGCGGTGGGGAAGACCGGGAGAACCTGGTGGACGCGCCCCGAGTCCTGCACGGTGAGAGCCGTGACGACGCCTGCCCCATGCACGCCGAGGGCTCGAAACACCTGGACGTCCGCCTGGAGGCCCGCGCCCCCGGTCGGGTCGGATCCGGAGATTGCGAGCGCTACCTGCACCGGTTGGGTCCAGAGATGTTGAGCGCTACCTGCACGGGTCGGGTCCAGAGATTATGAGTGCTACCTGCACGGGCCGAGGTTACGCTAGCCCGCCCATCATGTGCTTCCCGGTGCGTTCCCGTCGGTTTTTCGTGCTCCTGGCGCTGTGCGCCCTGGCGGGGGGTGCGGCCGTGGCCCCGGGGGCCGGGCAAGAGCCTGGGGCTGCCGAACGCCCCCAGGAGACCGCGCAGGAGGGGGCAGCTCGCGAACTTCCCGATACCTGGCACGCCCAGGCGGTCGCTCGTACGGAGACGGCGCTCAACGTGACCTATTTCTGGTCGAAGGGCGACCGGCTCCGGGCGGAAACGGTGGTCGCAGGCAGGCGCGTGATCACGATCGTGACCGGCGACACCTACTACGCCTACGACGCGCTCCTGCGCACCGGGATTGCGGTCCAGCGCTCAGAGCGCGCCGTTGCCCAGGACGCGGAGCGCGACCGCCCCTTCGGCAACGACCTGGCGGCGATCCGGCGCCAGGGCGCCGAGAAGATCCGTGAAGAACCGCTGGGAGGGGGCCTCGCCGAGTTGTACCAGGTGACCAACAAGCAGGGCCGGTCGCGTCTCTGGGTGACGAAGGAGGAGCCGCAGCTCCCGATCCGGCTCGAACTCTACCGACGCGCGACGGGTGCGGACATGGCGACGGACTACCTCAGCTGGCAGCGCGGCCTGCCGATCTCCGACGATTTCTTCCGGCCCGAGCCGGGCATCAACATGTTGGTGATCACGCTCGACGAATACATCGATCGGCAGTCGAAGCACGAACCCATCGGGCCGGCCCCCGTGTTCTACTCGGACCTGCTCCACGGGTACTGAGCCCGGTCCGCTGCGTTACTGGACCCAGGTGATGTTTGCGTCGGCTACGGGCGGGGCACCGTCGGCGAGTACAGCGAGGCGGCGTGCCACCGTCCCCGAAATCTCGCGCAGCGCAGCGGCGGAACTTGAGTCGGGTGCGTGAACCAGGATGGGCCGGCCCGCGTCGCCGCCTTCGGCGACCCGGGGGTCGATGGGAACCTCGCCCAGGAACTGGACGCCGATGTCCTCGGCGACACGCCGGCCTCCGCCTTCGCCGAAGATGTAGTACTTCCGGTCGGGAAGTTCCGGCGGCGTGAAATAGGACATGTTTTCGACGATTCCGAGCACCGGGACGTCGACCTTGCGGAACATCTCCAGGCCCTTCCGGGCGTCGATGAGCGACAGGTCGTTCGCCGTGGTCACGATCACGGCGCCCGAGAGCGGGGCCATCTGTGTGAGGGTGAGTGCGGCGTCCCCGGTTCCGGGCGGCATGTCGATGACCAGGTAGTCGAGTTCGCCCCACATGACGTCGGTCAGGAACTGGCGCACGAGGCCGTGGACCATGGGGCCTCGCCAGATGACGGGTGCGCTGTCGTCCACGAGGAACCCGATCGACATCAGCTTCATGCCCATCCCCTCGTGGGGAAAGAGCTTCTGGTCCCGGGTCCGGGGCGGGCCACTCACGCCGGTGAGCAGCGGAAGCGACGGCCCGTAGACATCCGCGTCGAGAATGCCGACCGAGGCGCCGCTTTCCCGCAGCGAGAGGGCCAGGTTGACCGCGACGGTACTCTTGCCCACGCCGCCCTTGCCCGAGGCGACGGCGATGGTGTTGCGGACCCCGGGCAACACGTCCGCCGTGGGTCCGCTGGGAGCGGGTGCCCGCCCGCGGGTATTGGCGGACATCTCCACGTCGACCGCGTCGACGCCCGGAAGTGCGAGTACGCGTTCGCGCGCCTCCCGCTCGAACTCTTCCTTCACCGGGCACGCCGGTGTCGTGAGTTCGATGGTGAAGCGGACCTGCCCGCCGTCGACAGACACGTTCTTCACGAAGCCCAGTTCGACGATGTTCTTGCCGAAATCGGGATCGACGATCGGGCGCAATGCGTCGAGGATCGCCGCTTCGTCCGGGGAGTTGGGCACGGCGGTCTCCTCAGCTCGGGTCGGGTGCAGGTGTTTCGGGTCCGCTTTCGGGGAGCTCGGGCGTGGCGATGTAGACCTGGTCGACCTCTCCCGTGAGGCTCCCCAGGAAGACCACGATCGTTTCCACCTGATCGGGAGTGAGTTCCTGCCCGAGTTGGTGCTTGCCCATCAACCGGACGGCCTCGGGAAGGCTGTCGACGCCGCCGTTGTGGAACCACGGGCCGGTCTTCGCCACGTTGCGCAGGGACGGAACCTTGAAGAAGAACCGATCGGGTTCGTTGCCCGTCACCCGGAAGCGACCCTGGTCATCGGTCGGATAGGGCACGTTGCGGCCGATCTTCTGGAAGCTGATCCCGCCGAGGGTCGGCCCCACGTGGCACTGGATGCAGCCCGTCTCGAAGAACGCTTCGAGACCCGCAACCTCTTGCGGCGTGAGGGCCGAAGCTTCGCCCTCGAGGTACGCATCGAAGCGCGAGGGCGTCATCAGCCGCCGCTCGAAGGCAGCGATCGCGTTCGCCATGTTGTCGAAGGTGACGGGATCCTCGTCATCGGGAAAAGCGGCGGCGAACATCGGCGGATAGCCGGGGATCGAATTCAAGACCACGAGCACGGATTCCTCGTCGGGCATGGCCATCTCGACGGGGTTGAGCACCGGGCCCTTGGCCTGTTCCTCGACGTCGGCGGCTCGGCCATCCCAGAACTGGGAGAAATGGAGCGCGGCGTTGTAGACCGTGGGAGAATTGCGGTCGCCCCGTTGTGCCTGGTGGCCGGGAGACGTCGCTTCTCCGTCTACGCCGAAAGCGTCGAGGGCGTGGCAGCTGTTGCAGGAAATGTCCTGGTTCTTGGAGAGTCGCGGGTCGTAGTACAGCATCCGGCCGAGGACGATCTTTTCCTCGGTCACCGGGTTGTTCGCGTTCGCTGCCTCATCGGGCAGCACCCCGAACACGGCGCTCGCCCGGCGGCGGAGGGTTTCGGGATAAGGTTCAGCCGGTGCGGCCGCAGCCTCGGGACCGGTATTGGGCGTCGTCTCGGTTTTCGGCGCGGGCGCATCTCCGCACGCGACCAGGAGGCCTGCGGCGCACAGGCCCAGTACGCGTCCCATCATCTCTCGGGTTCCTCCTCGAAGTCCGCTTCGAAAACGCTGTCCTGCCGCTCCCAGCGGCGGCGCAGGATCGGGCGCTGTTCCGGGTGGGTCAAGACGTATAGCCTGCCCGCCTCGATGGCGCTGAGCACGCGCGGTGGGACGGTTTCGACGGCGAGGGTCCCGCCCTGGAGCGCGCCCGCCGGCGGTCCTCCCTCTGCCTCGGTGAAATGGGGTCTTCCCAGCGCGCGTGCCGAGTTCGCGTTGATGTTCGTGTGGACCATCATGGGACACAGGACGTGGACGCCGATCCCGTGGGGTCGCAGCTCCCGCTCGAGTGACTCGGAAAGCGCGACCACGGCGAACTTCGTGACGCAGTAGATGCCGAGGTACTGCATCCCGATCAGCCCGGCCATCGATGCCGTGTTCACGAGGTTCCCCCCTTCGCCGGCGTCGATCATCCGGGGGGTGAAGGCATCGATGCCGTGAACCACTCCCCAGAAGTTCACCGCCATTGCGGCGTCCCAGTCGGCGGGATCGGCGTTCACGACCGAACCCGCGATGGCGATTCCCGCGTTGTTGCACACGATGTGGGCGCCGCCGAAATGGTCGAAGGTGGTATCGGCAAGCGCTTCCACGCTGTCGCGTCGGGAAACGTCTGTCGGTACGGCAAGTGCGGTGGCGCCGGCTTCGCGGAGCGCCTTTTCGGCGGTTGCTAGGCTGGACTCGTCGACGTCGGCGAGCACCAGCTTCGCCCCGCGCGCGGCAAAGGCGCGCGCCATCGCCAGTCCGATCCCCGAGGCAGCGCCGGTGACCACGGCGACGCGTCCGGCGAAGGGATCGCTCATCGCGGTCGCGCCGTCTCCGAGATGAGTTCGATCACGTGCCCATCGGGGTCCCGGATGAACAGCTGGCCATTCTCGGGAGACGTCTCGAGCACCTCCACGCCCCGGGACTTGAGGGTGGCGAGGGTTCCGGCGTAGTCCGCGATCGTGAAGGCCTGATGGTTGGCCATGGGCGTCAGGCCGGGCGGCGGGTTGCCGACATCCATGCCCGCGGGAGTCTCGATCAGGTGGACCTGGGCATTGCCCGCCCCGTACCACGTGCCCGGAATGCCGAAGTCGGGTCGCTCGATCGGTTCGAGTCCGAGCACGCCTCCGTAGAAGGCCTCGGCCTTCGCCAGGTCTCGCACGGCGAAGGAAATGTGGTTCACGCTCTTCGCGATCATCGGGGGGTCCTCCGGGCTCCGGAGTGTAGACGACGCGGATCCGGCGCGTCGCGCCGGGGTTCAGACGGCTTTCGAGGCGGCGGAGCTCAGGATCGGCGCATAGCCGCGGGTCACGAGCGCGCCTTCGAGGGCGCCGCGATCGCGCAGCAGCCGGTGCAGGCGGGGCAGGTTGTAGAGCGGCACGGTCATCAGCAGGTGATGTTCCAGGTGGAAGTTGACGCGGTTCGGGGCGACGAAGAGCCGCTCCCATGCGCGGGCCAGGGTGGTGCGGGTGTTGCGAAGCTCGTCGTCCGGGTCGGGAACCATCGCGTGCTCGGCGATGGAACGAATGCGCGTGACCAGGCTGTTGACGGTGAACCACGCGACGACCCAGACCAGGTAGAGCGCGGGATGTCCCAGCAACGCGAGAACCCCGAGGAGGATCCCGTTTGTGACGACCACCCCGCGCAGGTTGTGCCAGCCCGGCGCGGTTCCGTCGGAGGTCTTGCCGCGGAAGCCTCCCGTGAGGTCGCGCTGGATTACCGCCTTGGCGCGCTTCCACCCGACCTGCCCCGACAGGTCGCGCCAGATCTTGCGCCGCATGCTGGCTCGTGTGACGGGATACTTGGTCGCGAGGTCGAGGTCGGGATCTTCCGCGGTCCAGTTCTTTGCGTGGTGCTGGAGGTGGTAGCGGCGGTAGGGATGGAGATCGGCCCAGATGGGATAGGCGCACAGCCAGTTGCCCGCCCAGTCGTTGAGACGCCGGCTGCGGAAGAGCGCCTGGTGCGCCGCCTCGTGCATCAGTACGGCGAAGCCGAGCTGGCGCGCGCCGACCAGTGCGATGGCCAGGAGCACCGTCAGCACGTTCGGCCAGGCGGCGACGAGGGCGAGAGCGCCGGCGACGATGCCCCAGTTGAGCGCGATCGAGCACCACCCGCGCCAGTCGTTGGTGCGCAGCAGTTCGTCCAGTTCGTCCTGGGTGAGGACCTCGCGCCAGGGGCGTTCCCGCGCCGCC
>JAYZFQ010000066.1:0-21578 GCA_036336695.1 Myxococcota bacterium
ACGGCCGCGCCGGACCGCGCGGTCGGCGTACGCGGTCAACGCTTCCAACTGCTCGTCCAGTCCGCGACGGCAAGCCTCCAGGCGCGTGCCCCGGGCGCCGGGCGGCACCGCCAGCGGCTCGCCGTACTGGCAGACCACGCGGGCGAAGGGCAGGGGGACGAGCATGCCGTCCCAACTGGGGACCCGCAGGCAGGGGCGTGCCGCCAACGCGAGCGGCACGATCGGCACTTCGGCAAGACACGCCACCTGGACCACCCCGGGTTTTGACACGCGCGCCGGTCCCAGGGGGCCGTCCGTGAGAATGGCCACGACCCGCCCGCTGCGCACCAGCCGGACCAGGGAACGCAGCACCGGGACAGCCCCGCTTCGGCTGGAGCCCCGGGGCGCTTCGCCGAGGCCGAGATGCCGGGCGACGGCCACAATCATGTCGCCGTCCCCGCTCCGGCTCACTGGGACGCAGACGCCGCTGTCCCGATAGGAAGCGGCGGCGATCAGAACCCCCTGGTGCCAGAGCGCTCCGAGCACCCCCACCGGGCGCCCCCCGGCAAAGGGATCGGGACCCCGGGTGTCCACTCGCCAGGTCCACGCCAGGCCGCGCAACAAGCAGGCAAGCAGCGGCGCCAGCCACGCGGCGCCGGCCCGCACGCAGCGGCGCGCGATGCGCCGGGAGCGCGACGTTCGACCGGGGGCGGCCACGCGCGCGACTCTACACCAGCCGGAGAGGGCGGTTCGCCCGCTGATCGGATCTCGTGCCGATTCCCGTTGCCCCCCGCTATGATGGAGGGTCCATGAATATTCTTGGGATCTCGGCCTTCTACCACGACAGTGCCGCCTGCCTGGTGCGAGACGGCGAAATCGTCGCTGCCGCCCAGGAAGAGCGGTTTACGCGGAAGAAACACGACTACCGTTTTCCCCAGAAGGCAGTGGACTTCTGCCTGTCCCAGGCCGGGCTCCGGGCCGAGGAACTCGATCTCGTCACCTTCTACGACAAGCCCCTGCTGAAGTTCGACCGGCTGCTGGAGACCTACATCGCGTATGCGCCGGCGGGCTTCCGCCTCTTTCTCATGGGGCTGCCCCTCTGGCTCAAGCAGAAGCTCTTCACGCCCCGAGAACTCGATCGAGGCCTCGGTGGGGCCTACAAGGGCCGGTACGTCTTTCTCGAACACCATGAATCCCACGCGGGGAGCGCCTTCTTCCCGTCCCCCTTCGAGGAAGCGGCGATCCTCACCCTCGATGGCGTCGGCGAATGGGCGACCGGGAGCATCGCCGTCGGCCGGGGCAACAAGATCGAGTTGCTCAAGGAACTCCGCTTCCCGCACTCCCTGGGCCTCCTCTACTCGGCGTTCACCTATTTCACGGGATTCAAGGTCAACAGCGGCGAGTACAAGTTGATGGGTCTCGCACCCTACGGCGAACCCGTCTACCGCGACGTGATGCTCGAGAAACTGCTGGACCTCAAGGAAGACGGCTCCTTCGCGATGGACATGTCCTACTTCGCCTACTGCCATCGCGACGTCATGACCTCCCGCCGCATGGATGCGCTCTTCGATGGTCCGCCGCGGAAGGCCGAGACGCCGATTACCCAGCGCGAGATGGACATCGCCGCATCGATCCAGGCGGTGACCGAAGAGATCATGCTCCGCATCACGCGCTACGCCCACGAGATCACAGGGGTGAAGAACCTCACCATGGCCGGCGGCGTCGCGCTCAACTGCGTGGGCAACGGCAGGATCTTGCGGGAATCCCCCTTCGAGGAGGTATGGATCCAACCCGCCGCGGGGGACGCCGGTGGGGCGCTCGGCGCCGCGCTCTTCGTGTGGCATCAACTCCTGGACAAGCCCCGCGACAACGGCGGCAAGGACTGTCAGCGCGGATCCCTGCTCGGGCCCCACTACACGCCCGAGGAAGTCACGACGTTCCTGGAAGGAACGGGAGCCGTCTACGAGCAGATCGAAGACGAAGACGCCCTCGCAGACCGGATCGCCGAACTCATCGCCACCGAAAACGTCGTCGGCCACATGGCGGGTCCGATGGAATTCGGTCCCCGCGCCCTGGGCGCCCGGTCGATCCTCGGAGACGCGCGCTCGCCGAAAATGCAATCGGTCATGAACCTGAAGATCAAGTTCCGCGAATCCTTCCGGCCCTTCGCTCCGGCCATCCTCCGCGAAGACGTGGACGAATACTTCGAAATGCGCCCCGAGGAAGACAGTCCCTACATGCTCCTCGTCGCGCCGGTGCGTCCCGACAAGCGCACCGGCAACGGTGCCGGCGGGGCCAAGGGTCTCGACAAGCTCAAGGAGGTCCGGTCCACGGTCCCGGCCATCACCCACGTCGACTACTCCGCCCGGGTGCAGACCGTCGACGCGGAACGCAACCCACGCTTCTACAGGATCTTGACGCAGTTCAAGGCCCGAACCGGCTCGCCGGTGGTGATCAACACGAGCTTCAACGTTCGCGGCGAGCCCATCGTGTGCACGCCCGCGGACGCCTACCGCTGCTTCATGGCCACCAACATGGACGTGCTCGTGATCGAAAACTGCGTCCTGCTCAAGAACCAGCAACCCGACGCGGGCGAGGTCGACCGGGCCCAGTACCTGGCCGAGTTCGAACTGGATTAGCGAGACCAGGCCGATGAGCATGATCGAAATCGACTTCAAGCCGGACGAGAAGACGCTCCGTCAGTTCGGGTGGATCGCCCTGGGCGGATTCGGCCTGCTGGCGCTCCTCAGCTGGTTCGAGTTGCTCGTGTTCGCCTTCGGCCTGGGCGCAGCCCGGCTTCCCGTCGCGGCGAGCTTCGCCGCGCTCGGGCTCCTGGCGGCGGCGTTCTCTCTCATCGCCCCGAAGGCCAACCGGCCGATCTACGTCGCCCTGGCGGTGATCGCACTGCCGATCGGCTTCGTTCTCTCCTACGTGATCATGGGCACGCTCTTCTACCTCATGATCACGCCGGTCGGCCTCGTGTTCATGCTGACGCGCCGCGATTCCCTGCACCGCACGTTTCCGTCCCCAGCCGAATCGTGCTGGACCGACGCACGCCCGGCCCGGCCGAGGGACCGCTACTTCAGCCAGTTCTAGTGAAATGGGGCGGGAACGCTCGCCCCCTCGGGAGACCCACGATGAGCGATCAGGAAAAGCCGGGAAACGACGACTTCGCAGCAAAGGCAAGTGAAGAACGCACCGGGTTGGCAGGCGAGTTCGTCGCGTTCCTCAAGGACAACAAGAAGTGGTGGCTCGCGCCCATCATCCTTTCGATCCTGGGTCTCGGAGCCCTCGTGATGCTGGGCGGCACCGCAGCAGCCCCGTTCATCTACACCTTGTTCTGATCGCCCCGCGGCGCCGGCAACGCGACGCCAGTGAAGACATGCGCGCCGTCGCAGGCGAAACGACCGTCGAACCGGCGGGCGCCGCCTGCGGGCGGCACGCCGTCCCGAAGCAGCCGGGCAGTGAAGCGCCCCGCCTCGGGGCTCAATTCGATTGCCACGTCGTGGAAGCCGAGGAAGGTCCGCGCCAACGGGTAGTAGCACTTGTACGTGCTTTCCTTGGCGCTGAAGATGAGTTTCTCCCAATTCGTTCCGGCCGGCGGCGAATGGCCCTCGAGCTGTGCGATTTCAGCGGGCCGGCAGATCCGGGCAGCGAGGGCCGGCTCGAGGGGTTCGGCGCTTTCGGCGTCGACGCCGAGTCCCGCCCAGTGCTCGCGTCGGCCGACAACGCTGACGCAGTAGTCCGGGCAGTGGGTGATGCTGCCGACGATGCCCTCGGGCCAACAGGGCGTGCGGTCGGCGGCGGAGAGGAGCGGGGCGGGGGGGACGCCCAGCTGTGCCAGCGCCGCGCGAGCACACAGCCTCCCCGCTGTGAACTCTCGCCGACGCTTGGGCACCGCGCGAGCGATCGCTGCCGCTTCCTCGGGAAACAATTCGCCGGCCCACATCGCCTCGGTCGCGACCACCGTGACGATGCCTTCGGGAAAGAGCTGGTCGATCAAGTCCGGTTCCCGAGCTCCATTCGCCGGAAAACGACGCACAACAGGATCGCCGCGCCGAAGGCCCACGCCACGGCGCGCACCGCCACCCAGCCGGCGTGCAGGTCGGGCGGTCCATTGGCGCCCAGCCAGGGGGATAACGCTGCAAGGGGACCCGCGGCGAGGGGCGGCCCGAAGCGCGCGAGGCCCCCAAGCAGCCCCGACGGCTCCCCGCCCAGTTGCAACGCGACCTCGATGCTCGCGAACCCCCATACCGCCCCGAGCACCACCAGGGAAGTGAGTGTGCTGCCGAGCCAAAGGGAAAGCGCCATGGCCAAGGCAGCAACGCACAGGGCGTTGACCAGGATGAAGGCGAGGGCGCCCACGGCCGGCCCGCCCCCGAGCCCCTGGCGCGCGGCGAGCAATACGCCGGCCGCGCCTACGACCGCGAGCCCCACGAACGCCGCCATGGCCCAGGCGCCGGCAAGGCGCGCCAAGGCATAGCTCTCGCGGGAGACCGGTCGTGAGAGCAGGAGGGGCGCCGAGCCGTCCTTCAACGGCTCGACCAGGTGGTCTGCCGCCAGTACCCCCGCGAGGACCAGGGTCCACAACCCGAGGAGGACCATCATGGCGAGTCCACCGGCGCCGGCGATCTCGGGCACGGCAACGGGCTGGCCGTCGCTGACCACCGTCGGGCTGCACGAGGTGCAGGTGTCGACGAAGAAGAGCGAGAGCAGTGCCAAGGCGGCAATAGCCGGGACGATGCGTCGCCGGAAGGCATCGGAGAACGCTTCGGCGGCAAGCCACCCAAAGACCCGCGGCGCGGCGGCCATCAGCCGCGCACCGCGCGCACGAAGGCGTCTTCCAGGGTTTCACCGGGGCGCGCAAGGGCCTCGATCGACCCGGCCGCGGCCACGCGGCCCTCGTTCACGATGACCGCTTCGTCGCAAATGCGTTCGACCTCCGAGAGGACGTGGGAACTCACCAGGACCGTGCAACCCCGCTCTCGGTGTTCTCGAATCCAGTCGCGGGCGTCCCGGATCCCCAGTGGGTCGAGACCGCTGGTCGGTTCATCGAGGAGCAGGAGTTCCGGCGTGCCGAGCATCGCCTGGGCGAAACCTGCCCGCTGCAGCAGTCCCTTCGAGAGTTCGCCGAGGCGCTCATTCGCCCGGTGCGCCAGGCCCGTCCGCTCGAGCACCGCCGCGACACTCCGCGCGAGTTCGACCCCCTCGAGACCCGCCAGGCGCGCGTGGAGCTGCAAGAGCTTCGCGATGGTCATGCGTGCCGGAAGCCGCAAGCGTTCCGGCAGGTAGCCGACGCCGACCCGCGATGTCACCGAACGCGTCTCCTGGCCCCGCACCGCAACCGTTCCCGACGTCGGTCGGGCGAAACCCAGCAGCAGGCGGAGCGCCGTCGTCTTGCCCGCGCCGTTCGGACCCAGGAGACCGACCGCAACACCTTGGGGCACCCGGAGGTCGAAGTTCTGCAGGGCGTCGCGGCGCCCGTACCGCTTGGTGACGCGGGACATCTCGAGGGCGTACATGCGGGCAGAACCTACCACCCGCCGGGCCGATCGGGCAGGCGGGGCGGCCCGTTCCGATGCACTCATTTGCGGCCTGGCGGGGTTTCCCTCTACCCTCCGCCGTGGGGGTGAGAGGATGTCCGGTTCGGCACGAACCGGGGGCGGAGCCTTCGTCCGCGCCCGGCAGAGGCTCGTGGAGCGTCTCGTCCAGCAGGGCGTGACGGACCCCCGCGTGCTCCAGGCCTTCGCCACCGTCCCCCGGCACCAATTGATCCCGGAGGCGCTTCGAGACCGGGCCTACGCCGACCTGGCCCTCCCGATCGGTGCCGGCCAGACGATTTCGGCACCGGGAATCGTCGCGGCCATGACCCAGGCCCTCGAACTCCGCGGCGACGAGACCGTGCTCGAAGTGGGGACCGGTTCGGGCTACCAGGCCGCGGTCCTCTCGCGGCTGGCGGAGCGCATCGTGTCGATCGAGCGACTGCCACGCCTCGCCGCCGACGCGCGGCGCGCCCTCGATGGCCTTGGTGTCTCGAACGTCGTGGTCCACCTGGGCGACGGAACCGCCGGCCGCCCGTCCGATGCCCCGTTCGATGCCATCGTCGTCACCGCCGGGGGTCCGGACGTGCCCCAGCCACTTCTCGAGCAGCTGGCACCAGCGGGCCGGCTGGTCGGGCCTTTCGGAACGCGCGAGGAACAGTCGCTGGTTCGCGTGCGCCGCACGACGTCCGACGGTTTCGAACGCGAAGTGCTGGGTCGATGCCGCTTCGTCGACCTGGTCGGGACCCACGGATGGGCGGCCTAGCCCGACGGTTGGCCGCAACGGCGGCACTGGCGCTGCTGGGAGCCTGCAGCTCGCTTCCCGAAGGCGGAACCGTCCACATCGTGCGGCCGGGAGAGAACCTGTGGCGCATCTCCCGGCACTACGGCGTGACAGTGGACGAACTGCGCCGCGCGAACGGGGTGCGCGACGCCCACACGCTCCAGGTGGGACAAGCCCTGCGGATTCCCGGCAGCGCGAAAGCCCAGCCGGCCGCAAATCTCGGCAATGCCCCGACCGCGCGACGCACCCCGGCACGAACGGGAGACCGCGCCCTCGCGCTGAAGGAGGCCGACCTGCGCTTCGCCTGGCCCCTGCCGGGGAAGGTGAGTTCCGGTTACGGGTGGCGGAGCGGAAGACGCCACGAGGGGATCGACATCCCGGCAAAGAAGGGTACGACCGTGCGCGCTGCCGAAGCCGGCCGGGTCATCTATTCCGGGACCCTGGGCGACTACGGCCGCATCGTGATCGTCAAGCACGCCGGGCGCTACTCGACGGTCTACGCCCACAACCACCGGAACAAAGTGAAGAAGGGCGACTTCGTGGAACGAGGGGATGTGGTCTCGACCGTGGGGCGGTCGGCACACGCCCGCGGGTCCCACCTGCATTTCGAGGTACGTCGAGACCGCGTGGCCCAGGATCCGCTGCGTTATCTCCCCGAGCACGCACGAACAGCGAGCCGCTGACCCGCCACCGGATGCGTCCGGGTCGTCAAGGGCTCCGCCAGCCGACCCCGGGCGTGGTCCCCGCAACCCCGTGCTAGCTTGCGCCCCACGCCCCCGTAGCTCAGAGGATAGAGCGTCGGTTTCCTAAACCGTGCGTCCCAGGTTCGAGTCCTGGCGGGGGCGCCAGCGGCTGAGATCGATCCGCGAGGCGCCATGAAAGTTTCGAACCAGGTCCAACCCGACCGCGAGCAGATCCAGGCCTTTCTCGAAACCGAGGGGCCCGTCAGCATGGTCAACCTGCTCAAGTTTCGCGAGACCGCGGCCTACGCCGATGGGCGCGATCCGGAACTCTCCGGCGCTGCGGCCTACGTACGCTATGCCCGGGAAATGAAGAAACTCGTCGAAGCCAGCGGCGGACGCATGGTCTTCGCCGGTGAGGTCCTGGGGTTCCTGCTGGGCGAGGCGGAAGAGTCCTGGGACCAGGTCGCGATCGTCGAGTATCCGTCGGCGAAGGCACTCCTCCGCATCGCAGCCACGCCCGAGTTCCAGGCGATCGAAATCCACCGCGTTGCAGGACTCGCGGGCCAGCTCAACATCACCACGCGTGCCGGCGGAATCGAGCAACTCGGATCCTGAAGCGTGCTGCCTTTCGAGACCCCCCAGCCAAAAGGAGCCCCACTGTGGCCGACACCCCTGCTTACATCGTCGCAAACTTCACGATCGAGGACGCCGAGACGTACCGGAAGTACGAAAAGGGCTTCTTCCCGATCCTCAAGAAGCACGGCGGCACGTTCTTGACGTACGACGACGGCAACGCGCTGCTCGAGGGGTCCAACCCGCCGGAAGGCCGTGTCGTGTTGTTCCAGTTTCCCTCGGAGGAGGCCGCCCGGGGCTGGTACGACGATCCCGACTACCAGGCGCTTTCGGAATTCCGGCGGGCCGGAACGACACTGAAATTCCTGACGATCGTCCACGGCCTGCCCCCCCGCGGCTGAAGCGGTCGAGGGAATCGAAGCCACCCGCCCAGAGACTCAGGGCGCGGGAGGCGCGGCTCCCGGCCCGCGCGGCGGCGCGGCGATCTCGGCGATCACAAAGATCGGGTGCTCCTGGAGAGTTTCCACGCGGAGTCCGTCGAGCCAGGCACGGCGGCCCAGAATTGCCCAGAGGTCCGGGGGAAACGCGCCGTAGACGGGTCGCCCCGCGGCCAGGTGGAATTCGACCAGGGGCCGGAAGTCGGCGAAACGATCCCGGCGCGGCAACGCGATGCGCACTCCCTCGGCATCGAGCAGTCCGCAGAACGGGTCGGGATGCGTGGTGAACAGAATCGAATCCGGGCGGATCACCTCTCCGGCCATGTGCGACAGGTTCGCGTTGTAGCTGCGGAGCCACCGCGCCGCGGGGTAGTCGTAGGTGAAGGCCACGAGTCCCGCCCAGACGAGTGCCGCCGCGGCAACTGCTCCGGTCGCTGCGCGCAAGGCTCGGCCGGCTCGCTCTCCGCGCAAGGCCAGGGCCAGGCTCAGGGCGGCACAGAAAGCCGCCAACCCGAGCGGAACCCCCAACACCGCGGGCTCGGCCGATTCGGGGTTGCCCTGCCAGGCACGACTCAGGATCCAGTACGCCACGGCGGATAGCCACCCCGCTACCCATGGTGTCATCCCGGCGCCCCCGTCCCACAGGACGCGCAGAGACCACGCCGTGAGCACCGCGACGAAGGGCAGTGCCGGGGCGAGGTAGCGGAGGTTGAGCCCCATGCCACCATCCCAGGCGAAGTAGCCGAAGGCGGCCAGGTAGGACGCCGGGACCAGGCACAGCGCTGCGAGACGGCCGCGCTCCGGGTGCCCCCGGAGCATCGCGACAACGGGCAGCACCAGGATCCCGAGGTACGGGAGGCTCTGGACCCAGGCCTTTTTCAGGTGCCCGAAGTACACGAGTCCGCCCGAAGCCGAGCGCGCAAGGGCCGGGCGCTCGATATCGGAGGGATACCAACGGAGCTCCAGCAGGAGCGTACCCACCCCCCGTCCCAGCCGAACCAGGAGGTCGCGCACCTCCGGGAAGACCAGCAATGCGGCGGCCGCGATGCCAAGGGTCCAGACCGCACGGCCGCGCAAGCGCTCGCGCACCCACGGCTCTCTCCCGAGTCGGATCCCGGCGAGGACCAACAGGCCCAGGACCGCAACGGGGAGGTACTGCATCCACTCCCCCGCCTCCGAAACCCGAGGCCCGTAGGACAGGGGCGACCAGGTCCCAAACTTCAAGTGATTGATGAAGGAAAGCGCCGCCCAACTCGGGAGGCCCCCGGCGACCACGGCCAGGCCTGCCCAGGCCCGGCGGCCCCCAGCGAACAGGAAGAGGGTGATCAGCGCGGGCCCCGCCATCAGGACGTCGAGGCGGACCCCTGTGCCGACACCCAGGATGCCGCCGGCGAGCAGCCCCCACCCCAGGGCCGCGCGTTCGGACGCTGCCTCGAAGCCGCGCCAGGCTGCCGCGAAGGCGGCCACCACCGCCAGGGTCGACAGCGCGTGGGGCCAGGCGGCCTGGGAGTACTCCCAGAGGTAGGTCGCCAGGCCCAGCACCAGCACGGCGCCCACCGCCAGGCGCCGATCGCGGAAGAAGCGCAGGGACAACCAGCCGGTGAGCCCCAGCACACCGAGAAACGCGAGGTTGTTCAGCAGCAGAAGTCCCGGGTAGCCAAACATCCGGTAGAACGGCAGCGCCAGGACGGCATAGATCGGGGGCGTCACCGGGTAGAGGTGACCCCCGCTGGGTTCGACCGACACGAAGACCAGTTCCCGGGTGGGGAACTCCTCGTAGCCATTCCAGAAGCTCAGGGTTCCCGCGTCTGCGGCCCGTACCATCAGATGATAGGTGCACTCGTCCACGTTGAGATGGCCCGGCACCGCGCCGATCCACGACGCGAGAACATGGACGACGAGCAGCACGGCGAGGAGCGCGACGACCGCCACGCGGCTACCGGGACTCCCGGGAAACATTGGCCCGAAGCCGTTGGCGCCGCGCGATTTCGGCGAGGGGCGCGCACAACCCGAGCACCAGCAACACCGCACCCAGGGGTTGTGCGTTCTGCTGGATGCGGAATTGCCAGGATTCGTGGTGCCGGCCGTAGTAGTGGTTGCCGCGCACGTCGCTCCCCGACGCGAGCCAGAGCCCGGCCACGAGCAATACGGACACCCCCCAGCGCACCGGCAACCGCCGCGCGCTCCACCAGGCTGGCAGGATTGCGAGGGGCGCCGCGAGGAGCAGGTAGTAGTGGATCCAGACGACAGGAAGGAAGAGCAGCATCAGTGCCGATACGAGGGCGAGTTCCAGTTCGAAGCTGCCACAGACGGGGTCGTCGTCCCGCGGCGGCTCGGTCGGCCAGACGAACGAACCGCCCCCGGACCGCCAAATTAGGGCCCCAAGACCGAGCAAGCTGGCGAGCAGGGCCAAGGTCACCCCAAGGGGCCGGGTAACGGTGTCCCAGTCCACGAGGCTCTTTGCGGTGAACGCGCGCATGTACGCGCCCTCGAGACTCTGGTTGTTGAACGCGGCCTGGGTCCGGCCGAGGTTGTCGAGGATCACGCGATCCGCGTATTGCGCGAGGAGTTCGGGACCGAAGGCCAGCGCCGAGATGCCGACCCCCGCAGCAACAACCGCCGTCGCTGCGAGCGCGGCGGGCAGGCGCCGGCGAAGTCCCAGCCACGCCACGAGCACGAGGGGCGGAATCTTGACGAGGCAGGCGAGCCCGAGCAGCACGCCTGCCGTGCGTTGCCAACCTTCGCGGTGAAGCAGGTGGAAGAGAACCAGGAGGAGGGCGACCAGGGACGTCGACTGGCCCTGGGCGAGCGTGCGTTCGAGAACCGGCGCGAAGCACGCCAGGACCACCCCGACCACGAAGGCCCGCGGCAGGGTGAGCGGCGGGAAGTGTCGGGCCAGGAGGACCACGAGTGCTCCAAACGCCAGCACGAAACACGTCGCCTGGATCCCCCAGAAGACCCGCCAGGCGTCGCCGTAGGGGAGCCGAGCGAGGGGGGCCAGCGCCCAGGCCACCACGGGCAGGTTGGTGAACCACTTGTGATCCGGGGCGTAGAGGTCATCCGCGTCCCCCGCCAGGACCACGCGACCCGCCTCCCAGTAGCCCTCGAAATCGTTGAGCCGGACTTCGGTTGTCGGTGCGATGCCAAGCCCGAGCCACACGGCCAGGGCGAGGAGTCCCAGCAACGCCAGGATCCCCGTCCAGCGACGTCCTCCGGCTCCTTGGGCCCCCGCCACGGGGCGGAGCGTATCTCACGCGTCCCCCGCGGGCCGGACCAGCGCTCCCCGGCAAATCCCTGCGCGATTTCTGCGTCTGGGTTGCCACCTACCTGCGGATCTCGACGGCTCCGGGTCGACCCGGTGGAAACCCGTCCAGAAGGTGGAGGCAGCAATTGGACTGCGGAAGGCTCTGCGGGCTCGCCGCAACGGTCGTTCTCCTCGTGGCCGGCGGGGTGGGTCCCGCCCAGGCGATTTCCATGGCCGGGACGGGCGGGGGGATGCCTTCCCCGTGGCCGACGGAAGTGATCTCGGGCAACGGGAAGCTGAAGTTCAGTCACTTCGACTCCGGCGGCGTCGATCCTCACGACATCACCCTGGACGTTCTCGATGACGGCCTGCGCTTTTCCGGCCCGGTAACCCGGCACTGGCCGGGACTCGAGTTCTTCCACATCTCGTTCAAGGTGACGGCCCTGGACCCGAGCATGCCGATTGCCGGGGGATCGCTCCTGCTCGAGTCCCACACCTCGCGCCACCCCTTCAGCAAGGTGTTCGCAACCAAGAAACTCCTGGGAAAGGGCAACGCCTTCTTCCCCGAGCTCAAGTTCCTGAGCACCTACGACATCCAGGACAAGATCCAGAAACCCTTCGATGAGAAGACGTTCCACACCCCCAGAAACGTGGTGCACGTGAAGGACACGGTCCTGCTCCTCACGAGCGGTTCAGCGACCACGTGGGTCGCGAGCACCAACCGGTTCCCTGTGGTACCCGAGCCCGGGACGGCCTCGCTGTTCGCCCTCGGCGTCGCCGGCCTCGCGGTCATGGGACGCCGGCGCCGCTCGCAACGGCGGCGAAGCGACTAGGCGGTTGCGTTCCGCCGCAGGAGATCGTCGAAGTAGTCGATCGTGTGGCGGAGCCCCGTTTCCAGGGGCGTCTTGGGCTCCCAGCCCAGGGTTTCCCGAGCCCGCGTGATATCCGGACAACGCCGCACGGGATCGTCGCTCGGAAGCTCCGCAAACTCCAGTTCCGAGGCGGATCCCGTCAGTTCCAGCACCTGTTCCGCGAGTTCACGGACCGTGAATTCCGCCGGGTTTCCGATGTTGATGGGGCCGGTGACATCCTCGGGCGTTCGCATCAGGCGAACGATGCCATCCACCAGGTCATCGACGTAGCAGAAGGAACGGGTCTGTTCCCCGGTGCCGTAGAGAACCAACGGCGCCCCCTGGAGCGCCGCGACGATGAAGTTCGAAACCACCCGCCCATCGTTGGGGTGCATCCGCGGCCCGTAGGTGTTGAAGATCCGGGCCACCTTGATCCCCAGACCCACCTGCCGCCGGTAATCGAAGAAGAGGGTCTCCGCGCAACGCTTGCCTTCGTCGTAGCAGGAACGAACCCCCACCGGGTTGACGTGTCCCCAGTAGTCCTCGGTCTGCGGGTGCTCGTGGGGGTCTCCGTAGACCTCGCTCGTGGAAGCCTGGAGAATCGGCGCCCCGAGTCGCTTCGCGAGACCCAGCGCGTTGATGGCGCCGTGCACGCTGGTCTTTGTGGTCTGGACCGGGTCGACCTGGTACTGCACCGGAGAAGCCGGACACGCGAAGTTGAAGATCTCGTCCACTTCGACGAAGAGGGGAAAGGTCACGTCGTGGCGCATCAACTCGAAGCGCGGCTCCCCTGCGAGGTGCGCGACGTTGTCTTTCGAGCCCGTGAAAAAGTTGTCGGCGGCGAGCACATCCTGCCCATCCGCGAGAAGGCGATCGCACAGGTGCGAGCCGAGGAAACCCGCTCCGCCCGTCACGAGCGCCCGACGCCGTCGAAAATTCTCCACGCGACCCCCTCCCGGCCTCAGCGGCGCAGGTTGTACTTGAGGATGCACCAGACGGCCCGCACGCCGTCGCGCCACCCGATCTTCTTGCCTTCTTCGTAGGTCCGGCCGCTGTAGGAAACGCCGACCTCGTAGATGCGGCAGCCGAGCTTCGAGACCTTCGCCGTGATCTCCGGCTCGAAGCCGAAGCGGTTCTCCTCGATCTCGATCTGCTCCAGGACCTCCCGGCGGAAGACCTTGTAACAGACCTCCATGTCCGTGAGGTTCAGGTTGGTGAGCATGTTCGAAAGCAGGGTCAGGCCGCGGTTCACGAGCGAGTGCCAGAAATAGAGCACCCGGTGCGGCTCCCCGCCGGCGAAGCGTGAGCCGTACACCACGTCCGCTCGGCCCGCCGCGATGGGCTCCAGGAGCCGCTCGTAATCGTGAGGGTCGTACTCGAGATCCGCGTCCTGGACGATCACCACTTCGCGGGTCGCGGCCCGGAAACCGGTTCGCAACGCCGCGCCCTTGCCCTGGTTGTGCGCGTGGGCCAGGACCTGGACCCCGCGGGGTTCGAACTTCTCCCGCAGCAGGGCCAGGGTCCCGTCCGTGGAACCGTCGTCGACGCAGATGATCTCTGCGTCGTCCCCGGTGACGGCCAGAACCCGATCGATGACCTGCTCGATCGTCGCGACTTCGTCGTATACCGGGATCACCACCGACAGGCTGGGCATGGACGTCCTCCGCTTGCGTCTTCGGCGTCCCGAAGACAATGCTAGAGGAGACGCAGGCTTCCCCCAAGGGACCCGCGACGCGATACGCTTCGGGCGATGCCTGAGCGCGCAGACCATGGCTGGTGGCCGTACTGGATCCCGCTCTTCAGCTTCCTGATCCTCGGGGAGATCGGCGGCCGCACCCCCCCGGCCTGGCAGCCCTGGCTTCTCCCGGTCAAGGTCCTGGTTCCGGGCGGCCTGTTTGCCTGGTTCTACGCCCGGGGCGCCTACGCCGAGTTGCGCGGCTGGCGCCCGCGCAACCGGGACCTGCTCCTCGACATCGGCGTGGGCGTGCTCGGCGGCGCGATCTGGATGGCACCGTACCTGCTGGCACTGCGCTTCGAACCGCCGCTCTGGACCGCGCTCCCGGAATTTCTCCAGCCGACACCCGAGGAGGGCTTCGACGCCATGCAGTGGGGGCCCGGTCTCGCGGGCGCGGTGCTCGGGATCCGCCTGCTGGGGTATGCCGCCGTCACCCCGTTTGTGGAAGAGGTGTTCATCCGGAGCTGGCTCGCCCGGTTCGCCGAGGTCTTCGATCGCCGGGTCGACTTCCGCGACATCCCGATCGGGCACTTTTCCTGGCGCAGCTTCTGGGTCGTCGTCGTGTTCTTCACCGTGAGCCACGCCCCCTGGGAGTGGCCCGTCTCGGTGCTCTGGATCGTCGGCACCCAGCTCTGGTTCTACTACCGTCGCCAGCTCGGTGCCCTCGTCGTCGTGCACGCGGCGTCGAATCTCTCGATCTTTCTCTTCGTGTGGTTCATGGATGGGCGCTGGGTCGGTCCCGACGGGCTGCCCCGCTCGATCTGGTTCTTCCTCTAGCGGGGCAGGGCGGCCTTCGGCATCCATTCGGCACCGCTACGCGGAAGCGGGGCTGTTAACCGAGCGCACCGCAGTGGGCGGAAGCGGCGCTCCTAGCCGAGCGCGCCGCGGTGGGCGGAAGCGCCGCTCCTAGCCGAGCGCGCCGCGGTGGGCGAGACGCGCACGCAGGGCCAGGCCCGTCAGTTCGACGAGTTCGCCGTGGGCTTCCTCGAGCTTTCCCCGGTCGGCGGCATTGCGGACCCGCAGGGCCGCGGTCGCCAGGGCGTCGTGACCGACGCGTTCGCTGTCGCGGGCGAGGACACCGGCCATGGCGCCGAGTTCGTCGATCTCGCCGCGGGCATAGGCGTCCTGGAGATCGTCGATCCGACCGGCAAGAGCGAGGAGAAAGCCGTCCAGGGCGTCCGATACCTCGGGGTCGTCGGCGAAGCTCGAATAGAGGGGACGCTGTCCTTCCGGCTCGGGCATGTCCGGGACTATCGGCTCCCCAGGCCCGGCACTGAACGCCGAGAGGCGATTGCGGGTTTCGGAGAGCTGGCGCAGCCTTTCCCGCATGCGGTGTTTCCAGTGCGCACAGGAAGCCGAAGTCGCCCCGGGCGAGCGCGTCGGTTTCCGGGACGAATGCGCCGGGTGCGGCGCGGACCTCCACGTGTGCCGCAACTGCGCGCACCACGACCCCGCGGCGTACAACGAGTGCCGCGAATCGAGTGCCGAGCGGGTGGGCGAGCGGGACCGCGCGAACCGCTGCGAGTGGTTCCGGCCCGGTTCCCAGGAGTCCGGGACCGACCGGGACGGCCAGGATTCGGCGAGCGCAGCCCTCGAAGCGCTGTTCAAAAAGACCTAGCCCGCGGGACCCCCCGGCAAGTCGGGGGCGAATCGGTTCCCCCCGCTCGGGTTTTGCGCCTGGGCACCCAGGCGGGCCACCCGCGCGCAGCCTCAAGCCCCCTGGCGGCGGCTCCGATACCGAAAGCAACGGTATGCCGGAGGGGACCCAACCCGCCCGCAGGGGCGTTCAAGCGCGGAGGAGACCATGCCGGCCAACCAATCCGGGGCAGAGCTCGTGATCTGCAACGGTGAGTTCGAGGGAACCCGTCACGCGGTTCACAGCGAAGAAACCCTGATCGGGCGCAACCCGAAGACCGACATCACTCTGCTCGATGCACGGATCAGCCGGGAACACGCCATCGTCGCCTGGGACGCCGCCCGCGGCCGCTACACCCTCGAGGACCTGCAGTCGACCAACGGCTCCAAGGTCAACGGGAAGCGGGTCCGGTCGTCCGACCTGATCCACGGGGACGAGCTCGAAATCGGACACACGAAGTTCAAGTTCTTGTTGAAGGCTTCAGAAGCGGGCGCTTCTGCCTAGCTGCCGGGAAGCTTCCGGTGCTGAAGGGCCGGGAGCCGATCTCGCGTCCGCGCCAGTTCCTCGAGATCGCAGTCGGCAACGATCACGCCGGGCCGGTCGCCGGCCTGGGCAAGAATCAAACCCCACGGATCGATGATCAGCGAGCGCCCATAGCTCGCGCGACCCTCACCGTGCTGACCGCATTGCGCTGGCGCCACCACGAACGCCTGGTTCTCGATCGCCCGCGCCCGCAGCAGCACTTCCCAGTGGTCCTTGCCCGTCTGCGGCATGAAGGCCGACGGCACGCACAGGAACCGCACATCGTGCCCCACCGTCAGCATGGCCCGGTAGAGTTCCGGAAAGCGCAGGTCGTAGCAGACCGAAAGCCCGATCCCGCCCTCGGGCGTATCGGCGACAACGACCTCGCTCCCCGGCGCGATGGAGGCGGACTCGGTGAAATTCGCGCCGGTTCCGAGACGCACGTCGAAGAGGTGGATCTTGCGGTAGACCGCTTCGATCTCGCCTTCGGGGCTGACGAGAAAGCTGGTGTTGTACACCCGGTCCTCGCCCGAAACACGTTCCGGAAACGTGCCTCCCAGGATGCGCAGCCCATGGCGCCGGGCCCACGTGCGCACGGCACCGACGATGTCGCCATCGAGACCCTGGGCACAGGGGAAACGCAGTCCCTCGCGGCGGAGGTAGGCAAAGTTCTCGGGCAGGGCGACGAAGCGCGCGCCCAGCGCCGCCGCCTCCCCGACCAGCCTCTCGGCGGCAGCCAGGTTGACCGGCAGATCGTCGGTCGAATTCATCTGGACGATGGCGACGCGCACCGAGCAGGCCGTGGCAGAAAGACGCCGTCTTCTAGCGGAATTCCGAAGGGTCGACGCCGGTACGACGGATCACGTCGTAGAAGTCCTTGCGGTCCTTCTTTGCCAAGCGGGCGGCGCGACTGATGTTGCCCCCGCAGCGACGCAGCAGCCCCCGCACGTATCGGGTCTCGAAGGCCCGCTTCGCTTCCTTGAAGGACGGCACGTCTTCGCCTTCCGCCGAGAGCACGAGGGCTTCAGCGGTGATCGCGCCATCGCCGGCGAGCCGGATCGCCTGGCGCACTCGTTCGGAGAGTTCTCGCACGTTGCCCGTCCAGGTTTCCTCGACCAGCGCCTGGCGCGCGTCGGACGTGAAACCGATCGGCCGCAAGCCTTCTTCTTCCGCGTGGATGCGGAGGAAGTGGGTCGCCAGCGGAAGGATGTCCTCGCGGCGATCCGCGAGAGCCGTCAGATGGATCGCGTGATGGGGCAGTTCGTCGAAGAGCATCCGGCCGGACGACTCGAGTGCGGTCGCCATCACGCGAGCGCGCAGGGGCTGGGATACCCCGTCACCCTCGCGACTGAACCGGCCATCTGCCAGCGCTTTCATCACCGCTGCGTGCACGGCCCCAGGCAACCGGTCGATCGCATCGATCAGCAGCGTTCCACCCGCCGCGCGTGCGAGCCCGCCGGCGTATTCTTCGGGAAGGCTCGGGTGGGCCGACTCGGAACAACCCATGATCTCCCGGGCCAGCAGGGCCTCGCTCACGGCGGTGCAGGAAACGACGACGAAGGGACTGGTCCTGCGACTGCTCCAACCGTGGATCGCTCGCGCGAGGTGCTCCTTGCCGGAGCCTTGCGGTCCGAGCAAGAGAACTGGCCGGTCCGACCGCGCCACCGCAACCGCCTGGTCCACGGCTTCCTGTGTGGCTCTCCCCGCGCCAACAACGCGGTCACCGCGCCGCCGGCCAGACGGGCGATCCACCCCCCGCGCCGGCTCGGGCGCGGCACGATCCCGCTGAACGGGTCCTTCGCTCATCACTGCCCCCCTCAACCCCCGCTATACTTGCGAAATTATTCATTGAAACGACGTATTGTCAATGAAATTGCTGGTTTTTCGCATCATACTTGCCGATTCCAGCGCTCAGTTCGTCCCCGCGGGCGATCGAGGAACCTTAAGTTGATTAATTCGGGATCCGAATCGCGCGAAGGCACTCGGATCCGACCACTGCCGAGTGCCCTGATCGACCAGATTGCCGCCGGGGAGGTTGTGGAGCGTCCCGCCTCGGTCGTGAAGGAATTGGTCGAAAACGCGTTGGATGCCGGTGCGGCACGCGTTCGCGTGGAAACCCGCGGCGGCGGAACTGACTTCGTCGGCGTCACGGACGACGGTTGCGGCATGACACCGGGCGACGCGCGGCTCGCCCTGGAGCGGCACGCGACGAGCAAACTCGCCAGCGCAGAAGACCTCCAACGCATCGCGACCTACGGGTTCCGCGGGGAGGCGCTTCCCGCAATCGCATCCGTGTCGCACCTTCGGCTGCGGACACGGGCGCGGTCCCAGCGCGAGGCCCACGAAATTCAGGTCGCCCAGGGCCGGATCGAGTCGGAGCGTCCGACCGCCGGCCCTGTGGGAACCCGGATTGAAATCGCAGACCTCTTTGCCGGGATTCCCGCGCGGCGCAAGTTCCTGAAGAAACCGACGACCGAATGGAAACATGTCTCCGATTGGCTGGCGCGGGCCGCACTCGCAGTGCCCGGTGTGCACTTCGACCTGCGCCGCGACGACCGGCCCGCCGTCACCTGGCCGGAAACCGGTGACGGGCTCGACCGAATCGCCGCCGTGCTCGGCGAGGAGGCAGCCGAGGCGTTGGTCCCGGTGTCCCACGACGAGGGACCCCTCGTCATCGACGGCTTCGTGTCGCGGCCAGATCGGCACCGGCCGACCCTGGCGGGCGTCTTCCTCTTCGTGAACGGGCGACCCGTCCGAGACCGGACCTTGCAGCATGCCCTTGTGGGGGTCTACCGGGACATGTTGCCCCGCGGCCGTTTCCCCAGCGCCGTTCTCTTCTTGACCCAGCCACCCGACCAGGTGGATGTGAACGTCCACCCGGCGAAGTGGGAAGTCCGCTTCGGAGAGCCCCAGGCAATTCACCGTGGGGTCCGCCACGCGGTGACCGGCGCAATTCGCGGCAGGCGCTGGGTGGGGGAGGGCGACCCCGGGGCGACAGCCCCTCCCAGCGCCCGCGGTACCGCGAGCCCCGAGCGGTGGACGCCCGAGGCACCAACAGCCCCGGCGGCAGAGCACGCAGGCCGCGGAGACTGGGTGTTTGCCCAATCGGCAGAACCCGGAACGCTTCCAGGGCTTGCCGTCCACGACGATCCCGGCACGAATGCGGGCGTTCGCTTCGGCGAACTGCACCTGCTCGGCCAGCTGCTCGCGACCTACCTGGTGCTCGAAGCGAAGGATCGCCTGCTGCTCGTGGACCAGCACGCCGCCCACGAACGCGTCCTGTACGAGCGCCTGCGGGCCGAGTGGCACCGGGGCAAGGTCGATCGCCAGGGTCTCCTGGCTCCCCTGACGGTGTCCCTCGAACCCGCCCAGGCGAATGCACTGGCAGAAGCGGCCGACGAGCTGGCGCAACTCGGCTTCGAACTCGACGCCTTCGGCGAAAACACCGCGCTGCTGCGTGCCGTGCCGGCGCTGCTGACCGACCGCGATCCCGCCGGCCTCGTGCGGGACCTCGCCGACGAACTGGCCACAGCGGGGAGCCGTGCCTTGCGCCCCGAGACCCGGGCGCTGGAAGCGGCGGACGGGCTGTTCGCCAATCTCGCTTGCCGAAGCGCACGGCGAAAGGGAGACGTGCTCGAGGAACGCGAACAGCGCGCACTCCTCGACGCACTCGATGCCATCCCCTGGGCGCCGACGTGCCCCCATGGCCGCCCGGTGGCCGTGCCCTTCGAACTCGCAGAGATCGAGCGTCGCTTCGGACGCCGATGACCGCCGGCGGAAATCGGGAAGGTCGACGACCCCCGGTGGTGGTCGTCACGGGGCCCACCTCGGCCGGGAAGACGCGTACCGCGATCCACCTCGCGCGGGAGTTCGACGCCGAGATCGTGAACGCGGACTCCATGCAGGTGTACCGCGGAATGGACATCGGCACCGCGAAGCCGACCGCCGAGGAACAGGCCCAGGCCCCGCACCACCTGCTCGACGTCGCGGATCCAGGCTTTCCGTACAGCGCGGGCCGGTACGTCCAGGACGCCCGCGCGGCGGCCGCCGCGATCCATGGCCGGGACCAGCCGGTCATTCTCGCGGGCGGTACGGGCTTGTACATCCGGGCCTTCCTCGAAGGCCTCGTCGAGACCGGCGGCGCCGACCCCTCGCTGCGTGCCAGACTCGAGGAGGAACATCGCAGCGCCCTCGAAGCCGGCGACCCGGATCGACTCCACGCGCGGCTCGCTGCCCTCGATCCGGACAGCGCCCGGGCGATCCATCCGAGGGACGTGACACGCATCGTGCGGGCGCTCGAACTCGCCGAGCGCGGGGGTGCGCCCGCCTCGGAGCAGCGGCGCGCCCACGGCTTCCGAGACTGCCCCTACCGAGTGCTCCACCTCGCGCTCGATCCCGGTCGCGACGCACTCGGCGCGCGGATCGACGCCCATTGCCGGCGCATGCTCGAAATGGGGTTGCTACAGGAGGTTCGGGAACTCCTGGCGCAGGGCTACGGCTTTGCACTGCGCCCGATGCAGGCGATCGGGTATCGGCACATGCAGCCGGTCGTCGCAGGCAGCGCGACACTGGAGGGCGCCCTCGAGGTCATGCAGCGGGACACGCGCCGGTACGCCAGGCGTCAGCGCACCTGGCTGCGAAGCGTTCCGGACGTGCTCTGGTTCTCGCCCGATGCGGGCAGCGAGATCGAAGAACGCGTCGCGCGCTTCCTCGCGGAGCCGGGAACCCGTTGAGCCGCACGACCCTCGCGGGCCAGGGACTCAGTTCAGGTAGTCGATCCCGATCTTGATGCTGAGCGAGTCGGTTTCCTCGTCGATGAGGGCCGGGGCTCGTTCGGGGGGCGCGAAGAGCGGGGTCATGTCTGCCTCGAAGGGCAGCAGGAGGATCCCCGGCACCAACTCCAGGGCCCCGGTGAACACCCGGAGCACGCCGCCGCCCATGTTGAACGCCGTGTTCCAGACGACACCCGGAACCGCGTAGAAGACGCGAACCCCCATCGTGTCGTCGATGTCCTGGAGATTGCGATACACGCCGGTCGCCCCGGTCACGGGCGCGAGCGCGAAATCCAGCGGCCCGAAGGCCAGGTTCGTCAACGAGCGCTTCAGGGTTTCGGAACTCGCGGACGCGGGAAGCGCGGCCCCGGTCACGCTCCAGACGGCGATCGAGACGAGAACGACGCGGCGCAGCGCGGTGCGAGCCATCATGCTTCGCGACCCTATCCGCCGGGTCCTGGGCTTGTCAAGCAGAGACGGGGGTTTGGCCGCCTGGAGGGCCCGCGGTACCCTGCGCGCGCCTTCCGGCACACGGTCACACGCCATGCATAGCCCCCGAGAGCTTCCGATCGTGGCGATCGTCGGCCGCCCCAACGTCGGGAAGTCGACCCTCTTCAACCGCTTCGCGGGACGCCGCCGGGCGCTCGTGGCCGACCGCCCCGGGATCACGCGCGACCGGATCGCCGAGGAGGTCGAGGTCGAAAATCGCCCGGTTCTCCTGGTGGACACGGCCGGCCTCGAGCCCGCCGCGGACACCGGGCTCCCCGCTGCGATCCAGGCACAGGCCCGGGCCGCCCTGGCCCAGGCCGACGCCATCTTGTT
>JAYZFQ010000067.1:0-9967 GCA_036336695.1 Myxococcota bacterium
CAACGATTGCGGGACGCTCCGTACGCAGTTCGGATGCGAGGAACGAAGCCAGCGTCTCGAGCCAGGCCAGTTTCCGGGGAAAGTCGTCGTGCTCGATCTGTTTTCCGTTGGGGACGTAGACGGTGGTGAAGTCGAGCCCGCCCACGCGCGCCGTGAGGAGGCGTGCCCCGAAGTCCTCTTGGCCCGGCAGGCCCTGGCATATGACTTCGGGTGCCTCTCGCGCGAGGATGGCCACACCGTTCCAGCTCTTCTGGCCGTGGCTCACGGCCCGGTAGCCGAGCTCTGCGAAGGCATCGTGCGGGAAGATGTCGTCGGTGAGCTTGATTTCCTGCAGGCCGACGACGTCGGGCTTGCGCTCCCGCAGCCACGCCAGTGCAAATTCAAGGCGTGCTCGCAGGCCGTTTACGTTCCACGTGGCGATGCGCATGGTGTGTCCTCGTGGGTCGTGTAGTCGTGCCCCACGCGGGGGGCGCCGGGGAGTTCTGCGTTTCGGCGAGCGTCTGATCCCTGGGGCCGGAGTATGCGCTTCCGACGGAAATTCGGGAACCTCGGGGCGTATGGCCCTGGATCGCAGGACCTTTCTCCGCGGTTCCGCGGCGTCACTGCCCGTGATCGCCGGGTGTGCGCCCCTGGCCCCGCTGCGGCCCTCCACGGCGCCATTCTTCCACGGGGTCGCGAGCGGGGACCCTCTTTCGGATCGCGTGATCCTCTGGACCCGGGTGACGCCGGGTTCCGGCACGAGCGGGGGGCCGGTGCGCTGGACTCTGGCACTGGACCCGTCCTTCGAGCGCACCGTTTTGTCGGGCGAAACCGAGGCGATCGCCGAGCGGGACTACACCGTGAAGGTGGATGCGATCGGCTTGAATCCCGACACGACGTACTACTACCGCTTCGAAGCCCACGGCGTCTTCTCTCCGACCGGTCGGACGCGGACCCTCCCGGTGGGGTCGACGTCGGGCCTGCGGCTGGGTTTCTGCTCCTGCTCCAACTATGGCTGGGGTTTCTTCAACGCCTACGGCCACCTGGCGGAACGCCCGGAACTTGCCGCCGTCCTCCATCTCGGTGACTACGTCTACGAGTACGGTGAGGATGCTTCCCGAGAGGGGATCGTCCGTGTCCCTGCACCGTACCGGGAGGTCGTTCGCCTCGCCGACTACCGGATCCGCCACGCGCAGTATCGGCTCGATCCCGACCTGCAGGAGATGCACCGTCAGCATCCGGTCATCGCGCTCTGGGACGATCACGAGTTGGCGGACAACGCCTGGAGCGGCGGGGCGTCGAATCACCAGCCGACCGAGGGTCCCTGGCGCGCCCGGCGCCGCGCGGCGGTTCGTGCCTACCTGGAGTGGCTCCCGGTTCGCGAGTCGGGAGGCCAGTACTACCGGCACTTCCGGTTCGGAGACCTGGTCGATCTCTGGATGCTCGAAACCCGCTTGCGTCGGGACGCCCCGGTTGCCTCGCGCACGGACCGCATCGCGTTGCGCCGGGGCGATCGCCGACTGCTCGGCGCGACCCAGGAACGCTGGCTGCATGCCGGGATCGCCCAGTCTGCCCGTGACGGCACGGCCTGGCGGGTCTTTGGCCAGCAGGTCGTGTTTGCGCCCTTGCCGGCGGAGGGGGGGCGCGTTCGCAACCCCGACTCCTGGGATGGGTACCCGCTCACCCGGGAGCGGATCTTCGACCTGTGGGAGCGGCAGGGGATTCGCGACAACGTGGTGCTCACGGGCGATCTCCACAGTTCCTGGGCCATCGAGGTACCGCGCGATCCCAGGGACCGGTCCGCGTACGACCCGGCAACGGGAAGCGGTTCCCTGGGCGTCGAGTTCGTGGCACCGGGGATCAGTTCTCCGGGACCGGTCCCCCCATCCGGCGCCGATCGCGCGGCCCGGACCGTGCTGGACGAAAACCCGAACGTGCGTTGGGTCGAGTTGACGGGCCGGGGGTACGCGTTGCTCGATGTCGATCACGAGCGCGTGCAATCCGAGTGGTACCACGTCGACACCGTGAGCCAGCCGAGCCGCGGAGAACGCTTCGTTGCCGGCTACCGCGCGCATCGCGGTTCGGGCCGTCTCGAGCGGGTCGACGCGCCGAGTCGTGCTCCCGAGGTGGTGCCCGCTTTGGCTCCCTGAAGCGGTTTGTCCCCGCATGGGTGCGGGGTAAGCTCACGGTGTGGCCAGGCGAAATGCGACGATGACCGCGCTTGCGCTCGTGCTCTCGATCGTTGCCTGCGCGGCTTGCGCGGGTGCAGAAGCGCCGTCGCAGCCGCTTCGGATCCTGCTCACGAACGATGACGGTCACCAGGCCGACGGCATCGGCATCTTGCGTGCTGCGCTGGAAGCCGAGGGGCACGATGTGCTGGTGGTGGCGCCCGCCGAGAACAGCAGCGGTGGGAGCGCTTCCTACACCAGTCGGGGCAAGTTGAATTGGCAGCAGGTGGACCCCAAGCGCATTGCCGTGGAGGGCACGCCGGCGGATTGCATTCGTCTCGCGGTGTCCGAGTTTCTGGAGGAACCGGTCGACCTCGTGGTGTCGGGTGTGAACTTCGGGCAGAACGTCGGCTCGGGAACGATCTCGTCGGGGACCGTGGGTGCTGCGATGACGGCTGCGTCCTACGGAATTCCCGCGATCGCCGTGAGCCAGATGGTCGACACCGAAGACGTCTCTGCGACGCCGCGCTTCTTTCCCGATGCCGCGTCGCTCATGGTCGAACTCGTGCGGGCTCTTTCGGATCCGGAGGGAAGGCGGACGCTTCCACCCGGAATGGCGCTCAATGTGAACTACCCCTCGCGCCCCGCGCCGGAGGTGAAGGGGCTGAAACTCACGCGCCAGGGACGGTCTACGCTGTTCAAGCTTGCGTACGAGGAACAGGCCGACGGATCGTTCACCATGGCCTACGTGCCCAACCCGGCCAAGGAAACCGTGGAGAATGCGGATACGACCGCATTGGCAGCGGGATTCGTGACGGTGACGCCGCTGGAGGGGTCGTGGACGGTCGAAAGCGCGTTCGACGCGCCGCATTCCCTTGCCGAGGTGCTCGAGTCGGTGCGGGTCCCCGCTGTGCCGCCTGTCCGGGACTAGGAGGAGCCACAGGATGAGATTCGGGAAAACGCTCGGCTTGCCTTCCGCCGACCAGGCCCTGCCGGGTCGAGATACCGCGATGCCGGTGGCCGAAAAGCATTTCGTGCTCGGCAGCGCCATGCAGCCCCCCTGGCCCGAGGGCGCGTGCTCGGCGGTGTTCGGCCTCGGCTGCTTCTGGGGCGCGGAGCGGGGTTTCTGGCAGCTCGAAGGCGTGTACAGCACCCAGGTGGGCTATGCCGCGGGGATCACGCCCAACCCGCTGTACGAGGAGGTCTGTACCGGCCTTACCGGACACAACGAGGTGGTGCGGGTGGTTTGGGAGCCCCGTCGGCTGAGCTTCGAGCGCCTCCTGGCTTGCTTCTTCGAGTCGCACGACCCGACCCAGGGAATGCGCCAGGGCAACGATGTCGGAACCCAGTATCGCTCGGGCCTCTACGTTTCCGATCCGGACCAGCGCGAGGCGGCAGTCGCCGCGCGAGAGGTGTACCAGCGGGCGCTCGGCGCCGCCGGCCGGGGCGAGATCACGACGGAAATCCTCGACGCACCGGAATTCTACTACGCCGAGGACTACCACCAGCAGTACCTCGCCAAGAACCCGGCGGGCTACTGTGGACTCGGCGGTATCGGGGTGCCCTTCCCCGGCGAAGCGGCAGGGTAGGTGCACGGGCGCGTCTTCTTCTGCCTGGTGCTTTCTCTTTGGCTTGGCGGTTGCCGGGCCGCTCCCATCGTCATTCCGGGCGTCGTTGCGCCGAGCGACTGTCCCGAAAGCTCCGCAGTGGGAGACGCCGTATTCCTCGTGGGAGACGCGGGGAAGCCCAAGCTCCCGCAGGACGACGCGGACACGCGCCTGGTCGATCCGCTGCTCCGTAGCCTGCGGTCGGACGTCGATGCATGGGTCGATCGGCTCGGTCCCGAGCATGTGTTGGTGGTCTTCCTCGGGGACAACGTCTATCCGCGCGGGCTCGTGCCGCCCGGGGAGTCCGCGCGCGCCCATGGCGAACGCGTTCTCGAGGCGCAGATCGCCGCCGCCGGCTCGGCGCGCGCAATCTTCACCGCCGGAAACCACGACTGGGACATGGAAGGCGCGAAGGGTTGGGAACACATCCGGGAGCAGAACGCGTTTCTCGCCGCTCGGGGAGAGCGTGTCTCGATGTTGCCGGCGGGCGGGTGCGCCGGCCCCGAACGCGTCGACCTCGGCCGGAGGCTGCGGCTGGTGTTCATCGACCCGATCGGCTTCTCTCACGCCGCAGAGGACCCGGCGCGCCACGCCGCCGCCTGTCCCCAGTCGAATGCGGTGGAGGCGTTTCTCGAACTCGCCGACGAGTTCGACGCGCCGGACGGCCGGCACGTCGTGCTCGCGCTGCACCACCCGCTCATCACCGCCGGTGCGCACGGAGGCAACTTCACCTGGAAGCAGCATGTGTTTCCGCTGACCGACTTCGTCCCCTGGCTGTGGCTTCCGCTGCCCGTGATCGGTTCGGCATACCCCCTGTCGCGCCAACTCGGAGTGACCGGGACCGATGCCACGAGCCAGCAATACGATCGGTGGATTCGAGGCATCTACCGCGCCACGCGTCCCCGTGTCCCGATCGTGTTTGCCGGCGGACACGAGCACAGTCTCCAGGTGCACCGGGATTCGGTTGGCACCTACTACATCGTTTCGGGCTCGGGCAGCAAGCTGAGCCGCGTCGAGCCGCTGGAAACCGCGATGTTCTCCCTGTCGGCACCCGGTTACATGCGCCTGGATTCCCACACCGACGGAGCGCTCGGACTCAGTGTGATCAGCCTGCTCGACGGCGAGACCCCGGAGCAGGTCTTCCGCCACTGCCTCGCCGAAGGACCGCCCGAGCCGCGAAAGCGCCGCCGCTGAATGCGTCAGTGGCTCAAGGCGACGTTCGGCGCGCTCGAGCCCGAGACGCACCGCTACACCCGCCGGCTCGCGATCATGCTGTTGGCAGTCGTCTATGCCTGTGCCTTCGCCTCCCTCGGGGTGCAGGTGCAGGGGCTGGTCGGCTCGGGTGGGATCCAGCCCGCAGCGCAACTGCTCGACGCGGTGGCGTCATCGAGCGGGGGGCCGGCCTTCTGGCGTCTGCCGACGCTTTTCTGGCTCGATGCCTCCGACGGTGCGCTCCAGGCGGTCTGCGTCCTGGGATTCCTCAGCGCCGGGCTGCTCTTCTTCGGCGTTGCGCCGCGGCTCTTCGCCGCGTGCGCCTGGGGGCTCTACCTGTCCCTCGTTTCGGTCGGGGGCATCTTCCTCGGCTACCAGTGGGATGCGCTGCTGCTGGAAACGGGTTTTCTCGCGATCTGGCTGGCGCCGGCGCGCCTGAGTCCGCGCAGCGCCTGGAGCGCTCCGGTGGAGCCCCTGGCGGTCTGGTTGCTGCGTTTCCTGTTGTTCAAGCTCATGTTTCTGTCCGGCATGGTCAAGCTCCTGTCCGGGGACGAGACATGGCGCGCCCTTACGGCCATGGATTTCCACTACTGGACCCAGCCCCTGCCGTCGCCGGCGAGCTGGTTCGTGCATCACCTCCCGTCCTCAGTCCACGCGATCGAAGTGGTCGGAACCTTCGCCGTGGAACTGGTCGTTCCGTTCTTGATCTTCTTGCCCCGACCCTGGCGTTGGTTGGCGTTTCCGCCCCTGGCGGGACTCCAGTTCGTGATCTTCGCGACGGGGAACTACGGGTTCTTCAACCTGTTGACCCTGGTGCTCTGCACGCTGATCCTCGACGATGCAGCGCTGCGGCGGTTTGTTCCCGTGCGGTGGCGGCCCGACGCGCCGGACCCGGAACGCGCGCGTCCGCACGGGTGGTCGCTGCCGCGGTGCGCCTTCGCAGCCTTTGCCGGCCTGCTGTTCCTCCTGAGCGGGCTGCGCATGACCGAGCAGCTCGGGGTGGCGGTGTTCCGGCCCGCTCCCCTGGCAGCCCTCGCGCGCACCGTAGAGCCCTTCCGCAGCGTCCACGGCTATGGACTCTTTGCCGTGATGACCACGCAGCGAAACGAAATCGCGCTGGAGGGTTCCCGGGACGGCAAGACCTGGCATGCCTATCGGTTCCGCTACAAGCCCGGACCGGTCGACGAGGCCCCTGCGTTCGCCGGTCCGCACATGCCGCGTCTCGACTGGCAGCTGTGGTTCGCCGCGTTGCGCGGGTGCGCCCGGGCGCCCTGGTTTCACGCCTTCCTGCGCCAGGTTCTCCTCGGGGAACCTGCGGTTCTCGGTTTGTTGGCGGACAACCCCTTCCCCGATGCGCCGCCGCGTTACCTCCGCACACCCCTCGCGGGTTACCGGTTTTCCGACCCTGGCGACGAGCACTGGTGGGCGACCGAGCCTCGTGGGTCGTTTTGCCCCACGGTGAAGCTCCAGGACGGTCGACTCGTGGCCTTGCGAAGTTAGACGGGACGGCTCTGATGGTTGGTAGAATTCCGACCATGACCAGGCCGCAACTTCCCTCGGGTTTCGTGGCGTTCGTGAAGCGGGACTGTCCCACGTGCGTGCTCGTCGAGCCGGTCTTGGCCCAGCTCGCTCAGCAGCTGCCCCTCACGGTCTACACCCAGGACGACCCGGCGTTTCCTGCGGGCGTCGAGTCCGTCGACGACACGTCCCTCGAGATGTCCTGGCACTGGGACGTGGATACCGTGCCGACGGTGCTGCGGGTCGAAGATGGGATCGAGAAGGAGCGCGTGCTCGGCTGGCACCGAGACGAGTGGGAAGCGCTTACCGAGTGTCCGCGCCTGGGCCCGGGGCTTCCGGACTGGCGTCCCGGTTGTGGCTCGCTTTCGGTGGCGCCCGACCGGGCGCCCGGTCTCGCGGCGACCTTTGGCGGAGACGGCTTGCGATCGCGGCGTGTCGAACTGGCGTCGGCGGAGGACCCCTTCGACGCGATGGAAGCGCGCGGCTGGAGCGATGGGTTGCCCCTGGTGCCGCCCAGCGAGGAAAGGGTGCTGGCCATGCTTCGGGGGACGAGCCGGGCGCCCGACGAAGTCGTGGCCGTGGTGCCGCCCGACCTCGTCGAATGCACCGTGGAAAAGGTGGCCATCAACGCGGTGATGGCAGGCTGCAAGCCGGAGTATCTCCCGGTCATCCTCGCTGCCCTGGAGGCTGCGTGTACCGATGAGTTCAACATGCACGGGCTCCTCGCCACGACCATGCCGGTCGGGCCGGTTCTCGTGGTGAACGGCTCGGTGCGACGGCGCATCGGCATGAACTCCGGCGGGAACGTATTCGGCCAGGGAAACCGAGCGAATCTCACCATCGGCCGCGCTCTCCAGTTGGTGATCCGCAACATCGGAGGCGGGCGCCCGGGCGAAGTCGACCGCGCGACCTTCGGCAACCCCGGCAAGCTCTCGTTCTGTTTCTCCGAGGACGAGGAAGGGAGCCCCTGGGAGCCGCTGTCCCAGACCCTGGGGGCGCCGGCGGGCGCGGACACCGTGACGCTCTTTCCGGGCGAGGCGCCCCGCTCGGTGGTCGACCAGCTGTCCCGCGACCCGGACTCCCTGGCGCGAACCTTTGCCGTCAACCTGCGGACGCTTCACCATCCGAAGCTCGTGATGGCCTTCGATGTGCTGCTCGCGATCGGCCCCGAGCACAGCCGGATCTTTCGCGAGGCGGGCTGGAGCAAGCAGAAACTGGCGGAGCGCCTGCACGAGTTGCTGTTGATTCCGGGCGCCGAACTCGTCCGCGGCGCGGACGGGATTGCGGAGGGTTTGCCCGAGGCCGTCAAGGACGCCACGCTTCCGAAGTTCCGCCCGGGTGGCATCTTGATCGTGCACTGTGGTGGCGGCGCCGGGCTCTTTTCCGCCATCATCGGCGGGTGGGCCGGAGGCGCCATCGGCAGTCAACCCGTGTGGAACACCATCGATTCGTAAAGGAGTCCGGACGATGAGTGAAGACCGTGTGTTGCTCGACCCCACCCATGAGCAACGGCCCGCCACGCGCACGCGTCTGCCGCGCCTGGAGTCTCTCGCCGGGCGTACCGTGGGTTTGCTGGATATCAGCAAGGCCCGCGGGGATGTGTTTCTCGACGTTCTCGAGGAGAAGCTGCGCGGCGATGGGGCGGAAGTGCTGCGTTTCAAGAAGCCCACGTTTACGAAGCCGGCACCGGTCGATCTCCGCCAGGAGATCGCCACCCGCTGCGATGCGGTGATCGAAGCGCTCGCCGACTGAGGCAGTTGCACGTCGTGCAGTGTGCACGACACGGTCGATCTGGAGGAGCGCGGCGTGCCCGGTGTGTTCGTGGCCACGGTGGAGTTTACGGACGGGGCCGAGGTGCAGGCGCAGGCGCTGGGTGCGGACCCGGCGGCCGTGTACGTCGCGCACCCGATTCAAGATCGCGACGACGACGAGATGCGCGAGATCGCCGAGCGCGCCTACGGTGCGGTGGTGGCGGGACTCGTTGCCGATTGAGCTAGGCTGGCCCCCCGCATCCATCGTTGTTCGAGGCCTCATGAACCGAGCCCGGATCGTCGTTGTTCTGACCTACGTTCTGGCGTTCCTCGTGGCACTCGCCGTCGGGGATGCGTCGAAGACGCAGGCTCCTCTTGCCGTTGCGTTCGAAGCGGCCCTGGCTGCGACGGCGGTCGTCTTCTGTTTCAGCCTTGCGTTTCGCAACTCGAGCCTCTTCGACGCCTACTGGAGCCTGGCGCCCATGGCCATTGCGGTCTACTGGGCACAGCGCCCCGAGATCGTGGGCGTGAACCCGATTCGTCTCGGACTCGTGTTGGCGTTGATCCTGTTCTGGGGCGTGCGGCTCACCTGGAACTGGTTGCGCCGCTGGCAGGGTCTGGGGGACGAGGACTGGCGCTGTGTTGAAATCGCCCGTCGGGCCGGGGTCTTTCGCTGGCCGGTGAGTTTCCTCGCGGTCCACATGGGGCCGACGTTGGTGTTGCTGGTCGCCCTCTTGCCCGTCTACGTCGTGATGGCGGTGGGGCGTGAACCCGTGGGCTACTTCGACTTCTTTGCCTTCGCGGTGACGCTGGGCGCGGTCCTGCTCGAAGCGAGAGCGGACAAAGAACTGGCCCGTTACCGCGAGGTGTCGTCCTCGCCCGGCGACTTCTTGAACCGCGGGCTCTGGGCGTGGTCGCGTCACCCGAACTACCTGGGAGAGATCCTCTTCTGGTGGGGTCTGTGGTTGTTCGCGTTCGCTGCAAATCCGGGCTGGTGGTGGACGATCGTCGGGCCGTTGTCGATCACCGCGTTGTTCCGCTGGGCGAGTTTGCCCTGGATCGAAGCGCACATGCGGGAACGCCGTCCCGGCTACGCGGCATGGGCCGAGCGTTCTTCCCTGTTGTTGCCGCGACGGCCGGCTGCAGGAAGCTGATCGCCGGCATTGCGGGGACGCCCTAGCGTCCGAACCCCATCGACGCCCGCGCTGGCGAGGTTTCGGACGCCGGCCTGAACCGGGCCGGGGTGGAGAACGGGGCTCCCGTGAGTTCAGCGGCACCGTTCACCCGTTCGGGTGTGAGCGAAATCCCTGGCCCGTTTGAGGGGTTCGCCCGGGCCGCTTTCGGGGCAACTTCGAAGCGTGGAAGCGACCCTGGGGCAACGGCACGCATTTCCCGATCCCGTCTCCGGAATGTCCGGGGATGGACCCGACTGCGCATCGTTCACTTTGATGACGGGTTGTGCTGCCGCCAGGGCGTTTCCGCGAACTCGGGGGGCGTTCCCGCTTCTTGGCCTGCTCCCCTGCACTGGGAATAGGGAACGTCCCCCTTGGTTCGTTTTGGCGGAGCCTCGCTACTCTCCGCTTCCATGAAGATCGGACTCTGCTTCCCCTACTGGTCTCACACGACCCCGACTCGCGAATTCTTTCTCCGGTGGTGCCGTGCCGTCGATGCGGGGCCGTTTTCCAGCATCTCGTGCGGCGAGCGGATCGGGGGTCCTTCCGTCGAGATGACG
>JAYZFQ010000068.1:0-39634 GCA_036336695.1 Myxococcota bacterium
TCGTCACGGAATCCATCTGGACGAACGGCGACTGGTTCACCACTGCGGTCACCGAAACCACCGGGAAGACAATCGGGTTCCCGCTCGTGTCCGGATTCGTGCCGGTGGAATCCGTGGCCCCCCAGGTGCCGGTGACCGTGAGCGGGGAAGCCACTGCGGTAAAGAGATCCGGTGTGCCAAAGGAAACCAACGTCGCAAAGGTCGGATCCGACGTCAGCACGGCGGTCTCGATGGTGATGTTGTCGTACCCCCCGAACGGGGTCGACAGGAGGATCGTCGTCTCCTCGAGAGCCACACTGATGCCGGTGATTTCGAGCGCCGCGGTATCCACCGTCACGGTATTCCCGATCAGGGAAACGCCGGGTGCATACCCGATGGTGGCACCGTCCAGCTTCACGCTGATGTTGACGAACCCGGAGACGATGTCGTGGACGACGGGGACCGCCCGGGCCGTACCGGACACCAGCAAGGCGGCGCACAAGCCAAGCGCACCAATCCATCGCTGGCCCACCGAATATGACAGCACGGGCTCCCCTTCTCGAGGCTCACCAGGCTCGCCTCGAATACCGCGCCCCTTCCCAGAGGTGCGGTTTCACAAATAAGCAAGTTTTATACCCAAACTGAAATGGCAATTCTCTTTAGTAAAATCAGGCACTTACATTCTTCTGCCCGACCTCCCGCGGCCTCCGAACGGAAAATTTTTTCCGCTCTACTGGAAAAGTGGTTCCCGCGGAACCCGCCTCGGAAAAACGCGGCAGCGTGGCCAGGCGGCGCGCGACCCCATCGCCCGAGCGGCGCCAGGCGCTTGCGTCCTGGCGGCTGGCGATGGCGACCCGGGCAGGATTCGAACCTGCGACCCCGTGCTCCGGAGGCACGTGCTCTATCCAGCTGAGCTACCGGGCCCGATTCAACGGCGGGCGGACTGTAGCGAACTCGCCCTCGCGCCCTGGGAGGGAATCCGGCGTTCCCCGGCGGCGACGAGTGGATGGTGGGGCGTACTGGACTCGAACCAGTGACCTCCGCGGTGTGAGCACGGCGCTCTAGCCAGCTGAGCTAACGCCCCTCTTCGAAACCCCACTGTAGCCGGCCGGGTCGTGAGCGACGCGCCCCGCCGTTCATTCCCCGGCCGTGCCATGGCGCATCGCCGCCGCCACGAAATCGACGAAGAGCGGGTGCGGTCGAAACGGAGTCGACGCGAACTCGGGGTGAAACTGGGAGGCCACGAACCAGGGATGGTCTTCGACCTCCACGACTTCCACCAGACGACCGTCCGGGGACGTTCCCGCCATGACCAGCCCCGCGCGCGTAAGCCGCTCGGCGTACTCGGGGTTGAGTTCGTAACGATGGCGATGTCGTTCGGCGATCCGTTCCTGGCCGTAGGCGCGAAAAGCTCGGCTCCCGGCCTCCAGCACGCACGGCCAGTCGCCCAGACGCATCGTCGCGCCCTTCTCCTCGACATCGCGCTGCTCGGGCAACAGATCGATCACCGGGTGGGGCGTGTTGGGATCGACCTCCGAAGAGTTCGCCCCCTCGAGGCCGGCTACCGAGCGCGCGAACTCGATCACCGCGAAATGCATGCCGAAACAGATTCCGAGGAACGGGATGCGGTTCTCCCGGGCGAAGCGCACGGCCCGAATCTTCCCCTCGGCCCCGCGCGATCCGAAGCCGTGGGGCACGAGGATCCCATCCATCCCTGCGAGCACGTTGGCATCGTCGAGCTTCTCGGAGTCGAAGTACTCGATGTGAACCCGGGACTGGTTGGCGAACCCGCCGTGAAAGAGCGCCTCGTTGATGCTCTTGTAGCTCTCGGTCAGATCGACGTACTTCCCGACCATCGCGATGGTCGTCTCCCGCTTGGGGTTTCGCGCCCGGTGAACGATCTGCTCCCAGGGCCGCAGATCGGGGCTCCCTGTCCAGATGTTCAGAACGTGGGCGATCTTCTCGTCGATGCCCTCCTTGTTCAGGATCATCGGCACTTCGTAGATCGTTTCGACGTCCTTGGCGGTGGCCACCGCGTCCTCGTCGACGTTGCAGAAGAGCGCGATCTTGCGCTTGACGCTCTTGGGCAGGAAGCGGTCCGTACGGCACAGGATGATGTCGGGCGCCAGGCCCACCGTCCGGAGTTCCTTGACCGAGTGCTGCACCGGCTTCGTCTTCAACTCGCCCGCCGCGGCCATGTACGGCACCAGGGCGATGTGGATGAAGCAGCAGTTTTCCCGCCCCTCCTCGGTCCGCATCTGCCGTATGGCCTCGAGGAAGGGGAGCGACTCGATGTCGCCCACGGTTCCGCCGACTTCGGTCAGCAGGACGTCCACGCCCTCGGACGCCTGGCGAATGCGCGCCTTGATTTCGTCGGTGACGTGGGGGATGACCTGGACGGTCCCACCCAGGTATTCGCCCCGGCGCTCCTTCGAAAGCACCGCGTCGTAGATGCGCCCGGCGGTCACGTTGTTCTTCTGGCCCATACGGGCCCGGGTGAAACGCTCGTAGTGACCCAGGTCGAGGTCGGTCTCGGCGCCGTCGGCGGTGACGTAGACCTCGCCGTGCTGGAACGGGTTCATCGTTCCCGGGTCGACGTTCAGGTAGGGGTCGAGTTTCAGGAACGTGATGTTCAGGCCGCGGGCTTCGAGCAGCGCGCCGATCGACGCAGACGCCAGGCCCTTTCCGAGGGAGGAAAGCACCCCTCCGGTTACGAAGATATGCTTGGTCCGGCGCTCCCCGCTCATAGCCCCCCCGCCCGGCAGCAGTAGCTCGGTGCGATCCGTCGCTAAGGTTGTCGTCGAACCACCGGCGCTGAAATTCGCGTCGTGGTTTGGGCGTTTTTATCGCGCTCCCGTGGGAGCGTCAACTTTTCGCCCCCGGGAACGCCGTTTGAGCGCCGAAACCCCGTTCAGGGCAGCGCCGCCGGCTCGCGCAACGCGGTGTCCTCGGGCTGGCCCGTCATCAGGTTGGCGCACTGCACGGCCTGCCCACTCGCTCCCTTGACCAGGTTGTCGAGGGCCGACAGGAGGACGAGGGTTCCGTTGCGCTCGTCGGCGAAGGCGGCGACATCGCAGAAATTCGTCCCCTGGACGGACTGGAGGCTCGGCGTCTCCCCGGGCGCCAGGACCCGCACAAAGGGCTCGGACCTCCAGGCCTCCGAGAGAACCCGGTGGGCGTCGGCGGCCGAAACGGCCTGCCGCGTGCGGCAGTAGACCGAGGTCGCAATACCCCGCGTGGTGGGGATCAACTGGGGCACGAAGGTCACCTGCACGGGCGCGCCGGCCGCGACGCTGGCTTCCTGCTCGATCTCCGGCCCGTGCCGGTGGGCGCCGACGTTGTAGGCCCGGGCGTTCGCGTCGATCTCCCCGAAGAGCAGCGACGCCTCCGCCTTCCGCCCGGCGCCGGACACCCCGGATTTCGCATCGACGGCGATCCCCTCGGGCTCGACCAGGCCCGCCCGCAGGAACGGGACGAGGGGCAACAGGGCCCCGGTCGGGTAACAGCCCGGGCAGGCCACGAGTTCCGCCCCCGCAAGCGAGTCCCGGTAGAGCTCGGGCAGGCCATAGACGGCTTTACCGAAGAGATCGGGCGCCGCGTGCTCCCCGTACCAGTCGCGGTAGACCCCGAGGTCGCGCAACCGGAAATCGGCGGACAGGTCCGCCACGGGAACCCCGGCCTCCCGCAGCTGGGCGACCGTGGGACTCGACGCGGCATGGGGTAGCGCCGTGAAGGCGAAGTCGACACGGCCGGCAATCCGCTCGGGAACGGCCGGCTCGAACACGAGCGCAGTCTGGCCCCGCAGGGAGGGGAACGCCTCCCCCACCGGCTGCCCCGCCCGCTGCTCCGACGTCGCCACGACGATCTCGAAGCCCGGATGGCGCAACAGGATCCGCACGAGTTCCAGACCCGTGTATCCACTGGCGCCAAAGATCGCTACGCGCACGCTGCTCCTCCGGAGAAACCTCAAAAAAAGAACGGGAGGCCGCTGTGGCCTCCCGTTCGCAAAATGGCGGCTCGAGCGGCCGGTCTAACGCTTCGAGAACTGGTAGCGCGCACGGGCCCCCTTCTGCCCGTACTTCTTGCGCTCCTTCTTCCGCGCGTCGCGCGTCAGGAGACCGTTCTTCTTGAGCGCGGGGCGCAGGGTGGCGTCGCTCTTCTCGAGCGCCCGCGAAATACCGTGCCGCAGCGCGTCGGCCTGGCCGGAAACCCCGCCGCCCGCGATCTTGGCGACGACGTCCCAGCGGCCCTCGGCACCGGCGACCTCGAACGGGTTCTGGATGCGCATGTGCAGCACCTCCCGGGGGAAGTACTCCGTCATGGGTCGTCCGTTGACGACCACCTGCCCCGTTCCCGGCTTGAGACGCACCCGCGCGATGGCGCTCTTGCGCTTTCCGGTGGCGATGAGGACCGACGGCTCAGGCAAGGGAGAGTTCCTCCGGCTGCTGGGCACCGTGGGGATGGGCGGGACCCGCGTAGACCTTGAGTTTCCGAAACATCTGACGCCCCAGGGAGTTCTTCGGCAGCATGCCGCGTACCGCGCTTCGCACCACCCGGTCGGCGTGGGGGCCGTTGAGCACCTCGGCCGCGGTGGTTTCCTTCAGGTGACCGGTGTAGCCCGAGTGGCGGTAGTAGGTCTTCTGCTCCCGCTTGCGCCCCGTTAGCCGGACCTTGCCGGCGTTCACGACGATGACGTAGTCGCCGGTGTCCACGTGGGGGGTGTACAGGGCCTTGTGCTTGCCCCGGAGCACGGACGCGATGCGCGTGGACAGCCGCCCGAGCACCTGGTCCTCGGCGTCGATCACGTACCACTTGTGCTCCACCTCCTGGGGCTTCGCGCTGCGGGTCGCTCTTTCGACGCGGATGGCCATGGGAATGCACTCCTCCGGCTGGACGCGCATGCAGGCGGCCCGCCGGGCGAACAGGGGGTACCGGAGCCGCTGCGCCGCGTCAAGGAGCCTCCCCGGGGGAGCTTGCGTCTGCGCTCCCCACCGAGTCGAAATCGACCCGGACCAGGGTCAAGCCCCGGGCCGGGGCTGTCCGCCCGGCGAGGGCCCGCTGCCGGCCCGCGAGGGCATCGGTCAGACTGCCGGGCGCGCGTTGCCCCACCCCGACCTCGATCAAGGTGCCCGCCACGATGCGCACCATGTGGCGCAAGAACCCCCGGCCCTCGAGTTCGATGGCGACATCGCCCCCAGAAACCCCCAGCACCTCGGCGCGCGCCAGGGTCCGCACACTCGTCGCGACCTCCGAACCCGTGGCCTGGAAGGCGGCAAAATCATGGGTGCCCACCAACAGGGTCGCCGCCGCCTGCATGGCCGCGAGATCGAGGGGCCGGCGCACCCAGTGGCTTCGCGCCGCGCGCAGGGGAGAAGGCGTCTCTCCGTTCCAGATGGCATAGCGATAGAGCTTGCCCGTGGCCCCGAAGCGCGCGTGGAACCCGTCGGGCACCGGCGCACAGGCGAGCACCGCCACCTGCTCGGGGAGAACCCCGTTCAGCGCGGTCCGGAGCCCATCGGGGTCGCGGGCCGCTTCCAATGCCACATGGGCCACCTGCCCCGCGGCGTGCACCCCGGCGTCGGTCCGGCCGGCACCCACGCAGCGGACGCGCTCGCCGGTCACCTGGGCCAGGGCCGCTTCGAGCGCGCCCTGGATCGTCGGCCGGCCCGCCGGCTGCACCTGCCATCCTTCGAAGGCGCTGCCGTCGTATTCGAGGGTCAGTCGGTAGGTCGCCATGGCCCGCCGCGCCGGTTGGATTGGACCGCTCGCCGCTGCCCGCCGCGCCGGTCGGAAACTCGTGTCGCGCCGCCCATCGCCCTCAGTGGAACTGGCCGAAGCGCTCCGCAGCGAGCGCCACCGCGTTGGCGGCCGCCAGGCGCAGGGTGTCGCAGGCCAGCCAGAGCAGCAGCCCGTTGTCGGCGCCCGGGTCCTGGCGAACGCGGCCGACCAGCACGACATCGCGGCCCGCCGCCGCGCGAAGCGTGGCGCCATCGGGCGCGTCGTCCCAGCGCTCGATCCCCGGCGCCTTTCCCAATATGCCCTCCGCAAGCGTCGGGTCGAGGGCACTTTCGGTTTCGAGCGCCACGCTCGCCCCGAAACCCACGAAGGTCGGCACCTGGAGATGGGTCACACCGATGCCCACCCCATCCCCGAGCAACCGGGCCAGCCCGGCGGCGGTCGCGCGTTCGCTTGCCGTGGCCCCGGAAACGTCGACGTCGCCCTGGGCCGGGAGGCAATCGAAGGCAACCGGCCGGCCGAACACCTCGGGGTCCGGCGGCTCCTCCTGGTTGAAGAGCGCGATCGACTCGTTGTAGAGCGTCTCGATGCCCCCGCGGCCGCCGACCGAAGCCGCGTCCAGGCACGTGGCGACGATGCGCCGCAGTCCGGCCGCCTCCTGGAGCGGGCGGAGCGCGAGGGCCAGGGCCAGCGTCGGGCCGGAAGGTGCGACCAGCAGGGGCACGCGTTCCCCGGCGCCAAACGCCGCGACCCGCGGCGGCAGTTCGGGAGAACCGGCCAGCGCAGCGGCGGCATCCACGCAGGGCACCTCGGCGCGCAGGGCCTCGCGGGCGTACTCGCGCGAGGCCGCGCCCGGCGCGCAGAGGAAAAGACAGTCGAGGCCGCGCAGGGACGGCGGGTCCGAGAGGACCGGGTAGATCTTGCCCTGGAACTCGATGTCCTGGCCCAGGGAGTTCTCCGTCGCCGTCACCACGAGTTCGCCGATGGACAGCGACGATTCCGAAAGCACCTCGAGTACCTCGCTCCCGAGTCCACCCGTCGCGCCAATCACGCCAATCCGCAGCGGGCCGCTCACGCGTCCTCCAGCGCCGCGATCACCCGGTCGCCCATGCTCCGGCACCCGATGCTTTGTTCCCCGGCTACGGCCAGGTCCGCGGTGCGCACCCCGGTGTCGAGCACCGCCGCCACCGCGTCGCGCACCGCGTTCGCCGCCTCGGGCGCAGCGAGGGAATGCTCGAGCAGCATCGCGCCGGACAGGATCGCCGCCAATGGGTTGGCCGCGTCCTGCCCCGCGATGTCCGGCGCCGAGCCGTGCACCGGCTCGTAGAGCCCGATCCCCCCGTCCCCCCGGCTGGCCGAGGGCAACATGCCGAGAGAGCCGGTGATCATCGCCGCCTCGTCGGAGAGGATGTCCCCGAAGAGGTTTCCCGTCACCACGACGTCGTAGCGGCGCGGCTCCTTGAGCAGCAGCATCGCCATGGAATCGACGAGCTGGTGCTCGAGGCGCACATCGTCGTAGTCCTTGGCGACTTCGTCGACCACGGTCGTCCACAGCTGGGAGACTTCGAGCACGTTGGCCTTGTGCACACTCGTCACCAGGCCGCGGCGACGCCGCGCCGCATCGAAGGCGACGCGCGCGATCCGCGCGATCTCCACCTCGTCATAGACCATCGTGTTGCGCGCCTCGCGGCGCCCGTCGACCCGGGTCGAACCCCGGGGCTCTCCGAAGTAGATGCCGCCGGTCAACTCGCGCACCACCAACAGGTCGATCCCCTCGACCACCTCGGGCCGCAAGGTCGACGCGCCGACGAGCGCCGGAAAGACCGCCGCCGGACGCAGGTTCGCAAACAGCCCCAGCTCCTTGCGGATCCGGAGCAGCCCCTTCTCCGGCCGCACGTCCACGGGCATCGCGTCCCACTTCGGACCGCCGACCGCCCCGAGCAGGATTCCCCGACAGCCGCGCGCGCGTTCGAGAGCGGCGTCGGCCAACGGCGTTCCCCGCGCATCGATCGAAGCCCCGCCGATCAGGTCCTCCTCGAAGGTCAGGTCCAGACCGAACCGCGGCGCCACCGCCTCGAGCACCCGGCGCGCCTGTTCGGTCACCTCGGGACCGATCCCGTCTCCGGGCAAGACCAGCAGCCGGGGCATCAGATGCCCTTGGGCTCGGTCGCGCTGCGGGCGCTCTTGTGCCAGGAGAGCTTGTTGAGCGCGTGCACGTAGGCCTTGGCACTCGCCACGATGATGTCGGAATGGGCTCCGTGCCCGATCACGCGGCGCCCGTCTTCGGAGACCGTGACCGACACCTCGCCGAGCGCATCCATGCCCCCGGTGATCGCGTTCACCTGGAAGCGCAAAAGATCGCTCTTGGTTTCCGTAAGCTCGGCAATCGCCTTGAAGACGGCGTCGACCGGGCCGATCCCCAGGGCCGTGGCTTTCTGGGGCTCTCCATCCACCACCAGGGCCACGGTTGCCGTGGGCCGCGCAAACGTCCCGGAAAGGATCGAGACCTCGCCGAGTTCGAAACGGTCGTCGGCCTGGGTCACGCTGTCGGCGACGATCGCCTCGATGTCCTCGTTGAAGACCGTCTTCTTCTTGTCCGCGAGATCCTTGAAGCGCCGGAAGGACTGCTCGAACTCCTCGCCCTCGACCCCGAGTCCCAGCTCCTGCAAGCGCTCGCGAAACGCGTGCCGCCCCGAGTGCTTGCCGAGCACCAACTCGTTGGAGGGCCGCCCGATCGACTGGGGCGTCATGATCTCGTAGGTGATGGCCGCCTTCAGCACACCGTCCTGGTGGATCCCGGCCTCGTGGGCAAAGGCGTTGTCGCCCACGATCGCCTTGTTGGGTTGGACAGAAACACCGATCGTCGACGAAAGCAGTCGGCTCGCCGGATAGATCTCCGTGGTCACGATGTTCGTGTCCAGTCCCTCGAAGACGTCCGGCCGCGTCTTGATAGCCATCACCACCTCCTCCATGGAGGTGTTCCCCGCGCGCTCTCCGATCCCGTTGACCGTGCACTCCACCTGACGTGCACCCGCCTGGACCGCCGCAAGGCTGTTCGCGACACCCAAGCCGAGATCGTTGTGGCAGTGCACGGCGAATACCACGTCGTCGCCCGGGTCCAGCCGTTCGCGAAGCGTCGCGATCAAGCGCGCGTACTCCCCAGGCTGGGTGTAGCCGACCGTATCCGGCACGTTGAGGGTCGCCGCTCCCGCCCCCAGCGCCACCTGGAACACCTGGACCAGGAAATCGACATCGGAGCGCGTGGCGTCTTCGGCGGAAAACTCCACGTCGTCACAGAACCCCCGTGCCCGCCGCACCGCCCGGTCGACTTCCCCGAGCACCTGCTCCCGGCTCATCCGGAGTTTGTGCTCCAGATGGATATCGCTCGTCGCAATGAACGTGTGGATCCGCGGCGTCGCCGCCCGCTCCAGGGCCGCACCGCAGCGGTCGATGTCTTCGTTGCCCGTCCGGGCCAGACCACAGATCGTGGTTCCCCGCACGCTCTCGGCAATGCTCCGAACCGCTTCGAAGTCGCCTTCGCTGGCAATCGGAAAACCGGCTTCGATGATGTCCACACCGAGCCGCTCGAGTTGCCGGGCCAGCGCCAGCTTTTCGCCCAGGTTCATGCTGCAGCCGGGCGACTGCTCTCCATCGCGAAGCGTCGTGTCGAAGATGCGAATCGTGTCGGTCATGGTTTCATCCGTGACTGGATTCTCCGGGCGTCGGTTCCGGGATCCGCTCGAAGGGGCGATGGGTGGCCCGGCGAACGAGCCACTCGACCGGCCCGGAAACCGCGTAGGTCGTGGCAACCGTAAATAGCGTAACCGAAGGCTCCAGGATCATGAGAATCAGCGCAATGACGACGAGAACCAGGGTGCCGTAACCGTGGCGCAAGTCGAGTTCCTTCACGCTCCGGTAGGGAATGCTGCTCACCATCAGGAGGCCGAGGGTCGCCATCCCGCCGGCCACCACCCACTCGGGCACCGCGAAGCTGACACCCGTCTCCCGCAGGTAGCTCACGAACCACATCGTCGAGGCCACGACCCCCGCCGCGGCAGGGCTGGGCATGCCCTCGAAGCAACCCTTGTAACGCCCCGGCGAGACGTTGAAACGCGCCAGGCGCAGAGCGCCGCAGGCGGTGAAGACGAAGGCCAGCACCCAGCCCGGGCGGCCCAGGATCTGGAGGTTCCCGGCGCTGAAGGCGAGCATCGCCGGGGCGACCCCGAACGACACCGTGTCCGCGATCGAGTCGTACTCGACGCCGAACCGGCTGGTCGAGCGGGTAAACCGCGCCACCCGCCCGTCCAGCGCATCGAAAAGTCCCGCCAGGATGATTCCCAGCGCCGCCTTGTCCGGGTCGCCGACGAACGCGTGCACGATGGCGTAGAAGCCGAAGAAGAGGTTCCCGGTGGTCAGCAGGTGCGGGAGCAGGTAGAGACCGCGCGGCGGCTCCCCCGGCTGGCGTCGTCGGCGCCGCCGGCGGCGGCGCCCTCCCTCATGCCCGACCCCCAAAGTCGTCGCGGGGTCGCTCATTCCGGCCTCGGCAACTGGGCGATCACGTCCCGGCCCCCGCGCACGGTCTCGCCCTTCGCGACGCGGAGTTCCGCGGTCGCGGGCAATACCACGTCCGTCCGGGAGCCGAACCGGATCAGGCCATAGCGCGCGCCGCCGGGGATCCATTCGCCGACCACCGGGTGACACACAATCCGCCGGGCGATGAGACCCGTGATCTGGCTCACCACGACCGACTCGCCCTTTTCCGTCTCGAGGGTCATATCGCAGCGGACATTCTCGGTCCCGGCGCGCGCATCGAAGGCGGCTCGGAACCCCGTCCCGCTCCGCTCGATCGACACGACCCGCCCGCCCACGGGCACCCGGTTCACGTGGACGTTCAGGACCGACAGAAAAATGGCCACGCGCACCGCCTTCGTTCCGTCGGCAAGTTCAATCTCCCCGGCCTCCAGCACCCGTCCGTCGGCCGGCGCCACCACGGTCCGTGCGTCGCCGGGCACCAGCCGGGGCGGATTGCGGAAGAAAAAGGCCACGAACACGGTGAGCACCAGACAGAGGCTGCCCAGCGTCTCCCAGCCCAAGACGCCGAACAGGCCGCCGAGGGCCAGGGGCGCGGCGCCGAGCACGAATGCGTCGCGAACGACGAACTCGGTCGGCCGCTCGGTAAAGATCGGCGCCTTGGGTTCGAACTCGGCCACAGTCTCAGTTCTTGGAGCGATCGACCAGCCGCTTTTCCCTCAGCCAGGGCATGAGGTCCCGCAGCCTGGCTCCCACCTCCTCCATCGGATGCGCGGCGCCCTGTTTGCGCAGCGCCTCGAACGAAACACAGCCGCTCTGGTTCTCCACGATGAACTCGCGTGCAAACCGGCCGCTCTGGATCTCGCCCAGGATCTCCTTCATGCGTTCCTTGACCCCGGCGTCGACGACTCGGGGGCCCCGCGTCAGGTCGCCGTACTCCGCCGTGTTGGAGACCGAGTACCGCATGTTGGCGACACCGCCTTCGTAGATCAGATCGACGATGAGTTTCACCTCGTGGATGGTCTCGAAGTAGGCCATCTCGGGGGAATACCCGGCCTCGACGAGGGTCTCATACCCCGCCTGCATCAAGGCCGTGAGCCCCCCGCACAACACGGTCTGTTCGCCGAAGAGATCCGTTTCGGTCTCCTCCCGGAAATTCGTCTCGATGATCCCGGCACGCCCGGCGCCAATCCCCTTCGCGTAGGCGAGGGCGATCTGGAGCGTGTCGCCGGACGGGTCCTGGTGGACCGCGACCAGGGACGGCACACCGCGCCCTTCTTCGTAGTGCTGTCGAACCGTATGACCCGGCCCTTTCGGCGCCACCATGAAGACGTTCACGTTGTCCGGGGGTCGGATCGCACCGAAGTGGATGTTGAACCCATGAGCGACTGCCAGGTAGTTGCCGTCCTGGAGCCCCGGCTCCACGTGCTCGCGGTAGATCGCAGCCGCCGACTCGTCCGGGAGCGTCAGCATCACGATATCCGCTTCGCGCGCCGCTTCGGCCACGGACAAGACGCGGAGACCGGCGGCCTCGGCCTTGGCACAACTCGCGGAATCCTTGCGGAGCCCCACCACCACGCTCAGGCCCGAGGCCTGGAGGTTCTGGGCGTGGGCGTGGCCCTGGCTGCCGTAGCCAATGATCGCCACGGTGCGGCCCTCGAGGCGACCGAGGTCCGCGTCCTTGTCGTAGTAGATGTTGAGCGCCATCGCTGGGGGGCTCCTCCTCAAGTAGTCCGAGAGTATGACGGATTGCCGGGGGCGACGCCTTGCTACTCGAAGCGGGCGCCCGTGCGATCGACCTCGGCCTGTGCCCGGCGCACGTAGCGGGGAACCAGGTCGGCCGCCGCCATTCCCTCACCGCGGGCCAACATCCGGCGGCCCAGCCGCCCGACATCGAAGGCACGCGCCGCCCGCGGCGCGCCCAGGACGACGCCCGGCCCCCCGAGTTCGCGCAGCCGTTCGCCGCAGACGCCGAGACCTTCGCCGACCAGGTGGCAGCGTTCGGGCAGCCGCGCGGCGAGCGCGTCGGGCGTGTACACCCCGAGCGCGGGCTCGCCTTCCTCGGGAAGGGCCTCGGGGCCCGGAAACCGGAACAACGCGGCGTAGACCTCGCCGCGCTGAGCGTCGAGCAGCCCCACCACGGGCAACCCGTCGGCGGCGGCCCCCGCGCCGAGGGCCGCCAGTGTCGGCACCGCCGCAACGGGCCGCTCGTTCCCGAAACACAGCCCCTTCACCGTCGCGAGACCGACCCGCAGGCCGGTGAACGAGCCGGGCCCGATCGACACGGCGAAGCCCTCGATGTCGCCCAGGGCCAGGGACGCCTCGCGCAGCACGGCGTCGATCCCGGGCAGGAGGCTCTCGGCCCCGCTCCGCCCCGGCGCACCCGCCAACTCCGCCAGGACGGTCTCCCCGCGCAGCAGGGCGACTGAAGGTCGCCCGCAGGCCGTTTCGAGCGCCAGGACGAGTTCGGGCGCGCCCGTGTCCAGCGTCAGGGTCCCGGGGGCAGCCAGTCGGATGCCCGCATCCAGAGGCGCTCCAGGTCGTTCCAGAAGGCGAGTCCCATGAGCAGGAGCACCACGGTGAGTCCGACCTGCTGCACGGCGAGCTTGGTGCGGAGCGAAAGGGGCTTGCGGTTCAGCGCCTCCACCAGGAAGAGCGTCGCCTGGCCGCCATCGAGTACCGGAATGGGGAGCAGGTTCAGGATGCCGAGGTTGATGCTGATCAACACCATCAGCCGCAGGTACGTGATCCAGCTGTCGCGGAGCGCGTCGCCCGCCATCTGGGCGATCCCGATGGGACCCGCCAGGTTCTTGCGCGAGACGTCGCCGGTCACGAGCTTGGAGAGGCCGACCAGGAACACCCGGGTGATATCGACCGTCATCTCCACGGCACGCGGAAAGGCCACGAAGGGATTGCGTTCCCGGTCGAGCACGACGCCGCCGCGCACCAAGGTGCTGGCGCCGACGATCCCGAGGCGGTAGCGCGGCCCGGCGGCATCCGTCTCGATCTCCGAGGGCTCAGCAGCGACCTGGAGTTCGCGCACTTCGCCATCGCGGAGGAAGCGCAACGACCGCGTCTCCCCGCCGCTCGACGCCACCGCCTGCGCCAGGGCGTCGAAGGTGGCGACGGGACGGCCGCCGTAGGCCACCACCACGTCGCCGGCCTCGAGCCCTGCGCGGGCCGCAGGCGAATCCGCAGCGACCGTCTGGATCGGGGCAGCGGCGTACTCCACGCCGAGCGCCGCGAGACTGCCGAGTTCGGGCACCCCCGGCACCGCGACCTCCCGCACCTGCCCATTGGAAGCGCGCGCAACGTCGAAAACCACCGGACCGGTGGCCGACGCATAGCGCTCTGCCAGGGCGTACCAGTCATCGACCGGGTGCCCATCCACGCGGGTCACGAGATCCCCCGAACGGAGCCCGGCCTCGCGCGCCGGCGTGTCCGCTCCGGCCACGGCAATCCGCGCCGCCGGGCGAACGTGCAACAACCCCGCCCACCCCGTGTCTCCGATCTCGCCGAAGAGGTCGACCTCGGAACGCACCCCAACGGGAAGCATCACCGTCTCCACGCGACCGTGACGCTCGATCTCCAGGTCCAGGCCCGAACCGGCGCCGGCAGAGACGGCTTCGGCGACCTCGCTCCACCAGCGCACGGGCTGGCCGTCCACGGCCAGCACCCGATCGCCCGGTTCCAGCCCGGCCTCCGCCGCGGGCGAGTGCGCTTCGACGAGGCCCACGACCGCGTCGGCGCGGGGCAGTCCCGTCCACTGCAGACCCACGAAGACGAATACCGGCAGGACGAGGTTCATCACCGGTCCGGCGAAGACGATGACAAGCTTCTGCCACAAGGGCTTCGCGCCCAGGGTTTCCTCGTAGTTCGCCTGGGCCTCGGGAGAATCCTCTTCGTCGGGGTTTTCGCCGAGCATCTTCACGAAGCCGCCGAACGGAATCCAGGACAAGACGTACTCGGTGTGACCGCGCACCCACCGCAACCGGTAACGGCCGAAGCCGATCGGCGAGCCGAAGCCGATGCTGAACTTGAGCACCCGCACCCCACACGCCTTCGCCGCCGCGAAGTGGCCCAACTCGTGGAAGAAAACCAGCACCGAGAGCAGGAGAAGGACCGCGAACAGGTAGTCGGTGATCACGCTTCCCTCCCGGCATTCTCGGCGAGCCAGTGCGCGGCGAAGCCGCGCGCCCACGCGTCCGCGCGCTCCACGTCACCGAGGTCCGCCAGGCGTCCGTCCCCCGCCTGGCCGGCGTGGGCTTCGAGTGTCGCGGCGTTCGTCGCGGCGATACCGGGGAAGGACACGCGCCCTTCGATGAACGCCGCCACCGCGACTTCGTTGGCCGCGTTCAGTACGGCGGGGGCCGCCTCATCGGCGGCCAGTGCCTCGTAGGCCAGGTCGAGACACGGGAAGCGCTTGCGGTCGGGCACCTCGAAGTCGAGTTGCCCCACCGCCGCCAGATCCAGCCGCGGCAGGTCGACCGGCAGTCGCTCGGGATACGCCAACGCCACGGCGATGGGTACGCGCATATCGGGCAAGCCGAGTTGCGCCAGGACCGAACTGTCCTGGTACTCCACCATCGAGTGGATGATCGACTGGGGATGCACCACGACGTCGACCCGCTCCGGTGGCATGTCGAAGAGCCAGCGGGCCTCGATCACCTCGAGTCCCTTGTTCATGAGTGTCGCCGAATCGATCGTGATCTTCGGCCCCATGTCCCAGTTGGGATGGTCGAGCGCCTCTTCGACTGTCGCCCTCGCAATGCGGGCCGCGTCCCACGTCCGGAACGGCCCTCCGGAAGCCGTCAAGATCAGGCGGGCCACATCCTCGCTCCGCTGACCGGCGAGGCACTGGAAGATCGCGGAGTGTTCGCTGTCGACCGGGAGCAGTGTGACGCCGTGGGCCTGGACTTCGCGCAACACCAACGCGCCGGCCGTGACCAGCACCTCCTTGTTGGCCAGGGCGACGTCCCGCCCGGCGCGAATCGCCGCCAGGGTCGGCCCGAGGCCCACCGCGCCGACGAGCCCGGCCACCACGAGGTCGGCGGGATGGGTCGCCACCGCCTCCAGGCCTTCCGCCCCCACGACAATGTCGACGGGAAAATCTGCACCGATGCGGTCGCGGAGTTCCCGGGCGCCGCCGGCGTCGGCCACCGATACCAGTGCGGGCCGAAACTGCGCGACCTGGCCCGCCAGCTTCTCGATGTTGCGGCCCGCAGCCAATGCGGCCACGCGATAGCGCTCGGGGAATTCTCCGGCGACGGCGAGCGACTGCTCGCCCACGCTCCCTGTGCTCCCCAGTAGCGCCAGCGTCTTGGGCATTCCTCGCCCTCCGTCACCGACCGCTCGGGTCAGTTCCGCACCTGGAGGCTGGTCATGCCGTAGCGCCGCTCCCGACCCTGGTAGTCGACGAGGGCTTCCACAAGGTTGTCCTTGCGGAAATCCGGCCAGCGCACGTCGGATACGTGGAGTTCCGTGTACGCGATCTGCCACAACAGGAAGTTGGAAATTCGGCTCTCGCCACCGGTGCGGATGAGGAGATCCGGGTCCGAAATTTCGGGCTCGTAGAGGTAGGCGGCAAAGGTCTTCTCGTCGAGCCGGTCCGGGTCGACCTTGCCCACTTCTGCATCGTGAAGCAGTCGCCGGGCGGCATCGACGATCTCGGCCCGGCCGCCGTAGGAGACGGCGAACACGAGTTGCATTTCCCGGTTGCCCCGGGTCAGTTCGCGCGCCTGGCCCAGCTTCGCCTGGACCGACTCGGGAAGGCGCTCGAGACGCCCGATCGAGCGGATTCGGATGCCATTGCGGTGCACTTCCTCGAGTTCCGCGTCGATGTAGCGCTCGAGGAGGCGCATGAGTTCGTCGACCTCGCTCTTGGGCCGGTTCCAGTTTTCGAGGGAAAACGCGTAGAGCGTCAGCGTTTCGATGCCCAGTTCGTGAGCCGCGCGCACCACCGCGCGAACCGATTCGAGTCCCTGGCGGTGACCCTCCACGCGAGAGAGCCCACGCGCTTCGGCCCAGCGCCCGTTGCCGTCCATGATGACGGCGACGTGGCGCGGAATGGCACGGGGATCGAGGCGGCTCCTGGCCATCAGACTTCGAGAATCTCCGCTTCTTTCTGGCTGATCATCTCGTCGATCTTCTTGACGAAATCGTCGGTGAGCGATTGCACCGCCTTGTCGGCCTGGCGGCCCTCGTCCTGGGGAACGCTCCCATCGGACACCAGTTCCTTCAGCATGCTCAGCGCATCGCGGCGGCCCTCGCGAACCCCGACCTTGTGATCTTCGGCCAACCGATGGACGTGCTTCACCAGTTCCTTGCGGCGCTCTTCGGTCAGCGAAGGGATCGGAATGCGCACGACCTTGCCGTCGCTCGCGGGCGTCAGGCCCAGGTCCGAAGCCTGGATCGCCTTTTCGATCGCCTGGATCGAACCCTTGTCGTAGGGGGACACGACGATGAGACGCGGGTCCGGGGTCGTCAGGTTCGCCAACTGGTTGAGGGGCGTCGGCGTCCCGTAGTAATCGACCTGGATGCCGTCGAGAAGCGCGGTACTCGCGCGGCCGGTTCGCACCTTCTGCAACTCGGCCTTCAGGCTGCGCAGCGACTTGTCCATGGCCTCCTGGGCCTCGCCCCGCACCAGATCCACGTCTTCCTGGCCCACGCCTCCTCCCTTCAGCGCCCGACGAGCGTGCCCACACGCTGGCCCGAAGCCACCTGCTGCAGGTTGCCCGGAACGGCGCTGTCGAACACGACGATCGGCATATCGTTCTCCCGGCACAGGGCCAGGGCCGTCTGGTCCATCACGCGCAGGTTCTTCGAAATCGCCTCGTCGAAGCTCAGCGTTTCGTAGCGGCGCGCATCCGGGTTCGTCTTGGGATCGGCATCGTAGACCCCGTCGACCCCCTGCTTCGCCATCAGAACGATCTCGCACCCGAGTTCGGCGGCGCGCAGGGCCGCGGCGGTATCCGTCGAGAAGTAGGGGTTCCCCGTGCCGCCGGCAAAGACCACGACGCGACCCTTCTCGAGGTGTCGTTCGGCGCGACGGCGAATGTACGGTTCCGCCACAGCAGTGATTTCGAGTGCCGTGAGGACGCGGGTCGCCAACCCCTCGTTTTCCAGGGCATCCTGCAACGCCACGGCGTTGATCACGCTGGCGAGCATGCCCATGTAGTCCGCACTCGCGCGGTCCAGGCCCTGGGAGGCCGCGTGGATGCCTCGAATCACGTTGCCGCCGCCGATGACGAGGCAAACCTGGATACCGAGTTCGTGCACGTCGCGAACGTCGCGCGCGACCCCGGAGATGACCGTGGGGCTGATGCCGAATCCGCCGTCCCCTGCGAGGCGCTCGCCGGAGAGCTTCACCAGGACCCTGCGGTATTCAGCCTTCACGCGTCGCCCGCCTCTCCCAACTGGATTCAGCCTTCACGCGTCGCCCGCCTCTCCCAACTGTATTCAGCCTTCATGCGTCCCCCGCCTCTCCCAACTTGAAGCGTTCGAAGGCCAGCACCGACACCTCTCCGCCCGCCTCCTTGCCAACGTCGCCGAGGAACTCTCCGATCGACCGGTCGGGGTCCTTGACGAACGCCTGCTCGGTAAGGACCACATCCGCGAGGAATTTGTTCACCTTTCCCTCGACGATCCGGTCGATCACCTTTTCCGGCTTGCCTTCCTGGACCGCCTGGTTGCGATAGATACTGCGCTCGGAGTCGATCAGCGCCTCCGACACGCCATCGCGGTCGACGGCCGCAGGAGAGGGATCGGCTGCGGCGACGTGCATGGCGAGGTCCTTCGCGGCCATTTCCACGGCTTCGCCCGTCTGGCCGGCAAGCGCAACGAGCACGCCGAGCTTTCCACCCGCGTGGACATAGCCGCCGACCAACCCGGCTCCGTTGACGGAAATCCGGGCCGTGCGCTTCACCACGACGTTTTCGCCGAGCTTGGCGATGGCGGCCGTCACCCGGTCGGCCACCTTCTCGCCCCCGGCCTCCCGCTCGAGGAGCGCATCGGGACCGTCGATGGCGGGATCGGAAGCCACCGCTTCGGCCAGGGACCCGGCGAGGGCGACGAAGTCGTCGGTGCGCGCGACGAAGTCCGTCTCGCAACCCAGCTCGACCATGCCGCCTTCCGAACCGGTCGCAGCGATGGCAATGACGCCCTCGCTGGTCGCCCGCCCTTCGCGCTTGCCCGCCTTGGCGAGACCGCGCTCGCGTAGGAGTTCGACGGCTTTTTCGAGGTCGCCGCCCGCATCCTGGAGCACGCGCTTGCAATCCATCATTCCCGCGCCGGTCTGCTCCCGGAGCGCCTTGACCGCTGCTGCAGTGATTTCCGCCACGCCCGCCCTACTCCTTCTTCTCGGCGTCTTCCGCCGGTGCCTCGGGAGCCTCAGCCGGAGGCGCTTCGGCCGGAGCGGGCGCCGCTTCGGCGGAGGGCGCTGCGGCGGGAGCGGCTGCCGCTTCGGCAGGGGGCGCTGCAGCCGGAGCGGCTGCCGCGGGCGGACTCGCCGCCGCGGGCACATCGTCCTCGTCCCGGCGACCGCCGAAGGAAGCGGAACCCCGTGCCCCACCCTCCTGCTGGATCTCCACGACGACGCGTCCCGTCGGGGTCGATGCCTTCTCGACGGCCTCGGCCTGGGCCTTCTCCGCCTCGACCGCCTCCGCCTTGATCCGTTCCTGGTGAATCGCTCCGCCCTCCAGGCACGCATCGGCGAAGCGCGCGCAGTAGAGCTGGATCGCGCGGGTGGAATCGTCGTTGCCGGGAATCACGAAATCGATTTCGTCGGGACTGCAGTTCGAGTCGACCACGCCCACGATCGGAATGCCCAGTCTTCCAGCTTCGTTCACGGCGATCTGCTCGCGCCCGACATCGATCACGACCATGCAGTCGGGAAGACGGGTCATCTCGCGAATACCGTCGAGCGACTTGTGGTACTTGCCGATGAGGCGGTTCAGCCGTGAGAGTTCCTTCTTCGACAACTCGGCAACCTGGGTCTCGTCGGCCTGGGTCTCGAGCATCGCGTTGTAGCGTTCGATGGACTTCTTCACCGTCTTGAAATTCGTCAACATCCCGCCAAGCCACCGGTTGTTCACGTAGAACTGGCCGCAGCGCTTGGCTTCGAACATCACCGGAGCCTGGGCCTGTCGCTTCGTGCCGACGAAGAGCACCTGGCCGCCTGCCGCAACGACTTCGCGCACGAAGTCGAGGCCGTCGATCAGGCGCGGGAGCGTCTGGTCCAGGTCCACGATGTGCACGCCATTGCGTTCGCCGAAGAGGAAGGGCTTCATGCGCGGGTTCCAGCGCCGGGTCTGGTGACCGAAGTGAACCCCTGCCTCCAGGAGTTCCGTGATGCTGGGTTCCCCACGCTCGATCGCGGCGGCGGTGGCGCTCTCGGCGGGCGCCTCCGCCGGGGCAGACGCCTCGGGCGGATTCTCGGACATGAATCGTCTCCTTCGCGGTTGTCCCACCGGCCCGGGCAGCGCTTCGCGCCGCTTCCCCAAACCCGCCCGGAGGCGGGCACCGCAGGGGAACCCGGAACGTGTGATTTGACAGAGAGTTAGCAGACCCCGGCGCAGCCGTCAGCGGGGCTCAGGTGGTGTATTCGGCGTTGATCCGGACGTAGTCCGTGGACAGGTCGCACGTCCAGATCCGCGCCCTTCCCCGGCCCGCACCCAATTTCACGCAGATCCCGATCTCGTCCCGGGCCAGCCGGGCCGCCGCCCGCCGGCGCGCCCCGGAACCCGCCGAGGCCCCGTGGCGAAATACCGTCACCCCCCCCAGGGCGATCTCGGTCCGCTCCAGCCGCAGGGCCGTCCTGCCTGCGCCGATCGTCTGGAGGATCCGCCCCCAGTTGGGATCGCCGCCGAAGAGCGCGGTCTTGACCAGCATCGAGTTCGCGATCCGACGCGCCGTCCGCTCCGCCTCGGCGGCACTGCGCGCCCCTTCGACGCTGACCGTCACGAGTTTCGTCGCCCCCTCGCCATCGCGGGCCAGGGCCTGGGCCAGTTCTTCGCACACCGCGCGCAAGCCCTCGCGGAAGACGCGCGCGCCGGGACTGCTCGGCCCGCCCAGGGGCGACCCGCCCGCGGCACCATTCGCGAGCAACAACACCATGTCGCTCGTCGAGCCTTCCCCGTCCACGCTCACCCGGTTGAAACTCGTGTCTGCCGCCTCGCGGAGCGACCGGCGCAGGAAGGCCGGCGCCACCGGGGCATCGGTCACGAGGAACGCCAGCATCGTCGCCATGTCCGGCTCGATCATTCCCGAACCCTTGGCGATTCCGGCCAGGGTCACCTCGCGCCCGCCCAGTCGCAGGTGGCGCACCGCGAGTTTCGGCACCGTGTCCGTCGTCATGATCGCGCGGGCGGCATCGCCGAGCCCCCCGGGCCGCAACGCCGCCGAGGCCTCCCGGACACCGCGGCGAATCTTCGGTAACGGCAGGGGCTCGCCGATCACCCCAGTCGACGCGACCAGGACGTCTCGCGGCTCGAGTCCCGCGGCCTTCGCGGCCGCCGCCGCCATCGCTTCCGCGTCGCGAAGTCCCCGGGCTCCCATCGCGACGTTGGAGACGCCGCTGTTCACGACCACCGCCCGACTCGTCCCGCGACGCACCCGGGTCCGCGAGAGTTCTACCGGGGCACCGACCACCGTCGACCGCGCGAACACACCCGCCACGGTTGCGGGCCGATCGCTGACGAGCAGCGCGAGGTCGGGCCCGGGACCCTTGATGCCACAGGACACGCCGGCGGCCTGAAAGCCCCGCACGCGGGGAACGCGAGGACTCACGGCGTCCTCAGGAAGCCGCTCCGTGGCACTTCTTGTACTTCCTGCCGCTGCCACACGGACACGGGTCGTTCCGCCCGACCTTGCCGACCTTGCCCTCGGCGGCTTCGCCCGGCCGCGGCACCTTGCGGCGTCGCACGTCCACCACCGGACCCGGGGGCGGCGAGGTCAACGACGGCGCTGCGCGCGGCGCCTGGGGATCTTCCGCCGGATCCCGGAGCTGCACCTTGTACACCACCTCGAGCACCTGCTGGTCGATCCGGTCCTGCATCTCGTCGAAGAGCGCGTAGCCCTCGCGCTGGTACTCGAGCTTGGGATCGCGCTGGCCGTAGCCGCGCAAGCCGATCCCCTCGCGCAAGCCGTCCATGCTGTGGAGATGGTCCTTCCACTGGGCGTCGAGAATCGAGAGCAGGAAGTCGCGTTCCAGGATCTGGAAACGCGGGTAGCCCAGGTCTGCGTGCTGTTCCGCCAGGCCGTCGCAGTGCTTTTTCTTTTCCTCGACTGCAGCAATCACCGCGTCGTAGACATCGTGCCCGAAGGCATCCCGGTCGGTCGGCAGCTTCCCCTCGGTGAGGAAGGGCGGCTGGTGCACATCGAGAGTGACGCCGAACTGGCCGTGCAGGGCCTGGGACAGCTCGCCCAGCGCCTCGGCGTCGGGCTCGCCCTTGTCCGGCCAGTGGGCCCCGAGAATCCCGACCACCGCCCCCTCGGTCATGTCCACGATCTCTTCGTGAACGTCGTCCCGGAGCATTGCGTCCCGCCGGCGCCCGTAGAAAGCCTGGCGCTGCTTGTTCATGACGTCGTCGTAGTCGAGCAGGTGCTTCCGGATATCGAAGTTGCGGGCTTCGACCTTCGTCTGGGCGTTCTGGATCACCCGTGTCAGCAACTTGTTCTCGATCGCCTCGCCCTCTTCGACACCAACCCGGTCCCACCACTGCTTGACGCGTTCGGATTCGAAGATGCGCAGCAGGTTGTCCTCCAGGGACAGGAAGAACTGGCTCGACCCGGGGTCGCCCTGACGCCCGGCGCGGCCGCGCAACTGGTTGTCGATACGACGGCTTTCGTGCCGCTCGGTCCCGAGGATGTGGAGACCCCCGGCGGCGACCACATCGTCGCGCTCGACGGCGCACTGGGCTTCGAACTCCGCCAGGCGCGCGGGGTAGTCGGGGTGCAACTTGTCGTGCCCGCACTTGGACAGGGCGAGGAACTCGGGGTTTCCACCGAGAACGATGTCCGTGCCGCGTCCGGCCATGTTCGTCGAGATCGTGACCGCCCCGTGCCGGCCCGCCTGGGCCACGATCTCGGCTTCCCGCTCGTGCTGCTTCGCGTTCAGGACGTTGTGGGGAACGCCCTGCTTCTTGAGTCGCTTCGCGAGCTTTTCCGAGTTTTCGATGGAGATCGTGCCGACGAGCACGGGCTGGCCTTCGGCGTGGCGCTCCTTGATGTCCTCCACGACGGCGCCGAATTTTTCGCGCTCGGTCTTGAACACGACGTCGGCCTGGTCGTCGCGCACCATGGGGCGGTGGGTCGGCACCACGAGCACGTCCAGGTTGTAGATCTTCGCGAACTCGGGCGCCTCGGTGTCCGCGGTGCCCGTCATGCCCGCGAGCTTGTCGTACATGCGGAAGAAGTTCTGGAAGGTGACCGAGGCCAGGGTCTGGTTCTCGGCGCGGACCTGGATGCCTTCCTTCGCCTCCACCGCCTGGTGCAGCCCATCGGACCAGCGGCGACCGGGCCTCAGCCGCCCGGGGAACTCGTCGACGATCTGGACCTCCTTCGCCCCGGTCTCGCCGGGCTTCACGACGTAGTCGACGTCACGCTTCTTCAGCGTGTGCGCCGCCAGGGCCTGGTTTGCCGCGTGGAGAACCGAGATCATCTGGGGGTCGTAGAGATTGTCCACGCCGAGCATCTGCTCGACCTTGTGGATGCCCGCTTCGGTCAGCGTCGCGCTGCCGGCCTTCTCGTCCAACCAGTAGTCACCGGTCTCCTCGATCCCCTCGTTGGGATCGCCCTTCTCGCCCGCCGCGAGCCGCGGGATCACCCGGTTCACGACGGCGTAGATCTGGGTGTTCTGCTCCGAGGGGCCGGAGATGATGAGCGGCGTGCGCGCTTCATCGATGAGGATCGAGTCCACCTCGTCGATCAAACCGTAGCGGAGCTGTCTCTGCACAAGCTGCGCATCCGTGAACTTCATGTTGTCGCGCAGGTAGTCGAAACCCAGCTCGTTGTTGGTGGCGTAGGCGATGTCCGCCGCGTAGGCCTCCCGGCGTTCGAGCTCGGATTGATCGTGGACGATCACGCCGACCGAGAGGCCGAGGAACCGGTGGACCTCACCCATCCACTCGGCGTCGCGTCGTGCCAGGTAGTCGTTCACAGTGACGACGTGCACACCGCCGTCCGAGAGCGCGGTCAGGTAGGACGGCAGGGTCGCGACCAGGGTCTTGCCCTCGCCGGTCTTCATTTCCGCGATAGACCCGCGGTGGAGCACCACGCCGCCCACGAGCTGAACGTCGTAGTGGCGCTGCCCCAGCGTTCGCTTGGCCGCCTCCCGCACCGTGGCGAAGGCCTCGGGGAGCAGGTCGTCGAGCGACTCGCCGTTTTCGAGCCGCTGGCGGAACTCCCCGGTCTGCGCCCGCAGTGCGGCATCGGACAGACGCTGCAGCTCCGGCTCGAGACGGTTCGCCTGCTCGACGAGGGGGACGATCCCCTTCAGCACGCGGTCGTTGTGGCTTCCGAAAACCTTTTGGAGGACGTTCGCCAACGCGGTGTGGCTCCGGGGGCGTGGCTAGAGCGCGGAGTGTACGGAAGCGTCGTTTCCCCGGCAATTGCCGCCGGGCGGGAACACGCCTGTCAATCGAAGATGTAGTCCAGCGGGTTCACGGCCTTGCCGCGGACCTCGACGGTGTAGTGCAGGTGCGGACCGGTGCTCCGACCCGAACTGCCGAGTTTAGCCACGACGCTGCCGCGCTTGACGCGTTGGCCCTTCTTGACCGTCAGTGCTTCGTTGTGACCGTAGTGGGTCCGGATCCCGTAACCGTGGTCGATGATCACGGTCTTCCCCATGGGTCCCTTCTTGCCGGCAAAGACCACCTTGCCGTCCGCAGTCGCGATCACTTCCGTCCCGCGCGCTCCGGCAATGTCGATTCCGGCGTGAAACTGGCGCTTGCCCGTGAAGGGCGAGATGCGCGTCCCGAAACGGGAGGTGAGCCAGCCGTCCGTGGGCCAGACCGCGGGCGAGGAGGCGAGCCGCAGGTGCTTGTCCTCCAGTTCTGCAACGAGCTCCTGGAGCGACAACTGGCGCTGTTCGGCCACGCGCGCGAGGAGCCGGGCACGACCCTGCAAAAGGCTCACCCGATCCGCCTCCTGATCCGCTCCGCCGCTGTTCCCGGCCGTATTCTGCGCAGCAGACGCCACCCGGTCCCGAGGCGAAGCCGGGACGGGTTCGACGTCGATCCCGCCGCCCGCGAGGCCCGACAGGTCGCCCTCATCCGAGCCGACCTCGAGGAGTTCGTCACTGCCGGCTGCCGCAGAGCCGGGCAGATTCGCGATGGTCCGGACCTTGCGCTCGAATTCTCGCACGCGCAGCAGCGCCTCGTTGACGTCGGCCACGGTGGAATCGAAGGAGTCGATCCGGGCCTGCTGCTCCACCGTGCGCTCCCGCAGCCCGTTGAGTTCCGAGTGGTCGATGCGCACGCGCACGTAGTCGACCAGACCGATGAGAACGATCCCGGCGAATACCGCGCCCGCACGCATCCAGCGACGCAAGGAATCCTTCCCCACATCGAAGCGTCGGATCGGCGACGTCTCGCCCGAGACGACGATCAGCGAATAGCGTTCCATACCCGTCAGTTCTCCACGGGGAGCGTGATGCGCAACTGGAGCTTGCCGAGGTGCAATTCGTCACCGTCCACGAGCTTGATGCGCGCTTCGCGCGCACCGTTGACGCGCGTTCCGTTGGTGCTGCCGAGGTCCTGCATGAAGAAACCGGCAGCGTCGTGACCGATCGCCGCGTGCGCGCGCGAAATGGTGGGCTCCGCGAGGACGACGTCTGCGCCCCGGCCCCTCCCGATCACGAGCCAATTGCAGTCGACCGGAACCTCGAGGCCCTCGTAGAAGCCCCGCAGGACTCGCACGAACGCACCCGCCGGCACCGGCGCCACGCCTTCCGCCACGCTGTTTCCCATCCCTGCCCCTGACATCGGCCCTCGACCTGCACGGACCCTGTGACGCGGCGCACCCCCGGCGCCCCATCCAGGTCTCGGGGTACGAATCGGGTGTTCCGGCCGCCGGCTTGACTCTGGACAGCAATTCCCGGGCGGCGCAGGCGACCCGCGCGCACCTTGCAGCTATAACTGATTGATTTTGTTCAGGATGAAGGGCTGTCGGGAGCGCGCTGGGCCAGCAACTCGCGGGCATGTCGGAGCGTTGCCTTTCCCACACGCTCTCCGCCCGCCATCCGGGCCAGCTCCTCGACCCGCTCGTCGCCCTCCACCCGGTGGAGAGACGCGCGGGTGCGGCCCCGGCTCTCGTGCTTTTCGACCCGGAAGTGCACGTTGGCGAAAGCGGCGATCTGGGGCAGGTGCGTGATGCAGAGCACCTGGTGGTGAACCGCCAGCCCCGCCAGGGCGTGCCCCACCCGGTCCGCGGCCCGCCCCCCGATCCCGGCGTCCGCTTCGTCGAACACCAGCACCATGCCCTGGGCATCCCCGCGGAGCGCGCCGCGAATGCCGAGCAAGGCCCGGGACAGCTCACCGCCCGAGGCCACCTTCCGGAACGAGCGCAGGGGCTCGCCAGCGTTCGCGCTGAACCGGAACTCCGCCGCTTCGGCCCCGGTCGGCCCGCAAGGGAGTCCTTCGGGCGGCTTCACCGGCTCCAGGGCCACGCCAAACTGGGCCTGGGCCATGGCGAGATCGCGCAAGCCCGTCTGCACCGCACGGCCCAGTTTGCGCGCAGCGCGCGCGCGGCCGCTCGAAAGCTTCGCCGCCGCTGCCTCCAGGCGACTGCGAACGGCCGCACGCTCGCTCTCCAGTTCTCCTTCGCGCTCATCGGCGCCCTCGATCGCGGCGAGTTCGCGCGCGGCTTCGTCGCGAAACGCCAGGACGTCTTCGATCCGCGCGCCGTACTTGCGCTGCAACGTTTCCACCTGGTGGAGGCGCTCGTCGAGAGCCGCGAGCTTCGCGGGATCGTGCTCGACGCCGTCGAGATGCCGCTCGAGGTCGAGCGCAGCGTCGCGTACCTCGCTGGCCAATGCCTCCAGCCGTGCCGCTGAATCCGCAAGGCCCGGGTCGACGGAAACCAACGCGGCCACGCGCTTGGCGGCTGCCGCGAGACGGTCGGCCGCACCGTCGGCCCCTTCCGCCGCCTGGTCGCCGCAGAGCGCCGCGAGAGCGCCCCCGCCTTCCTCGCGAATCCGCCCCGCATGGGCGAGGCGCGAACGCTCCGACCCGAGCGCATCGATCTCCGCCGGATCCAACGCCGCACCGTCGATTTCTTCGACCTGGAAACGCAGGAAATCGAGCCGCCGCGCCCGTTCCTGGGCTGCGGCGCGCAGTGCGTCGAGTTCTTCGCCGAGTTCGCGCAGGTGCTGGTGGCCCTCGGCCACTTCTGCGCGCAGCTTCAACAGCGCGCCCATGCGGTCCAGCAGCAGGCCGTGGGCCTCGGGGCGGCGCAAGGCCTGGGTGTCGTGCTGGCTCGAAACCTCGATCCGCTCGGCGAAGAGTTCCCCGAGCGACGCCACCGGAACCAGTTCTCCGCCGACCCGAGCCCGGCCGCGGCCGGTCCGTGCCACGCGCCGTTGCACGATGAGGGCGTGGTCCTCGACCTCGAGGCCCCGATCGGCGAGTTCGGCTTCGAGATCCGCGAGTCCTTCGGTGCGGAAGACGGCCTCGACGCTCGCGGCCTCGGCGCCCTCGCGCACCGCCTCCGCACTCGCGCGGCCCCCCGCCAGCAACGCAAGGGCCCCGAGCACGATCGACTTGCCCGCGCCGGTTTCCCCCGTGAGCACGTTGAGTCCCGGGCCGAACTCCAGCTCGGCCGCTTCGACGATGGCGAGGTCCCGAATCCGCAGACTCTCGATCAACGCTCGCCCCAGCGCAGCTTCGTCCGCATCACTTCGAAGCGGTTGCGGCCCGGCGGCACCAGGAACCGCGCGGGCTGGGCATTGGCACGCACGACGACGACATCGTCCTCTTCGAGTGCCCGCCCCACCTGGCCGTCTACCGTGAGGTGCACCTGCCCGCCCCGGGAATCGACCACGCGCAACTCCACTTCCGAGTCTCCCGGCAGTACGAGTGGCCGCTGGGTCAGGGTGTGGGGCGAGATCGGCGTCACGAGAATGGCCTCGAGGTTCGGCAACAGGAGCGGCCCGCCGGCCGAGAGCGAATAGGCGGTCGAACCGGTGGGCGTGGCCACGATGAGGCCATCGGCGTGGTAGGTCGTCACCTCGCTGCCATCGGCGCGGGTCTCGAGGTGAAGCATCCGGGACAGGGCCGTGTTGGAGACGACGGCGTCGTTGAGCGCGAGGAAGCTCCCGAGGCTTTCCCCCTCGCGCCGCACCTCCACGTCGAGACGCATGCGCTCCTCGACGCGGAAGTCGCCGCCCAGCACCGCGTCGAGGGAAGGCAGGAGTTCCTCGCGACCCGTCTCGGCGAGAAACCCCAGCGTGCCGAGGTTCACGCCCAGGATGGGAACGGCGCGGTTGCCGATCGCCCGCGCCACCGCCAACAGGGTCCCGTCGCCGCCCAGGACAACCACCAACTCGGCTTCTCGCGCGAGATCGCCGCGCAACATGCCGTCAGCCCGGGTCCAGCGACCGGCCTCGGGGTCGGGGAACACCGCCAGGCCGCGGTCCACCAGCCACTTCTCCAGCTCGCGGACGAGCTGGGCGAGTTCGGGTTCCCCCGGCTTTACACAAAGACCGACCTTCGAAACCTGCATCGCGCGGTCCGATGATCCCACGTTGCTACGCTTGGCGCATGCCCCCGGAGGACTCCCTCGAACTCTTCCCGGAGTCCGACCGGCCGACCTTCGACGCCTCCGCACCGCTGGCCGACCGGATGCGCCCCCGCTCCCTCGACGAGGTGGTGGGCCAGGAAGCACTCGTCGGCCCCTCGGGCCCGCTCCGCGGCCTCGCACTTGCCGGCGAACTGCCGTCCCTGATCCTCTGGGGCCCGCCGGGATGCGGCAAGACGACACTCGCCCGGGTGCTGGCCGACGCCGCGACCCTGCGCGTCGAGTCTCTCTCGGCGGTGATGACCGGGGTGAAGGAGATCCGCGCGAGCATCGAGCGCGCCCGGCGCGAGCGCGGGGCCGGCCGGCGCACGGCGTTGTTCCTCGACGAACTCCACCGGCTCAACCGCGCGCAACAGGACGCCCTGCTGCCCCACGTCGAAGCCGGGACCGTGACCCTGGTCGGGGCAACCACGGAAAACCCCTCCTTCGAAGTCGTCGCACCCCTGCTTTCCCGGTGCCGCGTCTACACTCTCACCCGGCTGCCGGAAACGGCCCTGGCCGAACTGGTGGAACGCGCCGCCAGCGACACCGAGCGGGGCCTCGGCGGCGTGGCGCTCCACGACGACGTGCCCCCCGCGATCGCCCACGCCGCCGATGGGGACGCGCGGCGCGCGCTTTCGATCCTCGAGGCAGCGGTCGCCCTGCACCGGAGCGGAGCCAACGCCGCGCAGCCCCTCGCCCTCGCCGCGGTCCAGGAAGCCGTCGGTCGCCGCCTGCTCGTCCACGACCGCGACCGCGAGGAGCACTACAACGTGGCGTCGGCCTTCATCAAGAGCCTGCGGGCCAGCGATCCCGACGCGGCGCTCTACTGGGCGGCGCGCCTGCTCGAAGCCGGCGACGACCCGCTCTTCCTGTGCCGCCGGATGGCGATCTTCGCCAGCGAAGACGTCGGCAACGCCGACCCCCACGCCCTGAACCTCGCGATGTCGACCTGGCTCGCGGTCGAGCGGATCGGCCTTCCCGAGGGTCGCATCCCCATCGCCCAGGCCGTGACCTACCTCGCGTGCGCCCCCAAGAGCAACGCGGCCTACCGTGCCGGGGACCGGGCAGCGGAAGCCGCGCGGGAAGCGGGCTCGCTCCCCGTGCCCCTCCACCTGCGCAATGCGCCCACCGCGCTCATGCACGGCCTGGGCTATGGCCGGGACTACGCGTACCCCCACGATTCCCCCGACCAGTTCGTCGCCGCGGCGAACCTGCCCGAGGCCCTGACCGACCGCGTCTTCTACGAGCCCAAGGACACCGGGGTCGAGGCCACCATCGCCGAGCGCCTCGCCGCGTGGCGGCGCCGCCGGGAAGAAACCTCCTGACCCGCGGGCCTGTCAGACCCAGCGCTCGGGCGGCAGGGGTTCGAGTTGGAACAACACGTCGCCGGCGCCGTCTCCCACGTCCCAGCTCGCGCAGAGCCGGCCGGCCTCGATGTCGTAGAGGACGACCCGGCCGTGAACCGGGGGTTGTCGCCAGCGGATCCAGTATCCGAACTCCTGCCAACGGCTGCGCCGCACCGAGCTGAAGGCGACGAAGACGCGCGACGGGTCGCGCGGGTCCTCGCAGACGCCGCGGCACCAGCCGAGTTGCTCGAGACCCGGGGTGATCTCGGCCAGGGCCACGTCCCGCAGGATCTCGCCCCGGCGCGGATCCGCCAGGACGAGGTGACCGTTGGTCGTCGTAAACAGCAGCCGGTCGCCGCGCCATCGCCCGTCGTGGGGCATCCCGGTGGCGAAGGCGAGCGGTTCGCCCGGGGCGGAGACCGGGGCCGCATTCGCGCTGCGCAACTGGGTCGCCCACAACACGCCGTCGACGTCGAAGAGGTGGTTCACGTGGCAGTAGTGCGGCTTGGTGTCGGCCACCCGGCGATAGTCCCGGGTGGGATCGATGCGCCGGGCGCCCGGCATCCCGGCGAGCAGGTCCCAGCGCTCCCGCAACTCGCCTTCGAAGGAGACGAGCTCCACCGTCTCCAGGCCCGTATTGGCAACGGCCAGTCCGTCGCGCCACGGCAGGCAGTGGTGCAGATCGTTGAAGCCGGGAAGACTGATCCGGGCGCTGGGTTCCCGGGGCGGCCATGCGTCGAAGCCCAGGATCTCGCCGAACGAGCACACCCACAGGCGCCCGCCCGCGAAACCGAACCCCGTGAACTGGACCTTCCGCGGCCCGCCGTAGAGATCGCCCGCGGGCCGGTACTCCCAGCGGTGGACGACCCGGCCCGTGCCGACGTCGAGGATCCCCAGCACCCCGGCGACGCCGCGCTCATCCGCCGCGCCGGGAACACCGCCGCTGAAAAGGACCTGCACGGAGCCAACCAATAGCACTAGGATCCGGGCGTGAAGCCGCCGCTCCCGGATCGCCGTGATCCCGCGCCGCTCCCGGCGCACCCCATCGGCCGGCGCCGACACCGAGAGGATTCCGCCTGAAGTCCCTGCCGCACCGAGTCCTCGTGGTCGCGACGCTGCTATTCGCCCTCGGCGTCGGCCTCGAGCTTCACGGCTACTCGATGCCGGTCTGGCACACGATGATCGACGGCTCCCCGGCGAGCGAAGTCCTGTTCGGCGAGCCGCGCCCGCTGCGCAGCGACGACTGGCTGGTCAACCTCCCGACCGCGCTCTCCCAGTCGTCCCACGAACCGCGCTTCCCGCGCGTGAACACCCACATCGGCCTGGGCCAGGATCTCCTGCTCCGGGACTACGCCATGCGGCACTGGTCCACGCTCTTCCGGCCCTACGCCTGGGGCTTCCTGCTGGGGGACGACGCGGGCGTCGCCTGGATGTGGTGGACCCAGACCCTCGGCTTCGCCGCGGTGTGGTTCTTCGTCCTGCTCCGCTTGGCGCCCGCCCGCCCGGAGCTCGCGGCGTGGGGCGCGCTCTTCCTGGTCGCGGCGCCGTTCCTTCAACTCTGGGCCTTTCTGCCGGGACGCTTCGGCGCCTACGTCGGCCTCGCCGTGCTCGGCGCCGACCGCGTCGTGAGCGCCGCGCGGCCCGGGGGCATCCTCGCAGGGGCCGTCCTTCTGACCTGGGCGCTCGGTTGCCTGGGCCTCGTCATCTACCCGCCCTACCAGGTTCCCCTCGCCCAGTTGGCGGTCCTCCTCTTCGTGGGCCTCGCCTGGGAACGGCGGCACGACCTGCGCAAGCACGGGGGGCTTCGCGTGGCTGGCCTCGCGGGTGCGGCGGCGGCAACGGCCGCGATCGCTCTCGCCTTCACGGTCGATGTGGCGTCGAGCATCGAGCGCATGCTCGCCACCGCCTACCCCGGCGCGCGGATGTCCACCGGGGGCGACCTCCCCCTCTGGCAACTGTTCCTCCACGACCTGCTCGTGGCCGGGCGGGTCGAGAACTGGTCGCCCTTGATCAACATCGCGGAAGGCGCCTCGTTCTGGCTGTTCTTTCCCGTGGCGGGGGCCGTCGTCCTGCGCGATGCCGCCCGCGGCCGCACCGATCTGCTCTCGCTCCTGCTCCTCGGCTACGCCGCGCTCCTCGCCCTTTACGCCGCCGTGGGTCTTCCCGCCTGGCTCGCCCGAAGCACCGGCCTGTCGTGGGCCCCGCCCTCGCGCACCCTGGTCGCGCTGGGCCTCGCCGACGCAGCACTCCTCGTGCGTCTCCTCTCCCAGCCCCCCCTCGCCACAACCGGGCGTGGGTTCGCCCTCGGCATCGCCGTCGCGTGGGCCGCGCTGCTCGGCGTGCTTGCCGTTTCGGTGCACCGCGTGTTTCCCGCCGTGGGAACCGGGTGGCTCGTCGCTGCCGTCGCCGTGAACGGCCTGGCGGCGTGGGCGATTGTTACGCGCTGGCAGCCCGCCGGTGTGCTCGCGGGCCTGGCCCTCGTCCTCGCGTCCACGACGGTCTGGTACAACCCGCTGGTTCGCGGCGGTACCGCCTACCTCCGTGAAAACCCCCTGACCCGGATGATCGCCGCGATCGACCGCGAAGCCGGGGGCGAGACCCTGTGGATTTCCTACGGGCCGCCCGTCGTGGGCAATCTCTTCCGCGTCGCGGGGGTACCGGCCGTGACCGGCGTACACCCCCTACCGCAACTGGAACTCTGGCAGCAGTTCGATCCGGAGGGGAACTTCGAGCGCGTGTACAACCGCTACGCCCACGTCACGGCGCGGTCATCCGGCGTTGCCGGCGTCCGCTTCCGCCTCGCGGCGCCGGACACCGTCGAACTCATCGTCGAGCCCGGCGCCCCCGAGTTGCGAGACGCCGGCGTCACCCACGCATTGATCGTGGCCCCCGCCGCGCCGACGTTGCCGGGGGCGACCCACCTGGACTCCCACGCGTGGAACCACCTCTACCGCCTGCACGGGGACGCGCCCGGCGAGCTCAGCCCATCTGCGCCGTGAGTTGCCCCATGTCGAAGTAGTCACGCCAGGCGTGGATCTTGCCGTCGTCGCCGATTTCGAACGTCCCCATCACCGGCAGCGCGACGGGCTTGCCCTGGATGGACAGGTGGTCGACGCGCTCGGTGAGGACGACGTTGCCGGCGCTCGCCAGGTGACGGATCTCGAACTCCGACTTCGCATCGGGCGAGATGAACTGCTCCAGCACGGCTCGGATGGCCGGAAGCCCCTGGGCGGGATCGAGCGGAATATTGTGGTAGATCGCGTCCTCCGAGAAGAACCCGAGAATCTTCTCGAGGTTCGGCTCTGCGAAGGCGCGGCAGAAATCGCGGACGATGGTTTCGGGGTTCATGGCGCGCATCCTACACCCCCCTAGCGCGCCGCCTCCACTGCTTCGTAGAGCAGGCGCTGGGACTCGGGCGGCAGCATCACGGGGGTCGCGCCGATCTCGGCGGCCACCGCACTCTGGTCGAAGACATACCGGCGCCACACCTTCGGCGGGTACGTCTCGAGCGCTCGGCCCATGCCGCCGACCACGGCCCCGTCCCGGGCGCGCAGGTGCCCCGCTCGCCCGCCCACGCCGTGAAAGACGTGACAGGAAACACAGGCCTTTTCTGAGACGACCAGTTCGACCAGTTCCGGGTCCAGCGCCCGCACCGGCGCCAGGGGATCGGTCTCGGTGCGGTGAAAACTGTCGGGTGTCAACGCGAACAGGCCGAACAAGCTCGGCACGAGTTCATTCGAAGGTTCCTCGAGGAAGAAGAGAAACCCCCCGAGCGCGCGCGCCAGCAGCCAGCGTTCGGGTTCCGGCTGCTCCCAGGTCGTGCGCCGGAGCGTGTGATAGAGCTCGACCACGCGGAACAGGTCGGGCTGGTCGTCGATCCCGACCACGATCACGGGCCGGTAGGGCCGCGCCGCTTCGAGATCGAGGAATGCCTTTACGCCCCGGGCGTTGGTCATTTCGAGCCAGCGGCCGGTTCCCGCCTCGGGACCCTGGGCGTCGAGCCACGCGTACAGGTCCACTGCCTCGAAGGACTCCCGGGCCACGGAACCCTTGCGCCCCCCGGACAGCGCGAGGTACGTGCGCACCCATTCGTCGAACGCGGGGGTCTTCTCGTGGCGAACCACGGGAACACCCGCCTGCCGGAAGCCCGCCGTGGTGCGCTCCGGGTCGCGCCAATATCGGCGCACTTCCCAGAGTTCCTGCATTTCCGCCACGCGGTCCCCGACCCCGGCAAACGCCGCCAGGTGGGAATGGGCCGCGTTCCCCCGCCCGGAGAAATCGAGAATGCTGCGGAAATCGCGCTTCGGCGCCACGAAGGTTTCGGCATTGGCGTGGCCGGCATCGCGCAGGCCCTCGGTGAAGGCCAGCCCTGCCGGCGCGAGGCCCGGCATGTCGGCCGCTGCGGCGAGTGCCAGCACCGCCGGGGCGTCGCCCCCGGCGTGGTGAACCGGCGACGCCGCCCGCCGCGCGGCCGCATCGGGGTACGCCTCGGCGGCAAAAGCGACCAGTTCCGGCGGCACGTCCGGGGCGCCGTCCAGGTCGTAGAGCGCGCTCATGGGAAAGACCCCGGCCAGCTGCGTGTTTTCGAGTCCCTCGGCGGCGAGATAGCTCGGGTCGAGCCCCACCAGGGCCGCGAGTTGCCCCCCGGACCCGTGCCCGGCGAGGACCACGCGCTCGGGATCGAAACCCAGGGTGCCGGCGCGCGCGAACAACCACGCCAGGCCCGACGCGACGTCCTCGGCGTAGCTTCGCGGGTCCGCCTGGGGCGCCGGCCGGTGCCGGATCACGGCGACGGCGGCGCCGTCGCTGCGCAGGGGCCGCACGACCATGCCGTCGATGTCGGGCGCCCTGCCAGCGCGCAGGCCCCAGAAGGTTCCCGCCACGAAGACCACGAGCGGCACCCGGGAATCCCCAGCAAAGGGCGGGAAGAAATCGAGCGAGCCCCCGGCGTCCAGGGCGATGTCGCGTTGGACCGCCGGCGCCCCGCTTGCCGGGAACCCAACCACCACCGCGATGCAGACCGCCAACAGGACACGCATACGACCGAGCAAGCGTAGCTCCGTGCGCCGTGTATGCTCTGAGCGTAGCTCCGGGGCGCGCAACCCCGGGCCGAATCATCGCAATGGCGAAGCGCATCCTTCCCTACGCGTTCCTGCTCCTGATGCTCGCTGCGCTGGTACCGCTCAAGGGCCGGTTCAACCCCGACATCGGCCCGCGGGTCTACGACGGCGACTATTTCTACGGAATCGCCCGCCACGTGGCCGAAGGCGAGGGCCTGGCAACCAACCTCTCGCTCTACTTCCAGGGCTTCCAGGAATTCCCGCACCGGGTCACCACCAGTCCGGTGTGGCCCCTCACGCTCGGCGGCGTGGGGGCCGCGACGGACCTCCGGAAAGCGGCAACCGCGCTGCCGGAGTTCCTCTACTTCGTGGATCTCGTGCTCCTCTATTTCCTGGCCAATGCGCTCTGGCGCGGGATCCGCGGGAACCAGCGCGGGTGGCTCTTCCGCTCCGGCTGGATTCCGAATTTCGGGCACGTCGCGGTCTTCGTCCTCGCAACCAATGTCGTGTTCTTCCGGTTCACTTCGGTTCCCAACAACGAAGCCCTCGCCTTCGCCTGGCTCTTTGCCGCCCTGCTCGCCCTCGACCGGGCCGCACGCGAAGCAAGCGCTGGCTGGGCCTTGGCCGCCGGCCTGCTCGCCGGCGTGACGCTCCTGACCCGCCCCCAGCTGATCGGCCTCGCCGCCGCGGTCCCCCTGGTGCTCGCTTGGTGCGGCCTGGGCCACGGCAAGGCCCTGCGGCTCGGCGGCGTCGCAGCCGTAGGGGTCCTCGCACCGCTGGTCCCGTGGGTCGTCTACCTGGCGAGTTGGATGGATCCGCTCACCCCCGGCGCAGCGCTGGGACTCGAAACCCAGCGCGCCACCCCCGAACTGGCAGTCTTCCCCCACGTCACCTCACCCCCCACGGCGTGGGCCTACTTCGTGGACCGCCTCGGCGGGCTCGGTGTCGCCTTCGATCCCGACGCCAAGCACGCTTACACCTTCCACTTCAACGCCCTCGCCTACCTCGTCCCCCTGGCCCTCGTGCCCGTGTGCGCCCACCTGCTGCGACGCCGGCCACGCCCGCCCCGCAGCCTGCCGGCCCGGTACGCCCTCGCCACGGCGATGCTCGCAACGGGAGCCGTCGCGCTCGCGCCCGTCCATCTCCACCACTCGACCTTCGCGCTCCCCTGGCTCTTCGGCTATCGCCACGGACTCCCCCTCCTGCTGCTCATCCTCCCGGCGCTCGCCTACCTCGACTCCCACACCCACCTCGCGTGGCGGCTCGCAGCGGCGGCGCTGCTTGCCCTCACCCTGGTCGGGAACACCCTGGGCATGCAGACGTTGCTGAACAAGAACTACCGGTCCGGCCTCAGCGGCTTCGAGCCGGACCTCATCCTGTGGCTCGACAAGCAGTCGCCCCGCCCCTCAGTCGTCACGACGCGCAGCATGGCCCTCTCGGTCTTCAGCCAATCCGGCTACCACTGGATCTTGTGCCAACACGCGCCCGAGCAGACCCTCTCCCTGCTCCGGGATGCTGGGGCCGACTACGTCGTGGTATTCGCGAAGGACCGGAAGTGCAACTTCGTGCGCGGGCTGCGCCCCCGGGAGTTGGGCGTGGTGCGCACCTTCGGGAAGGGGGCGATCTATGTGCTCGGGCTCAACGACCGGACCGGCGACGCCGCTTCCCGCAGGCGGCGGAACGGCAGGTAGAGGGTCAGCACCAGCAGGACCACGGACGCCCAGATCAACAGCCAGGCAACGTCCACGTAGAGCGTGTGGAGAAACGGCGGAATGCGAAACGCCACGACCATCACGAAGGCGTAGCCGAGCGCGACGGCATAGCGGAGCCACGCCGCGAGGCGCTCTTCGCGCCCGCACCAGATGGCCAGCGCCGGGAGCAAGCCCAGGAGCGCCACGAGCCGGTAGTCATGGGTGACCGGTGTGGCCCCGATTGTCTGGATCGCCAGCACCGCCGCGAGGGGAAACGAAATGCGCTCCAGGACCTGGCGGCGAGCCGCCGGGTCCTGCCATTGGTTCCGCCAGAACAAGACGCCCCATGCCACCGCGGCCACGAGGAACGTACTGACGAAGGGCAAGGCGTGGGCGAGGGAATTCGGGAGCACCCGCGTGAAGCTCGGCCCCGCCCTCGACGTGTTCTCCGCTACGTACATGAAGGCCGGGATCCATTCCTTCACTTCGGAAAGGAACACCAGGTTCGCGAGACCGATCGCTGCGGGCAGCACCCACACGCGCCAGTCGCGCAGACCCCAGAGCGGCGCCGCCACAATCCAGTAGAAGCCCACGAAGATCCACGCCGAGACCTTCAGCGTGGCAAAGAGCGCCGCCGCCAGGGCCCACCCGACCATCCGGGGCCCGAACATCGCGATCACGCAGATGAAAGATCCGGCCGCAAACAGGTCCATCTGGCCGCGCTCGAGGTGCAGCAGCCCGGTTGGACTCAGGAACATGGCCGCCCCGAAGGCCGCCGCGATGCTTGGGAAGGCCCACAACGAGCCGGCGCGTCGGAGCGCCAACGCCGCGCTGAGCAGGACGATGGCCATGCCGCCCAAATTGTGGAGCGCGAGCGCAATCGGGAAGGGAATCACTGCCATCGGCAGGTAGAGCCAGTGGACCATGGGGTGGTAGGTGGAACTCCAGCGCCGCCGCCACTTGCCGCGCAGCACCTTGAAATAGACGGGTTCGCCCGCATTCAGATGGCGCGCGGAGAGGTGGATCTGGCTGAAGTCGATGCCATGGCTCGGCTTCTGCCCCGGTGTCTGGCGGTACAGGTACCCGGAGAGCGCCGGGTAGGTCAGGCCCTTGAGCCGCTCGGCCGGCGCCAACCCGGAGTAGTGGAAGACCAGCGGCCAGGCCACAGCCCCCACCGCCACCAACACGAAGAGCTTGTTGGCGCTCGTGGCAGCACGAAGCCGCTCCCGGCGCGCCGCGGATTCGCTCTCGGACACCCGTCCATGCTACCGAACCGCGCAGCGCGCAACCGCTGGAAACTCAGTGGCCGGCGCCCGCCGCCGCAAGTTCCTGCCGACAACCCGTGGCTTCGAGAAAACGCGCCACCTCGGGATCGGCCGCAACTTCCGCGTACTTGCCGCGCAAGATGCCGAGGGTGTGCGCGGGATACTTGAACGTCTTCTGGAAGTAGGGCCGCCCGTCCATCGTGAGTTCGGTGCGGGCCTCCCCGGCCTCCCAGGCCCGGGCATTGGCTCCGCTCCAGGCGAGGAAACGCGGACCCACCTCCCGGGCAAAGACCGGCCCGAGCGTGGCCTCGAGGTCTGCGAAGGGCGCAAAGGGTCCGAGCGGTTCCGGCTCCGCCATGCGCGCGATCCAGGCCGCCACCGCCGGTGCATGGGCCCGAATGTACGCGCCGCACGTCACGTCGATGAAGCACTGGTTGAGCTGCCCCCACAACCCGAAGTCGCCCAGGGCCGGCCGCCCGCCGAACACGTAGGGCCGTGCGGCGAGATGGGCCTCGAGCGCATCGACCAGGTTGTGGAAGGACTCCTCGAGAAGCGGACCGTTGTTTTCGTTCGCCCCGGCAAACGCCATGCGCGGCACCATCCGCCGCACGATGAAAGGCGCCAGGACGGGCGCGAAGGGGCGCAGGGGGTGGCCCTCCAGCATGCCGCGGGCCAGCGTGCCCGCGCGGTGCTTCTGATCCGCGCGGTGCCCCCAGCGATACTGGAACATCAGCTTGTTCACCCACTCGTCGGCGTACTCCTCCAGGATCTCGGAGGCAATGCGTGCGGCCGGCTCCGCCGGGTGCAGCGGAGGCTCGGGGTAGGCGCGGTCCAGTTCTTCCAGGATCGGCGTCGAATCCTGGACGGCGCTGCCATCGGGTCGAAAGACGAGCGGAATGAGCTGCACCTGGGCGTGGGCCCGGAAGAGCCGGTTGTTGCGCAGGCACCGGTTCACCCACGTGTAGGGGATGCCCTTGTAACGCATCGCCGAGCGCACCTTCAGCGAGTAGCCGGACTCGGGCCGACCGATGATCACGTAGTGCTCGCCGTCTCCGAGCTTCACCCGGGCCTGCCCCCGCCGCGAACCGCGACCGGCGGGGCGTCGCTCCGGTTTTTTCCCGGCGTGCCCGCCCCGGGTGTCATCCCGTGGGCGCCGGGTACTGGCGCACCAGGTCGAGGATCGCCGCGGCACAGGCTTCGCCCTGGTCTTCCTGGAGGAAGTGCCCCGCATCGGCGATGGTCACGTGCTTCACCTTGCGGGCCCCGGGAATGCGTTCCTGCAGCGCCCCCTCGGCACCCGCCGTCACCGGGTCGGCGTCGGCGAAGGCGGTGAGGAACGGCTTGTCGAACGTCTCGAGCACCTTCCAGGCTTCCTGGTTGGCGGGAATCTCGGGGTCGTCGCCAAAAATGGGCACGAGGCTCGGGAACTGGCGCGCCCCGGCGAGGTACTCGGGGCCCGGAAACGGGGCGTCGTAGGCTGCCGCCACCGCGTCTGCCAGGCGATCGCGGGCCGTGTGGGCCATGACTTCCGAGACCCGCAACTCGGGCGTCTCCGCACAGAACTTGCGCCAGAACAACAATGCCGGCGGCCCGTCGGTCGCGCCGAAGCGCTCCCGGAGTTCGTCCACCGCGATGACGGGCAAGCCCTCGTAGACCTTGCGCATCATGTCGACGGCTTCGAGGGGAACGCCCCAACTGCCGTCGGGAAGCGTCGTGTTCGCCGCCACCACCCGGGCGAAGCGCTCGGGGAAGGCCGCCACCAGGCGCAGGCCGATCAGGCCGCCCCAGTCCTGGCAGAAAAGCGTCGCCCCCTGGAGATCCACTGCCTCCAGCCAAGCGGAAAACCAGCGCACGTGGTTCGCATAGGTGTAGTCGCTGCGCTCGGCGGGCTTGTCCGAGCGGCCGAAACCCACGAAATCCGGCGCCACCACCCGGTGACCGGCCGCCACCAGGATGGGGATCATCTTCCGATACAGATAGGACCAGGTCGGCTGGCCGTGGAGCAACAGAATGGGCTCCCCGTCCCGGGGCCCCTCATCCACGTGGTGAATCCGGAGACTCCCCCCCTCCCCGTCCGCGATCTCGGTGTAGTGCGGCGCAAAGGGAAAGCCGGGCAGGTTTTCGAAACGGGCATCGGGGGTGCGCAGGGTCTTCACGGGGGCTCCTCAGAAGGTGGGCGAGTTTACGGGCAGCCTACCGGCCTGCAAGCAACCGGCCCGGGATTCACAGCCCCCCAGGGGCCTTTGTCGACG